>JAFEGU010000151.1 GCA_018239725.1 Verrucomicrobiota bacterium | reverse complement strand
TTGATGACTTGCTTGGCACGATTAGTGAATTTATCAAACATATGACATCCTTCTGGAAGAGGTATCCCTCAACCCGATTCTAAGGACTGCCCCTTTTTTTGGCAAACCCCCTTTAATGAAGGGGGATAGACTAGTTTAAATGTATTTATGTTTTTAGTTTGTCTTAATAATTTAATTATATTTTTTTTGTTATTATTTGATACGAAATAATAATGTTTTTATTAATAAATGGAGTTTGAAAAAATGGCTTTACATCCTTCTGAGTCAAAGAATGTTTATGATCATCTCTATACCCTTTATGCTTCCGATGATCACAATGCGCTCAGAGCTAGCTTAGATGCTCTTCCTGTTGATTTCAGAAATAAGGTTTGTTACAACATTTATGATCTAGCCGGGAAACCTGCCGAACCCAATTATGGCCAAGTCCATGTATTCGACTCGTTGCCCAGGCTGCAAGAGGCTGTTCAGCGTGTAGCTTTTGAGGTTTTCGACACCATTAGCCAAAACGAAAGAAATGGGATTGCCGGCAAGGTTTGGGCTCGCTCAGGCAGTCCTCAGACCAACGATCCGCAGTGGGGAGAGCATCACGCTAAAGACAATGTTCGTGTGTTGTTAAATAGTTTAAGCGAATCTTTAGGCGATTTGACCCCTAGACATGAAACCATTTTAGAAGATTGGCATCGGAGTCAAGGGGGGCGGCAAGAAAGTGCTGTGACTGTGTTTCGCTCATTTATTAAAGGTGAGTCTTTGGGCGGCTGGTGTGCAAACACGGCTAGTCTAATGCAGATGACGCTCTATGCGACGATCTCAAGTCTTCCGCCGATGTTGAATGAGAAACCGTTTCCTGAGCGATTGCGGTTTCTTACCATGTGCTATAGCTTTTTGGGCGCGCTTCCAAGAGAAATCGGTCAGCTCTCTCATTTGCAGCGATTAGAACTTCATAGCTCGGGAGTAACATCGGTACCTCCTGAAATTGGAGGGATGGATGCTTTGCGGTATCTTTGCCTTGAGAGTAATCGAGGTCTTCAGGGGCTTCCATCTGAAATCCTTAACTTATCGCCGGAATGCACAATCGATTTAACAAATACGGGCCTTTCCCAAAACGTTTTGGATCATTTGCACCAAGCAGTGACAGCTGAAGGATATCATGGCCCACGTTTTTCTTATGACATGTGGCATGCAGAACAGCATCATGACGGGCAGATCCGCTCATTTGCCCAGCTCGTGCAAGAACTCTCTTCTGTAGCTTGTGAGGAGCCAAGAGAATATCCCCACCTAGCAGGTGAAGGCAATGTCGCAACATGGATTTCAAGGCTATCGGATACGGCTGATTACAAAAGGCAAGGTCAGTTCCAGGTTGAATTCGCCAAAAAAATCATCGGATACCTCAAACAGGCGGAAGAAGATCCTGAGTTTAGAGAGGTTTTCCTCAATATCATTGCAGATGCGTCAGAAACTTGCGGAGATCGGGTTTCCCTATCTATTCTGCATGTTGGGATTGCTAAGCGTTTGAAGATGCTCGAAGGGCAAGGACTCAAGCCGCTGGCCGAATTCCTGACGAAGACAGTATGGCCGATCCAGCTTTTAGAAGAAATTGCGCGTGATAAAACGGAAGTGTTACCGTTTTTTGATGAGATTGAAGTCTATTTGGGATATCCGATCAAACTCAGAGAGAAGCTTAGGCTTGAAATTGATGTCGAAGATATGCTGTATTTCCGATGCAGCGCTTTAACGGATCAAGATCTTGAATCCGCAGTTCAGTCGGTTCAATCAAAACAGCAGAACGATGAAGAAAAATGCGCCTTTTTAGTCCAAAGAGATGATTGGAAAAAGGCTTTGGAAGCTGCATATCCTGAGCAGTACGCCGCAAGTATGGATAAAGCTTATGAAGAGCTCGAGGCCGAAGTAGATCCTGTTGTTGTTGAGGGCAATCGCTTAAATGCATTGCAAGCCTTGACAGCTTGGGCGCTTATTCAATAAGGGATTTTCACATGTTGAGCTCATTTACGGGGAAGTTTTAACTTCCCCGTTTCTATTTTCTTTATTTTCAGACATAGTTTATATTTAAATCCAAATATTAATCTCTTTGGCCATGGAGAAAGAGTCGATGACTACAGAAGTTTCTAGGCAGGAAGAAGATGCGTTAAAGGCACAAGTTCCTATTGGCGCGCTTTTTGAGCATTTTAAGGGGAAGCAGTATAAAGTGCTGGCGATCGCTCGCTCCTCGGAAGACCTGCAGCTTTGGGTGGTCTACCAATCCTTGTACGACTCTAAGGATTTTGGAGATCACGCCCTCTGGATTCGTCCGTTAAAATTTTTTGTTGAAAATGTCTCTGTCGAAGGGAACCAGGTTCCTAGGTTTCGTTTGATTTCTGAGAAGCCTCTTGGATAAGCCGATGTGGGAGATTTTAGATACAGGAGTCCGCTCAGCTGCTGAGAACATGCAGATCGATGCTGAGCTATTAGAAGGAGCGTGGGAGAAATCACGTCCGGTCCTGCACCTTTATGATTGGGAAGGGGATTGTGCCACCTACGGCTATTTTGTCGATCCAGGAAAGTACCTTAATTTAGACGGTGTTAAAAAAAGGAACCTGAACCTGGCCCGCCGTCCGACAGGCGGGGGGATTGTCTTTCATGTGTGGGATATGGCATTCTCTGTCGTCGTTCCTTCGAGCCGGCCAGAATTTTCGCTGAACACCCTCGACAACTATGCGTTTGTCAATCGCGCTGTGCTCGGCGCAGTAAAAGAGTTCATCCGCGAGCATTCCGATCTTTCATTGACCACCGACGACTTTGCGTCATTGGACTTCCAATGCCAGCATTTTTGTATGGCCAAGCCGACAAAATACGACCTCATATTAGAAGGGAAAAAGATTGCTGGAGCCGCGCAGAGGAAGACTAAGGGAGGCTTTTTGCATCAAGGGACCATTTCCCTTGTGATGCCGCCTGAAGACTATTTGCGCGATATCCTAAGGGATGATTCCCAAGTTTTGGAAGCGATGAAGCTCTATACTTTCCCCATCCTGGGGACTCAGGCGTCCGCCCATGAAATCTTAGAAGCAAAGTCCTTTTTAAAAACCCTTTTGGCTACTCATTTAAACCAGCTAAGTTTAGAATATACCAGCTTATAGAACCCATAAGAGAGCATTATGTCGACAAAGACCCAGACTGCCATCCAGCCAACAAGACAGGAAAATTATCCTGAGTGGTATCAAGCCGTTATCAAGGCTGCCGACCTCGCCGAACATTCTCCTGTGCGCGGGTGCATGGTCATCAAGCCCTGGGGATATGCGATCTGGGAGAACATGCAGCAGATCCTTGACAAGATGTTTAAGGATACTGGGCATCAAAACGCCTATTTCCCTTTGTTCATTCCATTGAGCTTTTTGGAAAAAGAAGCCGCCCACGTCGAAGGATTTGCCAAAGAGTGCGCCGTCGTCACGCACCATCGGCTCGAAATGGGAAAAGATGGAAAGCTCGTTCCTGCTGGACCTCTTGAAGAGCCGTTGATCGTCCGTCCGACATCGGAGACGATCATTGGAGAGATGTTTTCTAAATGGGTCGAGTCCTACCGTGATCTTCCGTTATTGATCAACCAATGGGCAAACGTTGTCCGTTGGGAGATGCGCACAAGGATGTTTTTGCGTACGGCAGAGTTTCTATGGCAAGAAGGGCATACCGCCCATGCCACAGAGCAGGAAGCAAGAGAAGAGACGGAGCGGATGCTCGGCGTCTATGAACACTTTGTTCAGAACTGCCTTGCCATACCAGTCATTA
The DNA here is from genome assembly GCA_018239725.1 of Verrucomicrobiota bacterium. Classification (GTDB taxonomy): domain Bacteria; phylum Chlamydiota; class Chlamydiia; order Chlamydiales; family Rhabdochlamydiaceae; genus Acherontichlamydia. The sequence continues at coordinate 15,711 of JAFEGU010000151.1, read as the reverse complement.
CTGGAGAAAAGACCCCTTCAGAACGGTTCCCAGGAGCTGTTGCCACCTACTCGATTGAAACGATGACCCAGGATAGGAAAGCCTTGCAAGGGGGGACATCCCACTTTTTAGGACAAAACTTTGCTAAAGCGTCTGAAATACGCTTCCGCGACGCAGTTGGAGAGACCCAGTACGCATGGACCACATCATGGGGGATGACGACAAGGCTGATCGGCGCAATGGTCATGGCCCACAGCGATGACGACGGGCTCGTATTGCCGCCGCGCGTCGCGTCCTCGCACATCGTCCTTTTGCCCGTCATCCATAAAGAAGAGACCAAAGCTTCTGTAATGGAATATTGCCATGCGCTAGCAGGACAGCTTCGGCATCTCAATTACCATGGACGTCCATTGACTGTGACCATCGACGAGAGAGAAATGCGGGGAGGGGACAAGACATGGTCTTGGATCAAAAAAGGGGTTCCCATCCGGATCGAAGTCGGTCCAAGAGATATCGCTGCTGATAAACTGCCCCTTGCTCGCCGTGATAAAGGGCATAAGGATATCCAGCAGGTCACCCGCGAAGAGCTTCTCAAGACAGTTCTATCGATCCTCGACGAGATCCAGAACGGCATGTATCAGCGCGCCCTTGACTTCCGCAATTCCCACATTAAAAAGATTGATACCAAAGAAGAGTTTTACGCATTTTTCACTCCAAAGAATGCAGAAAACCCTGAGATCCACGGGGGATTTGCCCTTGCCCATTGGTGCGGCGATCTCGATGTCGAAGAGCAGATCAAGAAGGACCTAAGCGTAACAGTCCGCTGCATCCCCAATAATTCGCCTCTGGAAGAAGGGAAATGCCCGATCAGCGGAAAGCCGAGCCAACGGCGTGTCATCTACGCTAAAGCCTATTAATTTAGGAAGGCCGGATAAGAAAATAGGGTATAAATACCATCCCATTAGCCCCAGGGCCTGTCTTTATTTCTTTCATTTCTTCATGCTTTTAATTTGGTCAATTGACAAATTGTTTGTTAAGTAATTGGTTTTTAGTGGGTTATAAAATTCAGCTTTGCAATGCTCTCATAAAGTCTTTTAAATGTCTTGAAATTCAAATAAAGTTTAATTAAAATGGACATTAGAAGAACTATGGAACTAACCAATTCGTAAGGTTTATTTTATGTTTAGACAAATGATTGATTCAGTACTGAGCTGCCTACCAAGACAATCAAGAACGCAGCGATTTTTAAATGCCCTTAGACGTCCATTCCGCAGAACCTGGACAGAACGGGTCAGCGAATACTTCGACCTGTAAAGGGTTGAAGCCGATAATTTTATTTGGGAATTTAGCAGTTTCCGAGTAACATCTTAACTTTTCCCACGGCACAAGGGGAGTACCCCTCCCTTAAGGCCATAAGATTAGATAAGGTGTTACCAATGCTCAGTTTTTTCCGAAAGCATCAGCGATTCTTTTTCATCATCGTCACGGTGGTGATCGTCATTTCGTTTTCCTTTTTTGGCACATTCAGTTCTCTTTCCCAACAGCAGGAAGCGCCAGACCGCGCCATTGGCAAAGGGATCGACGGCTCCGATATCATGCAGAGGGAAGTCGCCACCTTATGCAGGCTCATTGCCACTTCTCCACTCGATAGGAACTCCTGGCAAAAAGGGAACATTCCGAACTTTCTGAACGATAGCGTCATCGAAAAGGACCTCATTGCTTCCGGAATGGCCATGATGCTTGCACGCCGTTATTTCGAAGAGCTTAAGCCTGAGTTTGAACAGCGCCTTGCGCGGATCAAATCCTTCCGCCCTTATTCCCATCCCCAATTTCCTGGAGTCAGCGCCGAAGCCGTATGGGGCCGTTTTTTACCGAGCTTAAACCAGCACTTGATGTTCCTTAAGACTAAGTCGGATCAGTTTACCGTTGAGACACTGGGGATCCTATTCCAGCTTTACTTAGACCAAACGATGCTGCCTCCCGACTTTTTGAAACAAATTTTAGTCCATCAACTTGAGCAAGTCGGGCTTTCCGACCCGGTGCTTGTCCATGCAGACCTCTCTTTGTTCGGTTTCCATACATTAGAAGATTGGTTCGGCCCTCGGTTTATTGAGCTGGCAGGTCAATTGATCATCAATGCTGCCCGATTTGCAGAAGATAAAGGGTACCATGTTTCCAATGAAGCAGTCCGGTCGGAACTCTATCAAAATATCGTAAACGGCTATCGGGAAGTTTCCCGCCAGGATAAGATTCAGGCGCAGGATGTCGAAACATATTACCAGAACCAAGTCCGCCAATTTGCAGCGGACGAACGTTCTTTGTTGCAAAGCTGGCGGCAAGTCATGCTGTTCCGCCGCCTTTTCCAAGATATTGGAAACAGCGTTTTTCTTGATCCATTGCCCCTTCAGCAGTTCCATCAATACACAAAAAATGCGCTAAAGATTGATCTTTACGAACTTCCCGAACATTTGCAGTTTAGAGACATTTTGGACATCTGCCGCCTCCAAATGTACGTCGAAGGGGTATCATTGGACAGCGCGCAAAGAAAGAACCAATTTTCCCTGCCCCACCAATTTGCATCTATTGATCAAGTTGAAAAGAGAGCTCCAGAACTAGTCGAGCAGCAAATCGAAGTGGAATATGCCGAAGTCCGCAAAGACGACCTCGTTCGGCAAATCAGTTTAAAAGAAACCTGGGATTGGGAAGTGGAAGACCGATCTTGGGAATTGTTAAAAAAGCAGTTCTCCCAGCTTGCATCAAGCCAGGCGCAGTCTGCAGCAGAAAGGCACAGTGTCCTCGATAAACTGAAAGCGGATGTCCGTTTAAAGATCGATTCCTTTGCCCAATCATGCATCCTTGACCAGCATCCAGAAAGGATATTGGCAGCATTGGATAAGGCTCAAGTCCGCCAAGCCTCCTTTGGATTGAGGAGCGCGGGAAAAACAGGACCGTTTGATCATGTCAGGGATCAGCGCCGTTTCGCTGAGCTTCTGCGCGCAGCACCCCTCCGTGGGCAAGATGCTTCTGCAGCATCGTTGAAAGTTCAGGAATCGCTCAATGCCTTTTCTGAAGACCAACAAACCTTCTATCGGATCTTTGTGCTTAATAGGAGCAACGAACGCACCATTCTCAGATTTGCCCAAGCCAGGCAAGATGGGACATTGGAGCGGATGCTCGATAAACGATTGGAGGAGTCTTATCCTGATGCGCGCCGCAAGAGCTCTTCACAATTCCAAAAAGCGGATGGATCTTGGAAGCCGATCAAAGAAGTCAGAGAACAAGTTTGCAAAATAGCCTTTGCCGATCTCTTTAAGGCGATCGAAGACTCCCAACGCACCTTAGCTGATCCTCTATTAGCAAAAGGGGGAGAAATTCCTTCCTCTTTCTACACGCAATACCGGCTCTATGGCTTCTTAAGCGAGATCAAAAAACAGATCGAAGCAAATCCTGAAGATCGAAGATGGATCCAAGCAGAGGGTGAAATCGACCAGTCCTTAGAAGGGCAATGGAAACTTTGCAAAACCACGCGTACAGTGGAAAGAAGCAGCGACTTCCTCTTTGCCAAAGATCAGATGTTTGAAGTGCCTGTCCAAGGATGGTCATCGATTGACGTCGGGCATCTAGGTTCCTTAGCTTTCTACCGTGTTCTCGGTGAAGATGCTGTGAACAGTGTTGCAGTCGAAGAGATGGAGCAAGGCCACCATATGCTCTCATTGGATGCTCAGCGCAGTTTCTTTACCGACCTGTTGAAGACCATTCAAGACAAGAAGGCTATTCAATTGACAGCTTCTTCAGGAGAGTCGATGTAATGGCCTTCGATGCATTAGAGGCAATGCCTGCATTAGCACCGCTTGATTTTTTTTCGGTGGCAACGCCCGTTCGCTACGGTAAGGCGCTGCCCTCATCAAAACGATTAAAGCCGGCATTTTTTCTTCCGAACACCTCAGCATTTTTAGGAGAGGAGGCGTTTGCTGATGTTGCCCTTTCCTGGAGTGAAGAGGGGGTGGTCATCGAAGCAACGGTCCACCAGCCGTTCGAAGGGGCCCATTATCCCCGTTTTTCAGAGGGAGATGCGCTCGAGCTCTTTATCGATACACGCGATCTTAAGAACGCAGGCTTCGTCACCCGGTTCTGCCATCATTTTGTCATCTTGCCGCAAGAGGTGCAAGGGATCCGCGCTTTAGAGATCACCCATTTCCGCACGGAAGACTCCCATCCGCTTTGCGATCCTGCCGAACTGCAAGTCGACTTTGCATTTGATAAAAAGTCGTATTGGCTGCGGGCCGTTATCCCCGCTTCTTGTTTGCATGGATATGATCCCGATCATTTCGATCGATTAGGATTCACATACCGGTTGAACCGCCCTCATGGCGGACCTCAGCATTTTGCGTTAAGGTCGCATGATTGGGGCATTGATCAAAATCCGAGGCTTTGGGCAACTTTAAAGTTGGAGAAATCATCATGAAATTCACTGAAACCCATGAATGGATCAACATTGAAAACGGAATCGGCACTGTCGGCATTACCCACCACGCACAGCAAGAGCTTGGAGAGGTAGTCTACCTTGAGCTGCCTGCCGTTGGAAAAAAAGTAAAGGCTGGTGAAGAGGTTGCCGTATTGGAATCGACAAAGGCCGCTGCCGACATCTATTCTCCCGTTTCAGGCGAGATCGTTGCAATCAACCAACGGCTGCACGACTTCATCCATGAGATCAATCAGGATGCCCAAACGCAAGGATGGCTGTTCAAGATCAAGGTCACGCAGCCAGACGAGCTTGATCAGTTGCTATCCCGTGAGCAATACCTCGAGTTTCTTCCTAGCAACGATTGATACAATCGTTTATATCCACCTCGTGTTTCAAAGATTGTTTTTGGCTTTGTAACCAGTACGTGCCCTAGGGCGCTTCATCTGCTTTGCTTTTCCCCCGTTCGTGCCCAATGGCACTTCACCTGCTTTGCGTTTCAAAGGTTCACAGGACCTTTGAAAAGTCTTCGCAGCCTTCTCGTGTATATAGCACATCTGCAGGTACTTGGATTTTCAGTTTTGTGCATTCTATCGACTTTGAAAGTCGCAATACACTCATTATTAGTAGAATATTTTAGTGCGGATTGCTTTTTTGCACAGTTTGATGATGGGGCGTCTTTATTAAGCTTTAAAACGATTTAAGACAGAAGTTATTAAAATTAATATCATCTCGTTAAGTTTCTTATAATAAGCATATTGAGATTTAATTCCGGCTTGTTTTTCAGTGTATTATAAATCAGTTGATTTTTTAATTAATTTAATGCAGAATAATTGCCGGCTAATACTATAAATATGGAGATTATTATATGTTTTGTTTGAAATCAGCTATTAATATCCAAAGACGTGATTATGGAAGATTATATAATTCAAATTTGCAACAACAAAAGTTCAGTAATCTAATTCAAAGTACGGAACTCGACAGCGAAAAAATCCAAGTTCAGAAATCTAAAATTGCAGTCATTTCTGGCGCGGGTGGCCAAACTGCCAAAACACCGATCTTAAAGCTTAGAGAGGCTGGCTATCAAGTTATAGCCTTGACGGGGTCTAAAGGAAATGAAAAATATAACAGCGAATCGCTTCAATTCGTTAGAGTCGATCGTTCGAAATTATCTGATCGTGAGTATGTCGTTGCTGCTATTAGAAACGGATTGGAGCTGCTAAACGTTTCAACTTGCGATAAGATAGTCGGAATCAATCTCATAGGGTCATCGATCGCTCCATCCAAAGAAGACTTAATCAGTGTCAATTTTGATATACCGATGGTGTTTTTCGAGTCTGTTTCTGAAGTAGGTCAAGATATTTCAGGAGGAACATCGCTTCTTCAGATATCATCCATTGCTGCAACCATCAATGGAACATCTGATTGCACTTATGCAAGCCTGAAGAAAAAAACAGATGAGCATCTCTTAGGTCTTCCGTTGGTAGGAGGGCGTGCTATTGCTCTTCGTCCAGGGATTGTTTTGCCCAATCCTACATTGGATGGGAGGGTCAACATGGGACATGACTATTCTCCTGAACAATTCTGCAATTGGAAAGTCTTGCCTGTTATTGGTAGCGGCAACCAGATCCAACAACCTGTCGGGGAAGAATGTTTGTATCAAGCTGGAATCAATGCGCTAGAAAGTGATGAAACAAAAGGAATCATAGTGAATGCTGTTGGACCTTCGATAATGACGCAAAAACAGCTGTTTGCATTCTTTAATCCTAAAGCGAACTATTTTATGCACCTTTCGCCGGATCTTGCATTAGAACTGGCTGAAAAAGTTCCTTTGGGAAGGCTTGCTCCTTATTCGGTAAAGATGTTTGCTGCTTTAGATGAGGATAAAAATAAAAATACTCCCATTGAATCAGAGGAATTTAATCGCTTATTCGAAGATTCTCCAAAGGGGATTTTTGAAATTTATGATCCGAGCAAAGTTGTTGTAGGAAGAAAAGCTCCAATTGCTAAACATTGTTCAATGATTGGTCAATACGTGTTCTCCAATAACCCGCTTCATTCGATCCAATTTATCGGAAAATTAGGGCGTCATTTTGTAACAAAAACAGAGATGTCCAAAGTCCAAGTTGAAGATAGGCTGAATACGGAAAAGCGATCCTAGCTTTAATACTTCCCACCTCCAATGATCTGTTGGTTTCAATCCCATTGTGGATTGAAACCAACTTATGCATGAAGAGAATCTATTCTTTCGACGCTGCTTTTTTAGACGTAATTGAAGCCGTCTGCTTGGCCTTTTCAGCAATCTCTTTTAACTGTCTTTCAAAGTTCCTATCGCATAGTTCCTTCAATTCTTGTTCAGGAAGGAGGATGACTTGAGGTTGTTTGCTAACAGGGGTATGAGACGAAGCGTCAGATGGGAATATTCTCTTAAATAATGAAAAAATAGAATGATTGTTCTCCGTAGAGAATGCTCGTCTTTCAAGGAGATACGAGCTTGTATTTAGAGGTCTTAGAAGACCGGTCATCAAACGGGCATACATTGTCATAATATATCCTCCATAAAATGGATGAGGCTGATTATACTCCCTATGGACAGTTATTCTCAAATAGCCCCAATCAGTGTTTTTTCTATAGTTGTTATAATCCTCCTTTGCGCTTTTCTTAACATGTTTAAATTAAGGCGTTTATGGGATTTCTGATTAATAATTTTGAGGCAGAATGAATTTTACGATCGGCAATTTGTTTTTCTTTTAAATTTTTTTGTTCTTTTTGCGTAAATGTTTGTGAGGTTGGATACTGGAGCCTGTCGTCAATTCAGGTTACGTCAAGTTTTTGGTTTTGTTGAGCCGATTTTCGATTCGTTTTCGGGGGGTTATATCAACAGTCCGTTCGTTAGCCTAATTCCCCATTCTTTCAAATTGTTTCGGTGTATTTTTTTTAGTCGATATGAGATAAGCAACAAGATGGCCAAACGGATGCAAATTTCGGAGAAAAATGTCGCCCAACCATCATTTATCGCAGGCAAATCCCAAATCAAGCCGCCTCAAATGGCTCCTAGCGGCTCTCCTCTTAACTTCCCTTTTTGTCTTTCGCAAAAGCTTGATCCTCCTTGGTGTGAAAATTGCTCTAAGCAACGCCATTCCTAATAGACCTGGTTTAGAATGGGGCTATGACCAGATGGTCTGGAAAGGGGAGAAGCTCAGCATCATCGGCTTCCATTGCTCTCAAGGCGCAAGCCAGGTCAAGATCGATGAAGCGCAGCTTGAACTGCGTGCCGATTGGCGTCATGCGAAGATCTTGGCTAACGTTGCATTGGAGCATCCTCATCTCTTTTTAGAAAATCAAGCTGCTCAAAATGGCAGCAGCATCCCTTTTCCTGCGCTTTTTTCCCATCCCCGTTGTGAAATCCGATGGGAGATGCAGCATGGCGTCCTCCAATTTCCCTCATCGCTTCCCGTCAACCGGCTATTCTTTTCATTTCATCCTGGATCTTTACCAGAACAATTAGGAACTTTTTTCCTCTCTTATGAACCTAGCGCAGCGGCTTCTCCGCTTCTCACCGTCGATCTATCGGACTTAGGTCAGAAGTTAGGCTATCGGTTTCAACTGCATGAAAATAACTGCGGTAGGATTATTCCTCTTTTACCATTTTTTTCGTCGGCAGGATCGCTGCATTGGAAAGATGCGCATGGGGAAATTGCCATCGAAGGCCATGGGGCAATCAATGAACATGCCGAAGTTGCCGAGTTTTTTTGCAATGTCAAAGCAGATAATCTCTTTTTCACACATCAGGTCGGAGGAAAGGAGCTTGCCCTTGCCGATCTAGAAGCGGTGGTTGCCTATTGTCCAGCTCAAGGAAAAATGTCATTTTGGGAAGAGCTCTCCGCGCATATCCAAGCTAAAGGTGGAAAGTGGCTGATGGCAGGCGATCAGGAAAGCCCTTGGATTTCCCTCGAGCAGATCAACTTAAACTGCACCCTTGCGCCTCACACAGACCCAGAGTTTGGAATGGAGGGGTTGATAGTCCAAGGAGAACAGAAGGGGCCGATCCAGGTCACGGGGAAAGGGGGGATCCAGCCTGACGGAAGGTACTGGTTGGAAACTCAAATTGCGATGGGATCTGAGATGCAGAGAGTGGATGCGGTCCTCACGCTATGCCAACCGGAGGAGGAGTTGCAGATTGTCCATATTGAGCTGCAGCGCGCAGATGCCAGCCATTTGGATTGGATTGCGCAAATGGCGATGCCGGAAGGGATGAAGAAAATCTGCAGCCAAGGAAATGTGGAAGGGAAATTTGTCCTCGAATTTTTCAAAAATTCCTGCAGGCGCATTCAGGTGGACGAGGTCAAAGCACAGAACTTATGCCTTGAGTTCCCAACGGCTAAATCAACAGTCTCCGCTGCAATGGCAAAACTGGAAGCGCAAGCTTCACGTTTGGACAATGGACAATGGCAGATTGAACAGGGTGCATTGCATTTATTCGGCGGGCAAGGGCGATTCGGAGAACGCGCCCATCTGTGTCAATTAGAGGGGGATCTTCTCGTCGAGGCGGGTGAGCTCAAATCCTCAACACTGCTTGCCAAGATCGGAAAGGTAGAGGGCAGCCTTGTCATCCATGGAACGCAGGCCGAGCATCTGCTCGATGCGGAGTTCAAAGGGGACATCAACGATTTTTATGCCCTTGCTTTTCCCGGTATCAAGAATGCAGCAGCGCCATGCCATCTCAAAGGGTCGTTGATCAAGAACGAGTCGGGATGGGATTGGATCGGAGAGGCTGCTATTGGCTGTGAAACGCTTCAATGGGGTTTTGAAGCGCAAGGACCCACATCGCTTGCGCAGTTGATGGAAAAGCGGGGAGCTTGGACAGTGTCGGAAGGATGGCTCCGCTCAGAAAAGCTGACCGAGGCGAGCTACGGGCCGATTGCGAAGGCTATGCTTGGAGATTTGCAGCTTAAAGGGGCAATTGACATCTTTGGGACCTTTAAAGGGTCTCAATGGAACTGGTCTGTGCAAGGCGAGGCCCTTCGCCTCGACCATCCCTGGTTTGCTCTGGTCCTGCCCCAGCTTGGCGAAAAAGACCCTCAACTCCTCCACACGGAAGGAAGGGCCCTTTTTTCCTACGACGTCAACACGCATAGTTTGATGGGCGATCTTCCAGTCCAGTCAGGGACATTTGTCCATAAAAACCTCAACCTCAATTTTGAGCAGCTGACCGGCAATATTCAGATCAAAGACGGGATCGTCCAAGCCGACAGCCTGAATGCTATTTGCCATGGACTGCAAATCCAAGGGGATGTTGCCGTGCGCCTGCTCGGCGGCGATGATTTCGACCTGATGGTTGAAACAAAGAGCATCGCAGGCGATCTTTCCTCATTGCAGGAAGTGGCCCGGCATTTTCCCCAATTAAAGCTCTCTTCCTTAGGTGAGCTTGAAGGGAAGTTCTTCAGCGGTCAAGGGGGATTGGCCCTTGCGAGCGAAGTGCGCGGAGAGGAGGCCAGAACCCAATGGGCGTTCGGAGGCGAGTTTTCCAACTTGCATATCCCTCTTAGCGAGCAGAGCTACCTTTCGAATGCAAGCTGTATTCTGCATTACGACGCTTATTTAGGCGAGATGGTCCTTAACAACGGCAAAGGGACCTGGGTGCTGGCAGACGGCTCGGCCTATCAGGTCCAAATCGACAATTTTAAATTCAATCCAGAGCGCTCAGCCCTTTTCGATATCAAGATCCACGATGCCAAAAAAGAGATCGGCAGGTTCAATGGGCAGCTGGACCTCAATCCTTCATTGGGATGGGACTTGCAGTTTGATCGGAACTCGACCCACTTCTACGGCACGCAGCTGCAAATGGGCAAGGTGGTCTTTAGCCGCGATGGGAAACTCCTCTTTTTTGAGATGCGCCCGATCATCAAGATCGAAGATCTTCAAAAACAGCTGAAGTTCATCATGTCTTCAGGACTGTTTGCCTCTGCAGAGTTTGATGCAAACGAGCTCGATGCATGGCAATTAGCAGGGGAAGTGAAGACCGATATGAAATGGGAAGGCAAAGTGTTCAACTTTAAGGCCCATGGAAAAGACCTGTCGATCAAAGGAAAACGGATCGATCAGTTCAGCTTGATTGGAAAGAGGGAGCACAATCGTTGGATCATCGAACAACTCCATGCTGACGGCCTCAACACAAAAGCCATGCTCGATGTGGGCGATCGCAAGGTCTCAATCTCTCAGATCGAAGGAAGCTGGAAACAGTTCTTGTGGAAAGGGAGCGCAGCCTATTTGCGCGACCAGAAGAACGTTTGCATCGAAATCGATTCTTTCCAAGGGGATTTGCGCGCGCTGAGTGCGGTGGATCCGAAGTTCAAGTCCTTATCCCAAGGAGCCTTTGCGCTCAGCGCACGGGCCAAGTGGCAGGTAGGATCTCCGACAGTTGAGGGGGAATGCACAGCTGTTCTGGACACGAACCTTCCGTTCAATGTCTTAGTCAAACAAGAAACACCGCTGCGCTTTTGCTATGTGGACGGCCAAGGGCTGCATCTCAAAGGGTTCGAACCTAAGCTCTATGTCAAAGGTTCGATGCACTATTTGGGAGCGATCAAAGCAAATGCTGTCATCCAAAACGATCAGTTCGATCTCCACGAGATCCAATTTTCCCTTTCTCCCGAAGCAGTCCAACGTGCCATTGATGCGAAATGGGTCTCTTCCGATGTGAAACAGTTCACTTACGAATCTTTTCTTGAAGGAAGGGGAGATCTGCACAGCTCGAAAAATGAACTTTTGTTCAAGGGGAGTTTGCGCGACGGCCGCTATGGCATAAAAGATCAGATCTTCTCTCTGCAAAATATCGGGATCAGTTATGAAAATGCCAAGCTCAAATGTAACTTTAAGACAGCCTTGAACGAGCAGCCCCTATGGGGAAGTTTGCATGTCGACTTGACAGGCGCTCCTGTCGGATCGCTGCATGTTTGCGACCATGTCAAACCTGAAGGGATCCAGGCTGAGTTCCGCTCTAACGGGACAGCTCTTTCTTGGGAAAGCGTCCAAGGTTCCGCTTGCGGCATCGACGTTAAGCTCAAAAAAGCGACCTCTTCCCAGCTCTCGAACGCGACCGTTCTGACCGGAAACATCAATATCGACGGATCGCGCCTCGATGCCTTTTTCCCTAAAGAGATGAAGGAAAAGTTCAAGAATCTGAAATTAGGCAAAGGGTATGAGTTCCAAGGGGACCTCGTCCTGTGGAACGATTCCAAAAAAGGGTTCCAGTTGAACGGGCAGTTGTTAGGGCGGCAATTTGAACTGCTCGGCTACCAGTTCGACCGGTTGCGCGCTGTCATTGAGGCGACGCCCCAATCGATCCAGATCTCGAAACTGGGGATCGATGACGAGGCGGGCCTTTTCCAGATCAAAAAGATTGCAATCGACCACAACGCCTCCGATCAAAAATGGTCCTTTCACATCCCGCTTCTCCAGATCAAAGACCTTCAGCCGAGCCTCATGAAAAAAATCGGCAGCCGCGATGCCATGGTGAAACCACTTGTGATCCGCAATTTGAGCTTGAGCGAGATCCGAGGCGATCTCAACGATCCCCGCGGGTGGATGGGAGATGGGCATTTGAACTTTACTAACGCGTTCAAAAAAGAATCGACCCTCTTTGAAACGCCGATCGAGATGATCAAGAACTTCGGATTAGACCCAGGTCTATTAACGCCCATTCAAGGAGAGATCGATATCGAGCTGCGCGGCGATAAGTTCTACTTGGTTAACATGAAGAACTCTTTCAGCGATGGCAAGCGCGCGCAGTTCTTCCTCTCTCCCGCCGATCAGACCGCCTTTATCGATCTTTCCGGCAACATCCACATCGATATTAAAATGCGCCAGGATGTCGTCTTAAAATTGACCGAGGCACTCACTTTGACTGTGAGAGGAACGCTCGATAAGCCACGCTATGGACTGAAATATTAACGATGTTTCTGAGAAGCTGTCCTAAAACTATGCTATTTGTACCACAATCGGTCAAGTTCTGTGAATTTGGACTAGCTGCGACTTTGCCAAATCGATCCTCATTCTCACCCTTCCCGCTAGGGGAAGGGCTTCGTCTTTCGGAGCGCAAAGCTTCGATTTGGCTTTGTCTCGCAGAGTCCAAATTCACAGAACTTGACCGATTGCGGTATAGTTTTTTGAGATTCATTTTAATGAGATTTCATAAGACCTTAGTCGTTCGGATGACGAGCGCATGTGTTAACACATGAGTGAGAAGTCTGATATGAAAGATCACAAAAAGAATCCAAAAAATAAAAGCAGGGTTTTAGGACAGCTTCTGAAGGCCTGTCAAAAACTGATCGAAGTGGTCTATCCGCCTCTTTGTCTCTGTTGCCAGCAGAGAACGAACCATCTGCGCTGCTTGTTTTGCCAGTCGTGCCTTGAGCACCTCACCTTGTTAGACCAGGAACACCGCTGCACCCGCTGTTTTGTGCAAATCGAACACACCGGGATGTGCCGCACCTGTTTCTCTTACCACCCTCCGTTTAAACGTCATGCGGCAGCCTGCGAGAACTATGGGCCGCCCCTTGCTCTGCTGATCCATTTGCAACGAGGGGAAGCTGCTCTTGCCAAAACGATCGCTTCTCTGATGGTCATGCAGCACAACAAATTGGACTGGCCTATTCCCGATTGGATCATCCCTTGTCCAACCCATCTTTTTCCATCCTTTCACCCTCAAGGAAAACTGACGCGCCAAGTGGCTTTGGAAATGGCTGAGATTTTCGGAAGGCCTGTTTGCAATGCCCTCAAGAAATCGATCGATTATGCCTACTTCGGCGCCCTCGATTCTAAGCAAAAGCCAACTCGGTTTTCGGCAGCGCTTTACAAAAGGGCAGATCTTTCCGACAAGGCACTCCTCCTTGTTAGCCTAAATCCCGATCAAGAGGAGCGAAAACAAGCCTGCGAGCAGCTGCAAGGATTTTTTCCAAAAGAAGTCTATTCGCTGAGTTTCTTATCTTCATCTGATTGATTTAAATTAAATATCGATTTAATTTTTTTTTAATTATAATTCAGAAAAACTTTTGTTTGGAAAATGGTTTTTTTTATGGCCTGTTTATGGTTGCTATGCTATCCTTTTTCAAATTTTAAAATGAGGTCGTGATGTCAACTCCTGTAAGCCGTCAACAAGCAGCTGAGATCAACGACAACCGGTTGGATGGAAGCGAAGTTCTTCTTATTCAACGCGGAATTGGAACGGATCCAACGACCATCAGTTCGATGCGCGAGTCGGTTCATGCTGAAGCCCCTTCGTTCCTATGCGGTTGTTTCACAAGCTTCGTGAATTGGATCAAGGAGATATTCTTGAGCTGTTTTGGCGCAAGGGCAAGTCAAACAGAGGCAGCTTCCGAAACGGTAATTACTCATGAAAGATTGATTCAGAAAGGGGATCGGTTCATCGATGTCCAATTCGATCAGACAGATCTGACGTTCCCTCTCAAAGCCTTGGTCACGATTCGTTTCAATGATCAGATCCTCGCAATACCGCACAGTGATGTAGCTGCAGACCTAACAGAATTCAAAGCCGAAGCTAAGCAAGTGTTGAGGCAAGTTCTTCAAACGCAAAATTTAGAAGGAGAGGTCCGATTAAGTGTTGAGACCCATTTTCTGAACAACACGAGCCCAAATCCAGCGGTTCTTGTCTATGCGATGAAGTCGTTCGACGACACAATCAATTTAAGAACACAAGAAACTAATTCAGGCAATTTTAATGCAGATGGAATGAATGTCGCAAGAGTTGCACAAGTCTTCGTCAGCCACACTAATCGCAATGAGCAACTCTTGCGAGAATTAGGCAGGTTCTTGTTTCCTGGACAAACAACCACAGGGACTGTTTAAGCCCTTTTTTGAGGCCAGGGGAGAATTAAATGACTGCATCCTATCAATCCCCCTTGTCTCTCATAGCTATTCACTAGGAGATTCTCCATTTTGATCAATTAAGTTTTGATCTGATTTTGTCAAAAATTCTCCTCTGGAACCAAAAAAGCGGGCCATCGAGTTTTGCTATCGTTCTAATCAGGCGCTTCTCAAGTAGAACGTGGATTAAAATCCCAGATTTTAATCTTCTTATCAGATGAACCTGAAATAAGCATCCCATCCTTTAAGCTTAAGCAGCTGACAAGGCCTTTATGGCTTTCCAGGCTCTGAAGCAGCTGTCCAGTTCCAAGATCCCAGACTTTGATGCTCCGGTCATACGAACCAGAAAAGAGCATTCCATCTTTTACGCTTAAGCTGCTGATGGGACGTTTGTGACCTTTTAAGTTATGAATCAGCTGACCGTTTTCAATATCCCAGATTTTGATCGTCTGATCACTTGAACCCGAAAAGAGCATCCCGTCTTTTACTTCAAGGCAAGTGACAGCACGCAGATGGCCGTCCAAGCTATGAAGCTGCATTCCAGATTTAAGGTCCCAGATCTTAAGAGTTCGGTCATTCGAACCAGAATAGAACCGACCATCTTTTACACTTAAGCAGGTGATGGGGCCTTGATGCTGATCCAAACTATAAAGCAGTTTGCCGGTTTCAAGATCCCAGACTTTGATAGTGTTGTCATACGAACCAGAAATGAGCATCCCATCTTGTTCGCATAAGCAGCTGATTGGGCCTTGGTGGCCAAATAAACTATGAATTTGTTTGCCCGTTGCAGGATCCCAGATTTTAATACTTCCATCTGCCGAACCAGAGATGAGTCCCTCAGTGCTAATTAATAAGCAATTAATAGCGCCTTGATGACCCTCTAAGCTATGAATTTGTTTGCCGTTTGCAGGATCCCAGATTTTGATCGTTCGGTCAAGCGAACCAGAAATAAGCAACTCATCTTTTACGCATAAGCAACTGATGGAACCTTGATGGCTATCTAAGCTATGCAGCAGTTTTCCGCTTTTAAGGTCCCAGATTTTGATTGTCTCATCATCTGAACCTGAAAAGAGCCTTCCATCTTTTATCTCTAGGCATTTGATAATGTCGTCATGCTTGGATAGGCTGCTTAGTTGATATGTTCCTGTCCTCATATTTGTATCGATGGATTTCAACTGGTGATAAAGGTCCTTTGGCTCTAGGCCATACAGATTAACTTGAAAGGATACAGGGAAATGAGACTGTAAAAGTGTTAGCCAAATCTGAAATTTGTTTCCAAAAATTGTCTGAAAAAAATGCTGGCTCACCAATGATAGGTTGCGAATATCGCTTACCTTATTGATGTGTTTTGTAAATTCACAGATGACTTCTTTAGGTGAGCATTC
>JAFEGU010000150.1 GCA_018239725.1 Verrucomicrobiota bacterium | reverse complement strand
TGATCTGGGGTATTAGCTCAGTTGGTTAGAGCGCCACGTTGACATCGTGGAGGTCAGCTGTTCGAGTCAGCTATATCCCAACCATTCATGAAACCAGATCCATTTTATACCTTGAACGAAGCACGTCAAACTGCAGCTGAAGTGTTAGCTGCAGCAGCCCTAGAGCTTTTTCCTGACACTCTGCTCTTTCAAGGGCAAGGGACGTCAAAGGTCTTTTTTTACGATTTCTATTTCCCATTCCCATTTCAGACAGAGTTTTTATTCCAGCTAGAAGAACGGATGCGGCAAATCCTTAAGCGGGAAGAGCCGATCAAAGTCTTAGAGATGATACCTGGCAATGCAGCCTCTCTTTTGAACCATATCCGCCAGCCGGTGCTGGCTGAAAAGATCAAGGACCTCGACCGGGCGCTTGTCAACATGGTGCAAATAGGGGAGTTTGCCGATTGGTGCGAAGAACCCTTATTGACCGAATGGGCCCCATCCTATGCTTTTAAGCTTCTAGAGTTTTATCCCATTTGCGTTGGAGAAGATGCGCTGGTTCGGATCATCGGAGTCCTTGATGAGGATAAGCAGGCCTTAAAGAAAGTTGTCAAAGCGTCTCCCTCCTTTGCCAAAAGCGACCACCTTCCTCTTGTTCAGGAGCTGGGGCTTTTCATGCCAATCGAAGATATGGGCGAGGGGCTTTGGGCTTGGCTGCCGAAAGCAGAAGCGGTCAAAGAGGCGTTGGTCCGCTGGTGGCAAGAAGAGCATCGGAAGCAAAATTTTCAGTTGATGGCCACTCCGGCATGCCTGTCCGCGGACGAAGGTGAAGAGCCTGGGTTTGAGCTGTTTTTGGCCCATCGCGCATTTTGGCAGAAGAGCAATGCTAACATCACATCCAAAATTGCTGAGATCTCTTACTTAAGCGGCCTTGCTGGCAAACAATTAAAAAATGGCCTTTTCGATAGTATTGGATGGTTTTCCGACAGGGCCCATCTGTTCGTAAATGACGAAGAACTTTTTCAAGAGTGCATTTCTTCCTTGCAATTCATCACCAAAATTCCTAAAATCCTAGGTTTTGAGTTCCAAATCATTTTATACACAGGGAATGTTGGAATACAAAAAAAGGACTCTAAAGGGGCAAAGGGCTACCGCCTTCTTCAAGAAGTTTTGAAGGAAGCGCGCCTGGAGCATCTCACCATTCAAGATCCTATGCTGGAAATGCAGTCTCGCATTCAGTTGCAGATGGCAGATGCATTGGGAAGGTGGTGGGATGGGCCTTTTATAGGGATCGATGGTTCAGTGGATGTCAAAAGCGGTTTCACGTGCATCACGAGATCCGCATTTAATTCCCTTGAGCGATTGGTGGCGTTGTGCGTTGAAAGGTATCGAGGGCGGTGGCCATTTTGGCTAAGTCCCGAGCAGGTACGGATCATCGTCCTCTCTAACGGGAGCAGGAAGTATGCGCAGGCAGTCCGGCAAAAGTTGGAATGTGCCGGCATCCGGATGACGATCGATGATCGAATGGCCGATCCGTTGAAAACGCGACTCCACCACGCACTTTGCGAACAGGTCCCCTTCGTTGTCTTGATCGGAGACAAAGAGGAAGAGGGCAACTGCATCAGCTATCGGACCCCTGATTCTCCCAATAATGAAAAAATGGGGGATGAAGAGTTTATAAACATGATCATAGAACTGAACAGGAGCAATGACTCTGAATTTGAGAATTAATCGCGAGATTCGAG
>JAFEGU010000014.1 GCA_018239725.1 Verrucomicrobiota bacterium | reverse complement strand
TCCCAATAGGCATCCGATGTCGTCGCAAACCCCTCCGGCACCTTGATCCCCTTGCCCTTCAAAGTCCTCAGCATCTCCCCCAATGAGGCATTCTTCCCCCCAACCAGCGGAACATCCCTGATAGACAGCGTATCGAACCAACGTACAGAGGAAGATTTTTTCGCCATAGAATACCTCGAGCCTTTTCCTCTGTTTACAACCATCCTCAATAATTGTCACTGCGTTAGCTATGAACGGCATGCATTAATTTTACACTTACCCATTTCCTATCGTTAGATCCTACGATTTTGGCGCAACCGGAACACCATTAACAAAAATGACAAAGCACGAGGAACAATTTAAGCAGAGTCATCTGCTACTGACGGACTTTTTTTTGTTGACTATCTCTATGAAAAAAAGTCAAATTCATCTTAAAAAGGGAGCTCGAGCGAAATGAAACCATTAAATGAGATAGTCATTTTCGGTTGCGGCGGTCACAGCAGAAGTGTTGTTGATGTGCTTTTATCTTTTCAGCCTAACACTCAATTGATATTTGTCGACGCAGCAGCAAAAGCCAACGAAGTACTGTTTGGATATCCTGTGCTAACAGATGTGGATTTAAACGATCGGCATTATTTTTTTGCTTTAGGTAGTAATGAAAAACGCCGACAAATCTTCCAGAAAGTGGGGACATTGAAGCTTATTTCCATCTTCTCTCCCACAGCATATATAAGCAGAGAGTCCACAATTGAAAAAGGTGTGTTTATTGGCAACTTCTCCCATGTAGGTCCTGAAGTCAAGATTGGGACAAATACAATCTTAAACACCGGTTGTATAGTAGAGCATGAAGTTGAAGTAGGCCAACATTCACATATAGGACCGCGGGCAGTAGTGTCTGGAAGAAGCAAAATTGGAGATAATGTTTTTGTGGGAGTTGGAGCCACGATCAAAGACTCCGTATCCATCTGTTCAGATGTCACAATTGGCGCTGGTGCTGTAATCGTGAAAAATATTACAGAACCGGGTGTATATGTGGGCTGTCCAGGGAAAAAAATGATGACTTGAACAGTAAATGATTTACGGTCGATAGCATACCTTAATTATTTCATCTGGCATGTAAGGGTTCTCCAAAAATGAAAATGCCAATCTCGGAAAAAAAACATCAAGATTATCATCAGAGAAACTTCTGTTCCCTGTGAGACTCTTATGCGCATTATTAAGGAGTACTCCGTTGATTTTCAACATGTTGCGATGAAGCTATTAAAAAAAACAAAAATGAATTATACAACTGTGAACTTGAACCTGAGGTGATATGAGCCAAACTGTCTCGACGACTTTGCGATTCCCCGTTTATCG
Organism: Verrucomicrobiota bacterium; assembly: GCA_018239725.1. Taxonomy (GTDB): domain Bacteria; phylum Chlamydiota; class Chlamydiia; order Chlamydiales; family Rhabdochlamydiaceae; genus Acherontichlamydia. The sequence goes on along the minus strand of JAFEGU010000014.1, from coordinate 1,432 downwards.
CCCATTATTAGGTGAACTGGAAAAAAAATATGTGAATGAGTGCCTTGACTCAACATGGATCTCCTCGAAAGGGAGTTTCATCGAGAGTTTTGAGAAAAAGTTTGCCGAATATATAGGTGTAGAATATTCGACAAGCGTTTGCAATGGCACTGTAGCCTTACATCTTGCCTTGCTTGCAATGGGAATTATGCCAGGAGACGAAGTTATCGTTCCTACATTGACCTATGTAGCATCAGCGAATACGATTGTTCAGGCGGGAGGAAAACCCATTTTTGTCGATTCGCTTTCCTCTACTTGGCAAATGGATCCCAAAGACATTGAAAGAAAGCTAACTCCTCGAACGAAAGCCATCATGGCTGTTCATCTCTACGGCCACCCCTGCGACATGAAGCCTATTTTGGATATTTGTCGCAAACATAACCTTCTTTTGATCGAAGACTGTGCTGAAGCAATTGGAACGTACTATGAAGGAATCCATGTAGGAGGATTTGGAGATATCGCTACCTTTAGTTTTTTTGGAAATAAAACCATAACCACTGGAGAAGGCGGGATGGTTGTATCCAAACATGAGAATTTTCTCAAACGTGCCTATCGGCTTAAAACGCAAGGGGTATCATTAGAGAAACACTACTGGCATGACATCATCGCATATAATTACCGAATGACTAACATTTGCGCCGCAATCGGAGTAGCTCAGCTCGGGAAAGTTGAAGAGATCTTAGCCAAGAAAAGAAAAATTGCACAGTGGTATGAAAAACAATTATCAGGCCTTCCTTTGACTACCGATCGGGAAATTGGAAATGTGAAACATTCGTTCTGGATGTGTTCCATATTATTAGAAAATGGTGAGCAGCGAACTCCTCTTCGCGACTACCTAATGGAATGCGGAATTGAAACAAGGCCATTTTTCTACCCTGTGCATCAGATGCCAATGTATAATTCAGACGATTCATTGCCGACTGCAGAATCGCTATCGAAACGAGGCATAAATCTCCCTAGTTACCCCTCTCTCTCGGAAGAGGATGTATCAGAAATTACACAGAGCATCAGGAGTTTTTTTAGTGCATCCACTCTCTCTTGATTACTTTTCAAAAATCGTAAAAACTCGCTACTTTTGGATGCACCTCGCGTTATCCGATTTGCGAGCAAAGTACCGTCGATCTTTCTTGGGCATTACTTGGGCAATCCTGCACCCTCTCTGCCTTACTCTCCTTTTAGGCTTTGTGATGAGCAGGGTCTTCAATTCCCCTCTAGCTGATTACGCCCCCTATATCTTTTCTGGCCTTATCTTTTGGGAATTTGTTGTTTCCTCGTCGGTAACTGGTAGTTATGCTTTCATAAACGCCGAAGGGTACATTCGGCAGTTCGCGCACCCTCTAGCGATCTACTCCTTGCGGACTACTATTGTTAGTTTTATTAACCTTAGTTTTGC
>JAFEGU010000149.1 GCA_018239725.1 Verrucomicrobiota bacterium | reverse complement strand
TGCGTTCCTATGTCAGGCCCTTGCCGCATCTTTTGGGTCGGGTCGTGAATTTCAAAGAAGAGTTTTGCCAAATCCTCATAATCGACAACTTCAGGATCGAAGATGACTTCGACAGCTTCCGCATGACCGGTCAATCCCGAACACACCTCTTCGTAAGTGGGATTTGCGGCATGACCTCCCATATATCCGACTGAGATCTGTTTTACTCCTTTGACATCCTTCAATAAATGCTCAACCCCCCAAAAACACCCTCCTGCAAAATACGCTCGTTCATAACCCTCGTCCGTAAATGCGGGAAGGAAGGACATTGAAATTGAATTCACGCAATGGCGCACATTTTTTTGTGTCAGCCGCTCTCCGATAAACACATGCCCCAAATGACCACCGCAACGTGCGCAGAGGATCTCTGTCCGCTCGCCGTCGGTATCAGGCATCCTCCTGACTGCATCAGGGATCTCATCGTCAAAGCTCGGCCATCCACATCCTGATGAAAACTTGTCTTTGGACAGATAAAGAGGCGCATCGCAGCGTTTGCATGCATAGACGCCGACACCATCAAAATGATCGAATTTTCCGGTCCCTGGACGCTCCGTATGTTTGTGAACGATAATCGCTTCTTCCTCGCGCGATAAATCATGGAACCTGTGCATTACATCCCCCTCCAAAAGATATTACTTATATACTGCACGCGGGTAAAAAGTTAAAATTTTGCTAAGGAGGTGCCCTGAATTTGAGCCAGGTTTACCGACGCCGAAGCAGCTCAACTTGAATAAGTTGGGCGATGCAGGCGAGTCTCAAATTCAGTGGCTGCCGACGCTGGCAGAAATTACCTTTTTATCCGCGTGCAGTATAACAACGTCTGAACTGGGCAACAAGAAGTTTTAAAGTTTCGATGCAAAGTCGGCTGGAATGGAATTCATATCTTTTGTACACTCACCCATTGCCTGATTTGAAAAAAGGACATTTATTTTGAGCAGCGCAATTCAAGACATCCTCCTTGCCGTCCAGCAATACCGGGTCTGGCTGCATTTGGGTTGGCTCGAGGTCAAGCAACGTTACCGAAGGTCTGTGCTTGGGCCTTGGTGGATCAGCATCAGCATGCTGATCTTCATCGCCGCAATGAGCAAGATCTTCAGCCACCTGTTCCACCAGAATGTCGCCGAATATGTCCCTTTTTTTACGGCGGGCTTTATGTTCTGGTCGTTTATCTCTAGCAGCATCATGGAATCGACAGAAATTTTCAGGGCCAATAGCGGTTTCATCAAACAGATCAAACTCCCCTATACCACCTACATCCTCAAGTTCCTTGTAAAAAATACCATTGTGCTCGGCCATAATTTCATCATTTACTTCCTGGTTCTAGCAGCTTTTAAGTTGAATCCAAACTGGCCGTTCCTATTTGTATTCCCTGGCATGCTCCTCTTGATCATCAACCTCTATTGGATGAGCCTGTTGATCGCTTTGCTCAGCACTAGATTCCGCGATATTACTCCGATTGTGACCAGCTGCATGCAGATCCTATTTTTCATCACACCTATCTCTTGGACGCCAAAACTCCTCGGAACGGAGTCGTTGATCGTCCGCCTGAATCCCTTTGTTTACCTACTTGACCTGGTCCGCAATCCCCTTCTTGGACGGGAGATCCCTTTAAGCTCTTGGAGCATCTGCTCGTGCATCGCCGGGATCGGCATCGTAGCAACATTGCTCCTTTTTGACCGGGTCCGCACACGAATCCCTTTTTGGCTGGATTGATCGATGGCAACCATTGAACTGAATGACGTTTCTTTAGTGTATCCTCTTTATGGGACCAAATCCCGTTCCCTTAAGGTCAGCGTCCTGCAAGCGGCAACAGGAGGAAAATTCCTCAAAGAGGAGGCCACCGTCAAAGTCCAAGCTCTCGATCGGATCAGCTTCAAATTGGAAAATGGGGACAGGCTTGGCCTTATCGGCCACAATGGAGCTGGAAAAACGACGCTTCTTAAAGTCCTCGCCAAGATTTACGAGCCCACTTCAGGAAAGCTCAATATTTCAGGGAAGCTCAACAGCCTTTTTGACATCATGGTCGGAATGGACCATGGCCTGACTGGCTACGAGAACGTCCTTCTTCGAGGTTTGATCCTAGGCCTGTCGAAAAAACAAATCTACAATGTCGTATCTGAGATCGAAGAGTTTGCCGAGCTTGGCGAATTCATCCATCTGCCTCTCAACAGTTATTCTTCAGGCATGCTGGTAAGGCTCGGATTTGCGATCATCACAAGCATCTCATCTGAGATCCTGTTGATCGATGAGGTGCTCAGCGTCGGCGACGCCCGCTTCATTGACAAGGCAAGGAAAAGGATCTCCACGTTGATCGATCAATCCCATATCATGGTCCTTTCAACACATGACCATGACGTCATCCGCAGTTTCTGCAATAAAGTCCTCTGGCTAGAACAAGGAAAGATCAAGCTGTTCGGCAATACAGAAGAGGTGTTCCAAGAAAGAGACCGGCTGCTATCCACTTAAAAGAAAAATGGAACCGATAATGATATCGGTTCCATGCGAACTTCAGGAAAAGTTGGCTTAAGTTCCATTTTGAGCAGTTGGAGTGTGCGGCTTCGCCATGTGTTCATTATTCCCTTGAATCTGCAGCACGTTAAGATGAGGTATCGCACCGATTTCATCAGGGAGGGTTTCAAGTTGGTTGTTTGATAAATCAATGCCTACGCCGTGGTAAGTATGATAACGGTCTAAAGTCAGCGAGTCGGCAAGATTGCGTGAGACAAGCATAAAAGCATTATTGGAACCGTCGATGCGGTCCGTGCGGAAATAGCCCACTTCCGGAGTAATAATGCACATGTGCTTATCATGCCAATGATTATGGCCTTGCCCGCTGTTTTGGTAAAGCGGCAAACGCCATGTAGATACTGGATGGGCTTGCACCCAAATACGGATCGCATCTGCAGCTCCAGGGATATCGTTGACCATGGTGATGCAGCATGTGTCCAACTCGGGATGTTGATGCAAAAATTCAGCTTCCTCAGGCCATTCTCTTGGAAATGGATTCGAGCCTCCTGGAACCATATCATTGATATAGTGGAGAAAGAGCTTCACAAGGTTCCGATCTTCTGCAATCTGCAGCTTTGTCGTTAAAGTCCCATAGCATAATCCCTCTCCCTGGCCTTCGAAATAACATGCTTGGAATGCTTTTTGAACGACGCTTAAGTTACGCGGATCAGTGATAACTTGGAAACCATACTTAGCAATGATTGGAATGACATTGTTAGCTCGATCTTCCGAGCCAATTAACTGCAATAGAACGAAATTCTTAGCAGAAAAGTTGAACTCCTTGCATACCTGCATAAAGGAAGCAATATCCCGAGGATGAAGCTGCTGAAAAATGGTTATGACGACATCTGTAGGGATCTGCACTCTAGAGATCGTAATAGGAAACTCTTGAACCCCTTGACTTTGAGCGACTTGTGACCTCAAAGCCAGCTCCATATTTTCCTGGCTAGCCACTTGAGTTAAATTATTTGAAACTGACATAACACCAGCAATTCCCGCCAGCCATTTTTCTCGTGTAACTAAAATTTTTCTTTCGTAAACTTTTGCCTCAATTTTTTGAAAGAGGCCACTGTCATGACTACCGCCGTTAGAAAATCTCTATGCGTTGA
>JAFEGU010000148.1 GCA_018239725.1 Verrucomicrobiota bacterium | reverse complement strand
TCCTTTTGATCGAATCAATTCAAGGATAGTTATGGCCCAAGTTAGCACTGGAGACCTCAGAGGTGGATTTAAAGTCGAAATCGAGGGAGAGCCTTACAACGTGGTGAGCAACGAGTTTGTCAAACCAGGTAAAGGCCAACCTTTCAACCGCATTAAGCTCAAACATCTTAAGACAGGCCGCGTTGTTGAAAAGACCTTCAAGTCAGGTGAAAAAGTCGACATAGCGGATGTCGAAGAGAACAAGATGCGGATGCTCTACAAAGAAGGCGACGGGGTCGTCTTCATGGACGACAACAGCTTCGAGCAGATCTCCATCCCCCTCTCTCTGATCGGGGATAAAGAGCAATGGCTTATGGAAGAAGTGCTCTACGACGTCGTTTTCTATAAAGGCCAACCGATCGACATCAACGCTCCAACCTTCATGGAAATGAAAATCGCAGAGACCGCTCCAGGCGTCCGCGGCGACACCTCCTCCGGACGTGTGTTGAAGCCTGCGATCACCGAAAGCGGCGCTAAAGTCCAAGTTCCTATCTTCATTGAAGAAGGTGAAAAAATCAAAGTTGACACACGCACCGGTGAATACGTCTCTAGAGTCTAAGATTTCTATTTTGAAAGACCGGGCCGCCCTTTTAGGGAAGGCCCGCGCCTTTTTTGCCGAACGCGGCGTCCTTGAAGTCGACTGCCCCGCCATTTCCCATGCTTCCCCTATCGACCTGCATATCGATGTGATGATCGTCTCTGTAAATGAGTCGGAGACTGGCTATTTGCATACATCCCCCGAATATGGGATGAAGAGGCTGCTTGCTTTAGGGATGGGAGACATTTACCAGATCAGCCATGTCTATCGAGCAGGAGAGTTCGGCCCGCTGCACAACCCTGAGTTCACCATGGCGGAATGGTACAGGATCGGCATGACCTTCCCTGAGCTGATGGAAGAGACGCTTGCCTTCATCCGTCTTTTTTTAGGAGAGATGCCCTCCAGCTACCTTCGTTATCGGGACGCTCTCATCCACTATGCCGGGATCGACTATATCGATGCCTCATGCAGCGAGCTGCTCGCCTGCGCTGAGAAACATGCGCTCGGCCTGCCGAAAGATGCAGATTCATGGGACAAAGATACGCTCCTTCAACTTCTTGTCAGTTTTTTGGTCGAACCCCATTTGGGAAAAGACCGTCTTGACGTTCTTTATGATTTTCCTTCGACGCAGGCAGCTCTTGCCAAAACAAAAGAACTGGATGAGGAGAAGGTTGCGATGCGTTTTGAAGTCTATTACAAGGGAATCGAGCTCTGCAACGGCTACCACGAGCTGACCGATCCGGTGGAACAGAGAAAGCGGCTCGAACAATCGGTCCAAGCCAGGATCGCTGCCGGAAAAGATCCGTTGAAGATCGATGAACACTTCCTCAAAGCATTGGAAAAGGGGATCCCCGACTGCTGCGGCGTCGCCGTCGGCTTCGATAGGCTCATGCTCTTGCGTCATGAGAAAGACAACTTGCGCGACGTTCTTCCTTTCACTTGGGAAGATGCGTAGCTCTAAAAGGGGGACGCGGAAAAATCGGATACTTGGAAAAATCGATGATTTTGAGCTAGTTTGCCAGCTGCGTAAGCAGCCAAGGTCCTGTTTCCGAGAACATACTCCAAGTGAGTAGGACTCGGAAATAGGATGGCAAAATGGCTCAAAAGGGCGATTTTGCTGGGTATCCCATTTTTGCAAGTCCCTCTAGATTACATCCAGCCTTGGACGATC
>JAFEGU010000147.1 GCA_018239725.1 Verrucomicrobiota bacterium | reverse complement strand
GGAAAACCATACCATCATGTCGGGGAAAGCGGGCAAGTAGATATCAGTTTCAATGCAAGCTGCAATGAAAATGATAATAATCAAAAATAAAAATTTAAATTCAGTTCGTCTGTTCATAAAATTTATCTAGAAAATTAATTCTAGAGCTTTTGTTTCTTTTGTTAAAAATATCCGAAAGGATTGCCGTGAGAATTAATGTGATATTATTCAGCGTGGTGTTTTTAACAGCAAGTAAAAATTAGCCTTTTTTATACATAAATGAATTCAAAGGTTGGGAATTTGGCAAAGCCAACGCCGCAGGTTTGGAGTAGCAAAGCGACGATGAAACAGCTCAACTGGAATAAGTTTAAGCGATGCAGTCGGCTCCGAAGATGCGGATCTTCGGCGCAGCCAAAAACCAACTTTTGAGTTCATTTGTGTGTAATTCTTTTGAAGAGAAATGGCATCAAGATAACCATAATTAAGGCGATAAATGAGGTGTAAAAATAAATTGATTCTAATGAAATTTTAAAGCTTTTCATCAGCTCTCCAGCCCCATAAGCTGCGACGCAGTACCCCAGCATATAGGCAGTGACCAGACGTCCGGAGATAACAGCAGCAAGCTTAGGGTATTCTTTCTGGTCGAGGCTGATGGACAAGGGGAGCATTCCTGAGCACGCAAGCCCGGCCGCTGCAAATAGCAGCAAGCTCGATAAATTGCCTTGAGCAAGGGGCACGAAGAGATAAACGATCAAGATGGCAAGAGGAAGGCCCATGTAGATCACTTTGGGCCGTATCCATAATGAACTGACAGCGATCCCGATCCTTCCCAGCGTGACCATGGCCCAGAATAGCGAAAGGGCCATGCTTGCTTGAGACAAGTTCAAGCCCCGCTCCGTTGTCAATAAGATCGTTGCCCAGTTGCCGAAGATGGTCTCGCAGATCCCGTACAAAAAGACCATTGCGCAAAAGAGCTTGAAAATAGCTCCTAGTTTTTCTTTTTTGCTTGGAGCGAGACTGCTTCTTTGATGATGGACTGAATCAAGCAGGGTCCAGCTTAAGAGGGTAAAGAGTAGGAAAAGTCCTCCAAGCAGGAGCGGATCGATCCACCATTGCTGCCGCTGCATGAAGAAGTTGAACAGCAGAGGGGCTATTGCAGTCCCCGTGCCGAGCAGGGAATGCAATGCTGTCAAAGCGGTTGGGATCCTTTTGGGAAAGAATGCTGCAACGTAGGCGTTGAGAATCGTCAGACAGGTTCCAAATCCTAAGCCCATGAATAAAAGCGCCAAAATCATGAGCCAGAAAACACTTTGGCTGTTTGTTAAAAAAGATTGGGTCGATGCAAAAAAAGCCATAGAAGCGGCATTGCAGAGCAGCCCTGCAACAAAAATTGCCCGCAATCCTAAACGGCCTGATAAGTTGCCGGCTAAGAAGGCGGATAGGATTGCTGCAATATTCATCGGGATAAAGAGAAAACCATATTGCGCAGGCGTTAGGTTTTGTCCCTGAGTGCTAGTAAGCAGCGTTCCAGCAGCAGGGAAGGTAACAAGCGCAGTTCCTTGGATCAGCGCAGAGAGATAGATGATCAAGATTTGAAACTTTTTTGTGCTCATTTCAGAACGCGAATGTTGCAATGGTTATGATGATGACGAAGCAAAGAAATAGGGCAAGAATCGGCTTGCCGCCTGGAAAAATGTACTTTGGTCTTTGTTTTTTTAAGCACTTTCTTGCTGCATATGTCAGGATAACTGGAAAAAATCCTGCTGCTGCGATCGTTACAATCCCTCCGATATAGGCGAGTGTATAAACAAGCAAATGGGGGTTGACAATTGCAATAAAGGCTGGGATGAAGACTGCAAGCCCCAAAATTTCTTTCTCGGTCCTCCGATGCCTTCTAAGTTTAAGCCCGTCATGCAGGAAATCGGAAAAAGCGATGGCTATACACAAGTAGGATGTTGTCGAGACAAGAAGCATTAATAATCTTCCCCAACCTTCAAAAAGAGCGTTGTTCAGGTAAAGATGAAGCGGATTGAATATTGTATTTGCGAAGTTGGTGGTATCGAACTGCATATGGGAAAGAGCAGATAGGGGAATGATCCCTAAGATCAGCATTTCCCATAGGACAAAGAGGATAAAGGGGATGGTTATCCCGATCATGATCGCTCTTTTGGTTTTCTTGACGTCGAATTCTAAATAGCGATAGGTCGTAGGAATGATGCTTTTATAGGCATATGCAGTAAAAAAGATAGGGATCGCCTGAAAGGAGATTGCCCAATCATTTCGCTCCAAGTAAGGGAGCTGGATCGAACCGATTGCATTTGATGCGAACCATATAAAGAGGACTAAAATGATCGATACTAGCAGCGTGTTTAAACGCTCCGTCGATCGAATGCCCCGGTAGATCACGGCAGCTAAGGGGATCACGTAGGCAATGATGCAGATCTGTTCGGATACATTGTGATTTAGAAGACTGTGTAAGAGTTTGCCGCCGGCTACAGTGTGGGCTACCAACAGGCAGGGGAAAAGAAAAAGGAATAGCGCCCAGCAGGCAAGTTCTCCCCATCTGCCGAGAATGTGTCCATAGAGACTGATGAAGTTAGCTCCTGGCGGAAATCGGCTGAGGGTCTCTAAGACCATCAATCCCGTACACATCATGAAGAGCCAGCAGATGATATAGTTTAGAAGAGATGGGATAAATCCTGTTGCGGCTGTTGAGATTGGGAGGGAAAGCATCCCAACCCCGATCGTCATTCCAGTGATCAGGAAGACGCCTCCGACAAAACGCAGTTTGGCCAACGATTGTTTCATAATGCGCCCTTTCCGTAGGAGGAATTCCTTAGTTGCTATAGACTTGTGGTTTATACTGCTTCCACTTCAATCGTATAGACGCTTTTGACTTTTGCATCCCTAATTGCGTGCTTTGTTCGAAAGCTCTTTAAAGCCCCATGCATCGGACGTATGCAGCTGAGCATACGTCCTGCTTCTGGAGCTGTAAAATTAGGGCGCAAAAGGCAAAATCGCTTGTACGATTGAATCGTCAGCAGTATATTCCGTCTGCTCCCCGTTCCTTTCTTCCTTAATCTTGCGTCCGGCGTGATCGTAGGTGTAGTTGGTGACATAACCCTCCGCATCGACAACAGACATGAGCTGGAATCCATC
>JAFEGU010000146.1 GCA_018239725.1 Verrucomicrobiota bacterium | reverse complement strand
GCCATCTCCTGATCCTCAAAATCTCCAAGCTTTAAGAACTGCTCAAGCTTGACCTCATCATAGTCGTCAGGGCGGTCTCTTAGCGCCTCGAGACAATAAGGGCAAAGCTCAAGCTCAAGGGAGGCAAGCATCCATTGCTTGCGACAGAAGATACAGCGGTCCCACTTTGCCGTCTGTCCCTCTTCCTCGGTGAAGTACCTGCTCATAAGATACCAGAATTTTTCTTTTAAATATCATGGAGGAATTTGTTTTTGTCAACCTCATTGATATTTGACCATGTCGATCTGATTTACGACAGTGATATAGCGCAATAAGATATCTTGTCGCTTGGACTCAATGAAGATATTCTCAGCGTTCACCTCAATACCTTTTTCCTTTAACGCAACAATTGCATTGCCCATATCTTTATCAATTCCTTTAAGATCCTCTGTCAACACTTTGGCGCAATCAGCAGGGCAATCCTCAAGGAGCATTTGAATCGTCATAATAGGGTCGTTTTTCTGAAAAATAGGAGCTTTCATGTGGCCTCTCGTTTAATGGGGCTAGATTAGATATCACCCCGGTTTCTTTATTAAAATGTAATTTAACATCGCCTGTAGATCCGAATCGGTTTTTTACAAGCATGACCTCCAATGTAGAAGGGAGTTCTTTTTCTGAATGCAGGAGGAAAATCTCGTCGGCATCTTGCTCAAGGCTGCCTGAATCTCTTAACTGAGAAGCTTTAGGACGCTCAGATTTTAAAGTTTGGGTGGATTCCCTGTTTACCTGCGCTAGAGAAACAATGGGAATGTTGCATTCTTTGGCTAGGACTTTCAGAGTTTGAGAAATCTCTGTAACTTGTTCATATTTGCTTCTGCTTGCATCAGAAGGGGTAATAAGCTGCAAATAGTCTATGAATACAATTTGAAGTCCATAAAGTTCAATCCAAGCTTTTATTTTATGAGAAAGCTTTGATAATTGAAGGTTTGATCTTGAGTCTAAACGAATTGGATTAGCTTTAAGTTCATGGAAGGCAGCATTAAATTTCTGAAATTCAATCCCAGTTATCTCTCCTTTCTTAAGCTTTCTATGTGAGATCCCCGCGTGGATGCAGTGAATCAATTCCGTAACTTCAAGACCCATCATTTCCAAGGAAAAAAAACCAACTTTTAGCTTATTTGTCATGGCCATTTTTAAAGCTAAATTTATTGCAAAAGTGGTTTTTCCCACAGCCGGCCTTGCCCCTATAATTGTAAGGTGACCAGGCAGGAACCCATCAAAGTGCTTATCTATGTCTAAAAAATGCGTAGGATGTCCGGCGAAAATGGTTTCCCCTCTCGCCTTCCTTTCCTGTTTAAGTTGAGCCTCGGCGACAATTGTTCTTATTGGGTTGTCATAACCTTTAGTCGCATAGTCTTCGGTGGTGTCAAACTCCTCTGCTTTGTAATCAAATACAAGCTTCCTAAGGTCGTTTGTCAACTTCTCAAACTCGATTTGAGTCTTGGCATTTGTTTGATTGAACATGGGGCGCTTGGAATCGATCAATCTAGCAGCAGACCTGAAACGGGAAAGTTTTTTAAGCTCGGCTATAATCTCTAAAAGATAGGTAGACGACAAATACTGATTTGAAAAAGCAGTCAGGATTTTAATGATAGCCGGCTTGTTATCGGCAAGCAGCAGGTTCATTATCTGAGTGATTCCCGGCTCCTGATCCCTTGATATTAATATCTTAATACATCTGAAAATCTCACCATTTTCAGGGAAAAAGAAGTCTAAGTCATCAAGGTCGTGGATCTGGTAACGCAGTTCAGGTTCGAAAATAAATGCGCATAAGGCGGAACGTTCGTATTCAAGATTGCTTGGAAGAGTCATTGTTCTCCAAAGTTTTTCGGATGTGAGGGCGCGAAGTTATATCTTAAGCGAGCGGCAACAAGCAAGTTTAAGTTTGCGGGGGAGAAGCTTTTGAAACAGCGCCCGCTTGCTATGGATTCTTTGTCCCTTGGCCTCGAAAACCTCGATAGACTTCATAGCTTCATCAGAGGCGTGCATAAGGAGCCTTGTCATAATCTCACAAGAGCTTGGTGAGTATCTGGTTAAAAGAGTTTCAAATGGGTTGTATGCAATTGTCTTAACTCCAAAGCCAGAGCCTGCGGCGATATACGGGGACTGAGCTTGCTCAGCTTCCGATTGAGGCGCAACTCTTTCTTTAAAGGATAAAGAAGCATTGAGTGACGTTTCTCGCATACCTCTGGTGACGTTTTCGCTATGTGGAGGAGGATCTGAATATAACCTCCTGATCCACTTTTTTAATTTTTTTTTACCATCAGAAATCAACCCTTGGCAATCCAAAAATCTCATCGCTTCAAAATATTCTTTTTTCAGGTAGTAAATATTAGTTTGATTAAATTTAGGCCGGATCATCCGAAAATGGACAGAGGCGATATTCCTATTATTTCTAAAAAATCTTTGAACGACGCGTTCAGAACATGCAGCCTTTTCCGAGATTCTTTTGATGCCTGGGCTGATGTCCTTCATCTTCTTTCTTTGGACGCTTAAGGTGCAAAGGTAGAGATATCTTAAGATGCGGAGGTTAGCGGAAGATAGGGAAGCGATCTCTAGAAGAGGGGCTTTCAGGGAATCTTTAACAGTCTTAGCGATGAATTTCATGGTTTTCTCCTTTGTTGAGAACCCCAAGAACTATAAACCTTGTATTTTACTACCTTTTAAATCACACTAACCAGTAGACTTTCGTCGCTTTTGTTTGTTTTGTTAGTGTGATTTAATGCTTTAGGTCGATGTACTTAGAGGTTAAATTTTTAAGAATTTCTCTTTCGGTTTTAAGTTCTGGGGGAGTTTTTCTTATTGTTAGTGTGACTTGATCCTTGGGGTCTTTGTACTTGAGGGTTAAGTTGAGTTAAGTAGTCCCTCTCGTCATTGGTGGGGGACTACTTTTTTTTTATAAAGATCAGAAATCCTATTCCTGATTGGCATTTACTTCAATCCCACTGATCGTCGAAAACGACTTTTTCCAGCCTTTCTGCCCTCTTTTCAAGAGCAGAACACCTGTTTTTAATTAAATTTATCGTGTCATCCGGGTTGAGCAAAATAATAACCACATAGGCCATGAGAACCATAAATACAATAATGACGAAAGTTTTCATACCTGATCAATCCTCCATGATACGCTCCCGGGCTTCCTGTAAGACTCAAGGTTGACTCCTTTGATCTCAGGGATAGCAGAGTAGTCTACATTTCCTTTACGGCTGATTGGGGTGAGCTTTAAGCGGTATCCCCGGGTCGGTTTCCCATCCGTCAAAGCAATCAGCTTTTTCTTAACGACTTCCTTCCTTTCTTCTACCTCTTCCTCGGTCCTTAATAGACCGGCAAGCTCCTCCTCAAGCAGGAGCCACTCACGATCAGAGCGCTGGATGATATCCCTCTCTCCCGGCTCAGGGGGGGAGTCGGACATCAGCCTGTCATAGAACTCTT
>JAFEGU010000145.1 GCA_018239725.1 Verrucomicrobiota bacterium | reverse complement strand
CTAGGGAGAAAATCAAACAAGTACAGGAATGGCTGAATGAAAGGCCTAGACAAACACTAGGATGGAAAACGCCAAAAGAAGTATTTTATAAACTCATTGGTGCAACTGAAGTGTGACATGGCCCTGTTAACGGATTTAGTTTCTGTCGATTTTTTGGGCTTTTTCAGAAAATTTTATGTCCCTTTGTTGGGGGTTATATCAACTTTCGTACATTACCCCCCAACAAACGGACGTAAAATTTGCAAAAAATTCTCAAAAAAGCGTCGAAACCTAAATCCGTTAACAGTCTCTTATACAAATCTTGGCTCAAAGAACAGCATCAAATTTTTTTACGTCCATGAAACAACGATCAACTAAAAGTTAAGGCCTTGGAAGCAAACATTGTTGCTCTTTAGCTCGTGAGGAATTAGTATAGAGACACCAAAAAGAACATTGCCAAGCCCTTCTTGAAGCTAAACTCGATAATCGGGGCCTGAAGCTAGAGCTTTTGCAATCCTTTTGAAATCATTTTTTACCCCATGCAAGACTATGAACATCCCAGAGCCTGAGTACCACAAACACGAAGAGTTCCGCAACCGCACGCAAAAACTTGCCGAGCTAAGGGCAATGAACATCGACCCCTATCCTCCCAAGTTCACTCCAAGCGGATCCCCCGGCAAACTCCAAAACGAATATGCAGGAAAGGAGCTCGGACATAGCGAGGATGCTGAAAAGGAAACGACGCCGCTCGTCTCTACAGCGGGAAGACTGATCCTCTTTAGGGCCATGGGCAAAAACGCCTTCGCTCACCTTCAAGATGAAACCGGGCGGATCCAGATCATGTTCAATCGGGACAAGACCCAAGTCGAAGGATATACGCCGACCCCTGAAATGACCCCCTTGAAGTTCTTAGAGAAAAAAGTTGACCTCGGCGACATCCTCGGAGTAGAGGGTCACCTCTTTCTGACGCAGAAAGGAGAACTCACGATCTTTGCAAAAAAGGTAGTGGTCCTCTGCAAAAGCCTCCTTCCTCTCCCCGACAAGCACAGCGGCCTTGCCGACAAAGGGACCCGGTACAGAAAAAGATGGCTCGACATGATCGCCCACCCCGATGTGATGGCGACCTTCAACATGCGCTCGCGCATCATCCGGTTTGTCCGCGATTACTTCGAGCGGCATGGATTCACCGAGGTTGAGACTCCCGTTTTACAAAACGTCTACGGCGGCGCGGAAGCAAGGCCTTTTACAACCAAGCTCAATGCCCTCGACCAGGAGATGTTCCTCCGCATCTCGCTTGAGATCCCTCTGAAAAAACTGATTGTCGGCGGCATGCTCAAAGTCTTTGAGATCGGCAAAGTCTTCCGCAATGAAGGGATCGACAGGACCCATAATCCTGAGTTCACCATGCTCGAGACTTACGCTGCTTACTGGGACTACAATGATGTCATGGTCTTTACTGAAAAACTCTTTGAAGAGATCGCCTTAAAATTATTCGGCACCACCCAGCTAAAGGTGAAGACCGACCATGAGGCGACCGAACATCTCATCGACCTCAAGACCCCTTGGAAGCGGATGAGCATGAAAGAGAGCATCAAAGTCTACGGCGGGATCGACGTCGATGCGATCGATGAGAACAAGATGCGCCAAATCCTGCTTGATAAAGGAGGGCTTGATCCGAAAGAAGTGCAAAGCGCATCCCGCGGCAACCTGATCGCATTGCTCTTTGAAGAGTTCGCAGAAAAGCACCTGATCCAACCGCACCACATCATCGACCATCCGATCGAGACGACCCCATTATGCAAACTCCACCGGAATCCAAAAGAGCGCCAGGAGCGGATCGTTGAGCGGTTTGAGACATTCATCCTCGGCGGCGAGTTTTGTAACGCCTATACCGAGCTCAACGACCCTGAGTTGCAGCGCAGTTTGCTTGTCGGCCAAGCTGAGAAAAAAGCTGCCGGCGATGAAGAGGCCAACCCTCTTGACGAAGAGTTCATCGAATCGATCTGCCAAGGAATGCCTCCAACTGGCGGCCTCGGCATCGGCCTTGATCGGCTTGTGATGCTCTTTACAGGCGTCCATTCGATCCGCGACATCCTCTTCTTCCCCTTAATGCGCCCCGGCGAATAAGTTATACTAATCAATTAAAAAAACCAGGCTTTCATGCCTGGTTTTTTTGTTTACATTGAAAGAAGGTTTTCAGAGAAAGTCGAAAAGGGAAATCAGACGTTCCTTGGAAAACGATGTTATTGATCAGGTCCACATCTGGCTTAAGAAAATATCGAAACAATCATCCTCTAGTCGTTGATCAGCAGAACAAACCGCAAATAAACACGATTAAATAACTAATAATTAATAAGTTGTGTTGAAAGAACCAAAAACTCGACAAAACCTGAATAGACGACAGTCCCTAGTCTTTGAAACGGGTCATTAGACGGCTGCGCAGTCCCTCCACGAGGGCTGGCGAAGCCTTAGAAACGGAACCTGTATTGAAAGGGGGCTCAGGATCATACTCTAGGCCAAGTTGAAGGGCTTGGGCCACGGAATCGCCGGCAATACGCGCTGCCAGGGTCAGGGCCATATCGATCCCTGCAGAGACGCCTGCAGCTGTGACTATCTTTCCAGAAAAAACGACGCGGGAATGCTGAGGAACTGCACCGTAGGCTGCAAGGCGGTCCATAACGGCCCAATGTGTCGTTGCTGGATGCCCAGACAACAGCCCCGCTGCTCCCAGGATCAAGCTTCCCGTACAGACAGATGTTGTCCATGTTGTGGTAGCATCGATAGTCCTGATCCATTCCAGTACTTCGGGAAACTTTTGTAAATTAGTGGCGTTTCCAGCTCCTGGAACGACCAGCAGATCAGCATGGTCGACATCGGCAAGAGAGCTATCGGCAACAAGGCTTAAACTCGAGCATGTTTTGATAGAACCGGCTTTAAGAGCTGCTATCCGCGTTACAGCTCCTGGAAGCCGGGAGAGGACCTCATAAGGTCCGATAGCATCCAGAGCTGTCATTCCGTCGTAAAAAAGAAACACGATCTGCATAAAACCTCTTGCGTAATTCGCTTTGCCTGAGAAAATTGGAGCTCTTCTACTTATTCCTCCAAAAGGCGATGGACGAGATTCAGTCCATGGGGTGTCAGATAAACTGCCGTCCCCTCCCCTTTCTTAATAAAATTGGCTTGAGCTAGCATTCTGGAGATCGTATCGATCCCCTTGTCGTTCTGTCCGATTGCTCTGCCAACAGAATAGCGGTCGACCTCTTCATGGGGATCGCCCCGCTGACTTGCCATCTGGTAGAGCTTAACAAGAAAAAGCTCATCTTTCGTCGTTGCTTTTTTGCTCATTCTATCCTTTCAGTTTTTTTAGACGGGCGCCTGACGGCGTATCTTCAATGAGATAGCCCGCACTCTGGATCAACTGGCGGCACTCATCGGCCACCTTCCAGTTCTTCTCTGCTCTTGCCCTCTCCCGCTTGTGAAGCGCTTCCTCCAGCTCCGCAGGAATTTTCTCCTCTTCCGGCTGGAGAGGCAAAACACCTAGAACAGAGTCGATCTTGGCCAAAAAGTCCAATACGTCTTCAGCCTCACGGACCCCGATCTTCCCTTGATCGCAGAGGCCGTTGATCTCGCGCACCATGTCAAAAAGCGCAGCCAATGCAGCCGAGATGTTCAAGTCATCGGCAAGCTGCGTTGCAAATGCTAATTCCGTTTTCTCTAAAATCGGAAAAACAAGCCCGTGCGATTTTTTCTCGTGGATACCATGCAGGATCTTCTCGACGACAACATGCTGCGAAGGCTGTCCTTTGAGAGCTTTGTTCAAGATCGGCTTCATGAAATGGGGATCGAGGATATCCCGATCTTTTTCATTGCGCACATCGTGAATAATAGCGCTGAGGACCTTCTGCCCATCGGGCAATTCGTTCAAATGTTTTTCTAAAAGCGGTTTGAGCAATGTGTGCTCTTTCTCTTCCCATATTCCGCTTAAGATCCGATCGGAAATCCTCTTTTTGTCTGCTTCTTGGACTAGCGACCTCTCTAAAACGGGATGCAGGACTGCAGGATCTAAAATGTCCCGCTCCTTTTCTGACCGGACGTCAAAGAGGATCCGATCATGGATCTGCTTCTTTAACGGAGTCTCAGGTAATGCCTTGTCCAAGATCAGATCGAGAGCCCGGATCATCTTTTCCTTGCGGATTTCGCGCAAGCGGACAACAAAGTCTCCCAACCGGTCCAATGTCGCAATGACAGCATCGAGGCCTGTGAAGGTGAAGTTGAGCTGCGTCCGGTAATGGGTCTGCAGAAGCATGTAGCGCACTTGCGTCCCAGTGTAGCCTTTACTCAGCAGATCGCGCAGCGTAAAGAAATTGCCCAAGCTCTTCGACATTTTCTTGTGGTCGACAAGGAGGTGCTCCGCATGGAGCCAATGTTTGACGAAGCGGCAGCAGGAGTAGGCCTCTGATTGGGCGATCTCATTTTCATGGTGGGGGAACATATTGTCGACGCCGCCCACATGGATATCGATGCTGCTGCCAAGCAGCTTCATTGCCATCGCAGAACATTCGATATGCCAACCGGGACGCCCCTTGCCAAAAGGGCTCTCCCAAAAGATGTCTCCGTCGCGTGATGGATCGTAAGCCTTCCACAGCACGAAATCGCACACATTTTCTTTGTCATACTCGTCTTGTGAAACGCGCTCGGACGCCCCTGCCTGCAGGTCTTGCAAATGCAGGTGGGACAACCGTCCGTAAGAAGGAAATTTGTTGATCGCAAAGTAGACGCTTTGGTCGCTGCCCTGATAGGCGATCCCCTTTTCGATAAGGCTCTGGATAATCGCGATCATCTCGGAAATATAATGGGTCGCAGCCGGATAGTGCTCGACCTTTTCAATGTTGAGCTCTTTTAAATCTTGAAAAAAAGCTTCGGTGAACGGCTTGGTGAATGCCTCTAAAGAGATCTTTTTTTCGATCGCCCCTTTGAGAGTTTTATCATCGATATCGGTGATGTTCATCACCTGAGCGACATTGAAGCCAAAAAACTTCAAAGTGCGCCGCAATAGGTCTTCAAAGACATAGGTGCGGAAATTGCCAATGTGGGCAAAATTATAGACCGTAGGGCCGCAGGTGTACATCTTGATCGTTTTGCCGTCCAGAGGAGAGATCTCCTCTTTTTCCCGACTTTCTGTATTGAATAATTTTAAGT
>JAFEGU010000144.1 GCA_018239725.1 Verrucomicrobiota bacterium | reverse complement strand
TCCGTCCTCCCTCCGCAGAACGCAACGGGCAACTGGATCAAGATCGTCCAAAGGATCCCTGTGCGGATCGGACTTCCTCCGGAAGAGGTTAAAAACAACCCCTTGCGCTTAGGGATGTCGATGGATGTGACGGTCGATATCCGCAACACAGAGCTCAGCGAGATCCCTCCGACAAAACCTGCTGCACCGATCTATGAAACAGATGTCCTTTCCCATCAGGAACATGGCGTTGGAGAACTGATCGATCAGATCATGAATGCAAACCTATCTCCCACATTTTTAGAAAACAGACCAAGTCCAATGCCGAATGAAGAAGGGTAACTATGCACGGGTCTGAACTGCCTTCTCATTCCACGAGCAATGGCAAGCCAACCTATCTAGTCGGAATTCCCCGCGTCATCCTTCTGATTGCCCTTGCTTTGGCAACTTTTCTGATCGTTCTCGACTATTCGATTGCCAATGTCTCGATCCCTTACATCTCAGGAGATCTTGCCGTCAGCAACGAGCAAGGGACCTACGTGATCACATCGTTTGCCGTCGGCAATTCGATCGGTCTGCCAATCACAGGATGGCTCACAAAACGGGTCGGCGCTGTGAAGCTGATCACCTTGTCCATTTTGCTTTTCGTTGTATTTTCATGGGCTTGCGGCTCCGCTCCAAACTTTCAATTCCTTGTGGTCTCCCGATTCCTGCAAGGTTTGGTCTCAGGGCCTCTTATTCCCTTAAGCCAAACGCTGATCATCACAACCAACCCTCCTGAAAAAAAGAACAGGGTCCTTGCCCTTTGGAGCGCTGTCGTTGTCGCAGCTCCGATCGTAGGCCCCATCTTAGGAGGCTGGATCTCGTACGATTATACGTGGCCATGGATCTTCTACATCAACTTGCCTGTGGGGATCGTGAGCGCAATTGCCATCTGGACCCTTTTAAAAAAGAGAGAAACGGCAATCTCGAAAGAGCCTCTTGACTGGGTAGCCCTCCTCTTCCTTGCTCTCTTCGTTTCCTGCTTGCAGGTCTTCCTCGACAAAGGAGAGCAATATGATTGGTTCAATTCGATCTGGATGAGGACATTCTTCATCACTTCGTGCATCTCCCTTATCTTGATGATCCTGTGGAGCATCAATGCAGAACGCCCCCTTTTAGAGCTTAGGCTCTTTAAAATCCCCTCCTATGCCGTTTCCGTTTTTTTCATGGGAATTACCTATTCGATCTACTTCGGATCGGTCGTCCTGATCCCCCTTTGGCTGCAGGAAAATATGGGATACACCGCCATCTGGGCCGGACTTGCGGTCTGTCCCATCGGAATCGCACCGATGTTGTTTGCCGATATGTCCGGCAGGCTTGTCAACAAGATCGGCTCTGTCATTCCTCTTGCGATCTGCTTTATCCTCTTTGCAATTTCCTGCTTCTATACCGCCTTTTTTGACACCGACGTCGATATCTACGTGATTGGTTTCTCTCGATTTCTGTTAGGATTGGCCCTTGTTTTTTTTATTACTCCCCTGTTTTCACTGAATGTTCGGGATATCCCTAACGAAAAACTTGCCAGCGGAACGGGAATGTTCCACTTTGTCCGCGCGATGATGGGGGGGGTTGGAACTGCCGTTTTTACAACCGTATGGGTGCGCAGATCGGCATACCACCATCAAGTCTTAGGTGAAAGCGTAACCCCATTTGCTCCTCAATCCAACCTCTATTTCGATAAGCTCAATGATTTGGGGATCAACGGAAGCCAGGCCCTTGAGATCACAAATAACGTCGTGAACAACCAAGCAGCTGTCCTTGCAATCAATGATTGCTTTTGGCTGATGGGATGGATCTTTTTATCGCTCATGATCCTATTGCCGCTGGGAAAAAGAAAGAAAACTCAAACTGGCGCAATCAACCTGCCTATGCCAAGCGGCGGAGAATAGAGCAAGAGGCCATCCGGCCTCCTGCGTGCATCCACATGGAAATTAGACAGCTTCGAACGGATATTGGATACGTGAGCCTGTCAAGTCGTAGACCAAGCAGCTCAAGTTGATAATTGGAATTGCTTCTACGAATCCTCGGCCCATGTTCGCAAGTCCATGGATCGAATAGTTGACAGCGACGCCTGCAGCATAATCAAAATCGCGGGAGCGCTGCTCTGCATCTGTATTGCAAAGGGCTTTTACTGCTAAAAGAGCACCAGCTGCAATTGCGCCGATGACTTCAGCTTTACCGTAAGCGATACGGATCGATCCGGAGACTGTAGAGACGAGCGGGATATAACCAGCAAAGTTCAATACCTTTTCAAAGGTATGCAAAGCTTGGTCAAGCGTTCGATGCATTGGGTGCATGTACGCGAATAATCCCAAAAAGTCAGCTGAATTGCTTGCCGGGTCAACCGGCAAGGTTGTTACTGGCATGCCAGCTTGTGGAGAATTAATACCATCAATAGTCGCCATATGTAGACATCCTTATAATTAAGACAATCTGAAAACGATATTAATTATAAAACAAAGGACTTTTAATATTTATAAAAT
>JAFEGU010000143.1 GCA_018239725.1 Verrucomicrobiota bacterium | reverse complement strand
TAGAAGATGCTGAAGTACTGATCAGCTACACAAAAGGGCTGTCCAAACACCTAAAACGGGTTCTTCGCCGACGGCGGGCAATCGAGCCATGGATCGGCCACATGAAGCAGGACAGAAAACTCGGTTGATGCTACCTCAAAGGCGGTATCGGCGATCAAATCCATGCCACACTTGTGGCAGTTGCTCACAATTTCCGAACCATCCTCAGAAAACTGAGGCTTTTTTACGTCAAAATTTTTGGATGGATCCGAGGTAAGGTCTTGCCTGGATCAGGGAAATAAGGGGGTTAGGGCAAGCCGCCTAATCAGTCGTTCTAGAAAATCTATTCTTCAGGGGCGACTTACTAGTCTCAAGCGGACTCTTCTGATTGGCAACTTAAGTCGTTATTCCTAAAAGGCTATCTCTTATTTATAGAAATTTTCCTTTGTACAGGGCAAAATTTAATAAGGTGAAAATAACTCGTTGAGCATGAATTATATCTCCCTGAGTCTAGCAAACTTAGGAATAGCTATGAATCACGTCAACGAGTTACAAAGACTTTTGTTTCAAAACTTGAATTGGAATAAGGCAAGGATCGCTTGCCTAGCCCAAATTTTGCAACCGCTAATTTGCGCAAGAACGGTGAACCTCACTCAAATTTCCAGCTTTTTCCAATCGAATGCAAAGCAGGAGTCTTCTTATAGAAGAGTCCGGCAATTTTTCTCAGGATTTTCCTTTGATATTACCGTCAATATCCCCCTAATACTTTCCCTTTTTTGTCTCAAAAGACAAGTCATCCTGATCCTTGATCGCACGAACTGAAAATGGGGAAAGAAGAGTATTAACATCCAATAGCTTATAGAGGAATTGGCATTCCCATTTTATGGAGTGTAACAAGCTCTTCTGGATCCTCATCTACTTCAGAGCGAATATCTATTTTGAAAAAGGTTTTGCAGCAGATCGGACATAGGAGGATACGAGCGTTTTTAGCGGACCGCGAATTTATAGGGGAGGATTGGTTTAGGTTTTTAAAAAAACAAAAATCCACTTTGTTATTCGTATTAAGAAAAACATTATGGCAGCAGGAATTCGAAACTTCTATCAAGTCCCTATTCTAGAGCTTTGGAAAAATAGAGGGAGATCCAAATCGATTATCAATTACCCTGTTCTCATTTGGGGACATCTGGTTTATGTCTGCATATCCCAAGCAAAAGGTACGAAAGAGTCAATGATCGTCGTCTCTAATGTTGAATGTGAGGACGCTATTGGTCTGTACCAAAGAAGGTGAGAAATAGAGAACTTATTTGGTTGTTTAAAAACTCGGGGTTTTAGGATGGAAGATACTCATATGACAGCACCCGAGAAGATCGAAAAACTGCTCTTCGTCTTGGCTATAGCTTTTTGCTGGTCCTATAAATTTGGGATAATAAAAGATGCTGAAAAGGCCCATGGGAGGTTGTCAAAGAGCCTATTTCGGCTGGGATTGGACTGGTTGAGATCGGTGGTCCTTTCCATAGAGAAGAAAGTAGACGAATTTCGGAAAATTCTTAAGATCCTAACCGATTGCAGATTAATATGTTAGAAGATCACATGAAAAT
>JAFEGU010000142.1 GCA_018239725.1 Verrucomicrobiota bacterium | reverse complement strand
TTGAATGACATTACGCACATCATTTGGATGAACTCCTCGATTTTGGGAAATCACTTGAATCAGTTTCTTTTTAGTGATTGTCGCCATATTTAATGACTCCTTGTTTTTTCGTCAGAGGCGCAGTGGGCAGACTCCATGCATTTTCTAGCTCATTGTTGTATCATGTTGATTTTCAAGCAAGTCTTTTTCTCAAAATATATAAAAGACCGCAAGAAACAGCACGCTCTGGCAACCGGATCTATCCTTCCCTATAACTTTTCACTCAAAATTAAATCAAGAAGCACTTGTAAAACTCATTTTCCCAGAAAAATCATCGAATTTTCCGCGCGAAGCAGTTTTACAACCGCCTCTTTATTTCTGAATTTTTACCAGGATCTTTTTCTTCTTGCCTGAACCGAAAAGCAAGTACTCCCCCCCAATTAGGAGGTCTTCTTGGATCCGGAACTGAGGATCCTCGACCTTCTCGTTATTGATATAAGCGCCAGCGTTTTGGATAAGCCGTAGGGCCTCCGTCTTGCTTGAAGACAGTCCGATACGGGCAGCGACATCGGTAAACTTCTGTCCGACAACCTCATCAAATTTAAGGTCTGTGCTCGGCATGTCCTGAGAGATCTCTTTAAAGACTTCTGCATCTAAAACAGCTTTCGATCCCGGCGCTGCGCTTTCAGTGACTTTAAGGGCAGTTGCAAGACCATCTTCTCCATGGATCATGCGCGTAACTTCTTCAGCTAAGCGTTTTTGCACTGTATTAGGGACATAGTCGCTGTAGGTCAGCATCTCTTCGTATTCGCGGATCTCTTTCATCTCCATGAACGTGAGCATGCGCATCATTTTGATCACATCCGCGTCAGGCACACGGATAAAATACTGGTAAAACTGATAGGGAGAGCACCGGTCAGCAGCAAGCCAAATAGCACCGCCTTCCGTCTTGCCAAACTTCTTTCCATCGCTGCGTGTCAGCAGAGGGAAGGTCAGCCCATAAGCTGCTTCGCCAGAGAGCTTGCGGACCAAATCGATCCCGGCTGTGATATTGCCCCATTGGTCGCTCCCGCCTGCCTGCACTTCCACCCCATGCTGGATTTTCAGATGGTAGAAATCGTACGCTTGCAGCAGCTGATAGCTAAACTCTGTAAAACTGATCCCCTCTTCTGATTCAAGCCGGGATCGGACGCTCTCCTTCGCTAACATGCTCCCAACGCGAAAATGCTTGCCAACATCGCGCAAAAAATCGACGAGGTTAAACTGAGAAAACCATTGATCATTGTTCAGGACGACTGGTCTTGCGGTAGGATGAAAAAAATCGAGGACCGCTTCAAAATGGCGGCGGATCCTGGCCACGTTCTGGATGATAGCCGCTTGGTCCAAAAGAGGCCTTTCCACACTTTTACCAGAAGGATCGCCTATGCGTCCGGTTGCTCCTCCTAATATCACCACTGGCGTATGTCCGAATTTTTGGAACCATTTCAAAAAGACGATCCCAACAAGGCTTCCAATGTGAAGGCTATCCGCGGTCGGATCGAATCCCACATACACTTTTAGAGGTTTGTCAGCGCGTTTGATCAGTTCTTCACTTGTAAGGGCATCAATAAGCCCCCTTTCTTTTAAACACTCAATGACATTAGACATACTTCAGCTTCCTTGAAAAAAGGGAAAGTGTAGCGAAAGGAAGAATTTTTCGACAAAAGCAATCGGAGCAAGCTTGTCAAATTCCCAATTGTTCAAGTTGTCTTTCCGGATTATTACTTTTGGACGGTCGTCTTGCGCTCAGCGTAAAACTGAGATGCGGACTTTCCCTTTAATCCACGAGAATCTTTCTTTAACTTTTCGGCAAGCAGCACAACGCGCTGGCTCAAATCAGCTGTATTTTGATTCTCGTCAAAAAGACAGATGCTTTTAGACTTTAAGACCACCCTTTGCTGAGCATGCCGCTCAATCCAACGATGGATTTCTATCGCCTTTTTCTCCAAGGCCTGCGGAGTAATTTTTTTATCAAGCGCTTCCAGCTGGCGCTTGAGCTTTTCCCGCGCTTTGCGTGTTTTAGGGCTTTCGTCTGCCAACTGCATTTTCTTTTCGCTTAACGTTTGCGACATACCCTACCTCAGATTTATCGATTCAATTTTTTACAGCTTAAGCGCTCAAGACAAGAAGAGTGCTCATCGGCTATCATAGGTCTGTTAAGAATTTACTTCAAATCGAACAATATTTTGACACCCCTAGAGAGAACACAACATACAAATAACAAAAAAAACAAACTAAATTAAATTGATAACTACAAAACATCATTTCCATTCTGATTATTTCAAGTTAATGGTAAAATCGTGTAATTTTAACGAAAACAAAATAAATATCACGAGGAGGCCGCTATGGCAACGAAAGCAGTCACCAGCAGTTTAGACACCATTTATTCCGTTCCTGCCACCCAAACGGAACAGCCGGATCTACAACAGGATTCCCTGCTCCTTGATTGTCCTAATGAAATTATCATCCCGATTTTATCGCTCCTTGGAGAAAAAGACCTCGCAAGCGCTTCTCTTTCCTGCTACCGCCTATATTGCCTTGCCAATGACAACATTTTATGGAAAAACCTCTTTTCTAGAACTTTTCCATATCGGGCCTCTAAGGTAACACCATATCCTATGATCGCATGGAAGCCCGTTCATCAAGCAGCTTATCGAATTGAGTCAAACCTGATCCATGGAATTTGCCAAGAAAAAACCCTGCCAGGCCATGATGCTAGGATCACCAGCATCCACCGCCAAACACCCTACCTATTCACCGCTGATTGTGAAGGAACGCTCAAGGTCCGCTCCAGAAATCCTGATCACATCTATACCGATGTTCAAACGATCAGCGGCTGCCACGGCGATTCCATCCAGTTCCATCCTGAAACTGGAACTCTTGCTTTCCCAACTGAAGATGGCTCGCTGAAACTGCTCCGAAAGCCCTCTCTCCAAGAACCTTTTGATACAGTTCAAGTTCTTCCAGGAGATGGATCGAAAATCGGACAGTTCTCAATGCAGAAGGACCACCTATTCTTCGTTAATAGCAACCATAATTTCGATATTTGGAGCAAGGATTTAAGCGGCAACTATGTAAATATGGCTACCATCCCCGGCATTTTAAAATTTGCCCGATTTTCCAATGAAGTTGCAGTCTTAAGGAACGATAACACAATCGCTATCATGCAAATCAATGAAGATAAAACGGTAGACTACGCCTACTCCCCCACTGAGGCCACACCTGCATTGGAACGGGTTATACACCTCTCTTTGACCGATGAGCACCTCTTTATTTGCGACCTTTTCGGAATGTTGAAAATCTTTGGCAAGGAACCAGATGGCACGCTCAAAGAGATCCAAAACATGCCCATCCTGACTCAATTTCCAGATTCGATCACCTACCTTCATGCTCATGAGGATTACCTAATTACAGGCAGCTTAAAAGGACAAGTGAGGATTTTCAGAAAACAGCCATCTAAAGAATATGCAGAAATACCATGTCCAGCTGTCCACACGGATCGGATCAACCAGATCGTGATGAAAGAGGGCTTTCTCTGCATCGCCTCTACCGATTCTAAAACTAGCCTGTTAAGAAAAAATCTGGCAGGTGGATTTGATCGGATTAAAGAACTGCAAAACCCAGATCAGAGCGCTACGGCAGTTGCTATTGAGGATGACCGGTTCATTTCTGGGTATGCTGATGGACAAATGAGAATCTGGGACTTTACTTAAAGGAAAGGGGAGTGGTGGGCCACCCCCAGCATGATTTTATATGAAGTATTGAACGTAGTTTTGGACGTACTTTTGATCGGCAGGAGATAGAGCTGTATCGTGACGAATTGCGGCAGAGTACCTCTCCTTAAATTCTTTAGCTCCGGTATAGGATGAATCGGACATGGCAAATAAGTGTTGATTAGCACTTTGAACCGCCTTTGATCCATACGTTTCCGATAAAGCTTCAACAAATTTCGTCCCTCCAACAGCAACAAGATCCTTCGTCTGAGCATGAGGGATGTTTTGAATATACTCTTTACCAATTGGCATTCTTGAAATGACAGCATTTACAATTATAATCTGATTCTTCACAGATATGTCTGCATTCGCGAATACTGCGTCATATACTCGTTTCTTAGGGGCTGGTAGGGTTGAAGGATCAACCCCTTTAAAAAGCGATTCCACATACATTTGGATTGGGGCTTCACCAAAATAGTTTTTAAGAGCAGAAAAAAATCCGCCACCTTCCATTTTGTAGAGTGTTCTTGCGCGCGCTCCTTCTGGAGTAGCAAGAGCTACAATATAACTTGCATCATCTGAATTAAATTTACTTTGAATTGCCATACAAAAAAAACCTCTTAAATTTATTAAACAATATTACACAAGAACAATTATAACATAATTAACTGTAAAATTAAATAATCAATTATATTTTTATAAAACGACAACTCGCGAATCATTTTTTCGAGCTATCGATGTTAACTAAATTGCAATTATTCTTTGAAAGCACCTAGGGCGATATTCTGAGCGATGTATGCTAGGTACTTCTGATCAGCAACAGATAGAGGATCATTGTTAACGATCGCAGCTGTTAGGCGATCCTTGAACTCTTTTACACCGGAAAACGATGAATCAGGCTGTTTATATAAGAAGCGTGTTGTTGAACTAACTTTATCTTCTCCATAAGTTGCCTCTAAGGCTGCAATAAACCGTTGACCTGCAACAGGGCTTAGCCTCCTTTCTGAAGTGTGAGCTAAATTTTCAATATATGCTTTATTAATAACCGGCTGAACTGCCATTTTAATCCCCAATTTATTAGTTTAGTTTCGATTTTCAAACAATATTTTAATTAAATTAATTATTAAAAGTCAAAAATTATTATAATAAAAACAAATTAAACACAAAACCAATGACTTAGAACCAGAGAAAACACGCAAATAACTGATAATCAATAATTAAAGAAATCAGACCTAAAAAGGATTGGTCAGATCAATGAAAGCGCTTGGAAGGTTAAAATGGGCTTGGAGGTGCTCAGATAAAGCCATGACCCCTATCCTTTCGGTCGCATAGTGGCCCAGGGCAAAGAAATTGACCCCCCTTTCATGGGCAATATCCCAGATAGGCTCGTCAAAGCTTCCCGTGAGATAGCAATCAAGCCCTTGCTCTGCCGCCTCGACAATGCTCCAATGCGCGCCACCCGAAATGATTCCGCAAGAAGAAACTTCTTTCTTTCCTCCAAAGGCGATATGGGCTGG
Organism: Verrucomicrobiota bacterium; assembly: GCA_018239725.1. Taxonomy (GTDB): domain Bacteria; phylum Chlamydiota; class Chlamydiia; order Chlamydiales; family Rhabdochlamydiaceae; genus Acherontichlamydia. The sequence continues at coordinate 1,429 of JAFEGU010000142.1, read as the reverse complement.
GTGGCCATAGTATCTTTCCAGGACCTTCTGGAATTCTTCAACGGACATTGGAGAAAAACACCCTTTGACCCCGATCGCCATTTTTCGAAAAAGACCAAATGGCTCAAGCTGCGACCAGCCTAGATCTGAGGCAGCCTTCCAATTGTTCCCTAATTTTGGATGGGCATCCAAGGGCAAATGGTATCCCAATAAAGAGATCTGATTGGTCAGCAGTTTTTCAAGCTTCTGTTTTTTAGGGCCAATCACAGGCAATGGGTCTTTTTGCCAAAAAATCCCATGATGCACAATTAATACATCCGCGCCAAGACGAACCGCTTCTTCGATTGCAGCAACGCTTGCAGAAACTGCGCAGGCAATTTTTCGCACTTCCCGTTTGCCTTCGACCTGCAGGCCATTCGGACAATCATCGTTAAAATCTCGAGAAGCCAGTAGCTGGTCTAAATATGAAGAAAGTTCTTGTAATGTAATCATGCATCCTTAAACATTTGGAGATACATCATCATCTTATAATTCTTTTTGGTTCATATGTCCAGAGACGCTGTCAAAAAAGCAGTCGGATACAAAGCCGCGGAACTTGTCGAAGATGGCATGCTTATCGGCCTAGGAACTGGTTCAACCGCGTATTTCTTTATCGAAAAATTGGTGCAGCGGTGCCAAGAAGGGCTTAAGATCCGTGCGATTGCAAGTTCTCTCCAATCTTTTAATCTGGCAAAAAAGGGAAAAATCCCCCTTCTTGATATCGATGCAGTCACCTCGTTAGACATGACAGTCGATGGAGCAGATGAGATCGATCCACAAAAAAGAATGATCAAAGGAGGAGGCGGAGCCCTTGTTCGAGAAAAAATTGTGGCGAGCATGAGCAAGGAGATGGTCGTCATTATCGACGAAGGGAAATGCGTCGACAAGCTCGGTTCAGCCAAATTGCCTGTCGAAGTGATCTCTTTTGCATCCCATGCTACGCTTCGAAGGATTGCAAACCTAGGCTACCATGGCGAGTTTCGCAAAAATGCGGACAATTCCCTTTTTGTCACAGACAATGGCAACCAGATCATCGATATCCATTTCAACGAGCCTCGGAACAATCCTGAAGAGGACCACGAAGCGCTCATGCATATACCTGGCGTCGTCGACACTGGGTTCTTCTTCCATCTAGCTGGAAGGGTCATCATCGGCTTTTTTGATGGACAAATTGTCATCAAATCTTAGATATAGCAATTAAGAGAGACTCTATAGTGCTGACAGTTGAAGGCTGAAGAATTTGCCGACGTCGAAGGCAAACCCCCAACTTTCAAGTGGCCGCAGAATAATATATACGATTTCGGAAAGAGGAGTTCTGCAGAGATGGCATCTGAACTAGTTCCGATTACATTTAATAAGATCATGCAATCCCGTTCTTATACGGTGATCATTTTAGGGACAGCCGAAAAAC
>JAFEGU010000141.1 GCA_018239725.1 Verrucomicrobiota bacterium | reverse complement strand
TCTGGGAAACGGACAAGGCTGCCAGCGAGTTTGATTTTAAACTCGTCCGCAAAGACAGCAATGGCGAGGTTCATTGGGAAGGCGGCGATAACCGCAAAATGCAACCGGGCACGATCGCTCTGATCGAGCCTAGGTTCTAAGCTTTATTTTATATCCTACTTGCCTCCCCCTCTTCCTGCACGGAAGAGGCGGAGCGCAGTTCTATTGGTAATATTTCTACCTATCTGTTAAAATCTGTCCTTTTCAACTGAGGCAGCGGCAAAACTCGTTTTGGCGGCTTTGCTATTCCCTCAACTAATTCAAGGTTTTTTTTCATGGACAGACGCTCTTTGATATTTGTTGTCGCGCTCACAATTGGGCTTTTCTTTGTCAACCAATGGTTTAGTTCTTCAGGCGATCAAAAGAACCAGCAGGCTATAGCGCAAAAGAAGATCGAGGAACCGCAGACGCAACAAGCTCAGGCACAAGAGGCGCCTGCGGCCCCCGCAGCTCTTCCCAAGAGCTCAAAAGAGCAGTTCTTCGTCATCGAAAACGACTACCAGCAGCTCGTCTTTTCGAATATCGGCGGCGCCCTGGCAGAGATCAACCTTCCCCTGGCCAGCAAAGAGTTCCCCGACAGCCCTGTCCGTCCTATCGAGTTCGACCGGGTCATGCTTAAAGAGTTCCCTTACAACGACCACTACCCTGCCATGCCGTATCAGATCAACCGCGGCGCAGGCGTTGAGTCGGTAGCTGAAGGCAAACTGGGAGGCTACTATCCCCTCCTACGCCGCTCGATCATGGGCCCTAAAGGCGGTGTCGCATTCCCGAACGCCCCCCGTTACTACGCTTTGAACATCCTTGCCGATGACGGAAGTTTGAATAACCAGTCCTACCAAGTCACCCGCTTAGAGAAGAACTTGATCGAGTTCGAACTAGTCCAATCGCAGCGCCGCATTGTCAAGACGTACACCTTCTCTAAAGACCCCTCTGATTCCCCCTATTGCGTCGAACTGACTGTCCGCATCGAAGGAGATGCACGCAACGTATGGATGACATCCGGCGTACCAGAAGTAGAACTGATCTCTGGCAACCCGGCTCCAACCCTCAAATACCGGATGATCCGTAGCAACCAGAAAGCGGTCATTGAACAAATTTCTTTACCTAAAGAAACGACAACTGTTTCTTCGATCTACCCAGACTGGATCTGCAATTCAAACGGTTTTATGGGACTGATCATTGATCCTCTGACAGAGATCGGAGCAGGCTTCCGTGCAAGCATTGTTCCTGGCAACCTCGACCCAACACGCCTGACTTTGGTCGACGCCCAGTACCAGCTCTACCCTGCAACAAAATATCCTGGTTACGAACTACAGCTGCCATTAAAAGCGCAGACAATGAAGTTCCTTGTTTACGCAGGTCCTTTCGAAGATGCGATTTTAGCAAAGGTCGATCAAACCTATTCCGACCCTGCAACCGGCTACAACCCGAGCTACATCTCGGCGCTCAGCTTCCATGGCTGGTTCACCTTTATTTCCGAGCCTTTTGCAAGATTCCTCTTCGTCTTGATGAAGTTCTTCTACCAGATCACCTCTTCATGGGGAATTTCGATCATCCTATTGACGATCGCTCTTAGAATCATGCTCTATCCTCTCAACGCTTGGTCGATCAAGTCAACCCTGCGTATGCAAGAGGTCGCTCCCAAAGTTGCCGCTATCCAAGAAAAACACAAAAAAGATCCGAAGCGCGCCCAGATGGAGGTGATGAACCTCTATCGTGAAAAAGGGGTTAACCCGCTGACAGGATGCTTTCCCTTGCTGATCCAACTTCCCTTCCTAATCGGGATGTTCGATCTGTTAAAATCGATGTTCGAGCTCCGCGGAGCAAGCTTTATCCCTGGATGGATCGACAACTTAACAGCGCCAGACGTCCTGTTTAGCTGGAACTATCCGGTCATCTTCTTCGGAACAGATTTCCACCTCCTCCCCTTCCTGTTGGGTGCAGTCATGTGGGTGCAGCAGCGGTTCAGCTCATCTACACCTAAAGACCCTGCGATGATGACAGACCAGCAAAAGCAGCAAAAGATGATGGGCAATATCATGACCATCGTCTTCACCGTGATGTTCTACCACTTCCCATCTGGCTTGAACATCTACTGGCTCTCTTCGATGGCCCTCGGGATCTTACAACAATGGTTCATGAACCGTAAGATGGTCCAAGAAAAGGCTATCGTTAAAACTTAAAAAACAGTTCAGAACATGCAAGCATGGTTTGATTTTCTCGATTCCCACGAGAAAGATCTTGGAAAAGAGTCTGTTGATAAATGGCTCCGCCCGCTAAGGGTGGTCCATTTTGATTCGGGGAACCTCTACCTAGAGGCCAAAGACTCTTTCCAAGCCCTCTGGTTTGAAGAGCATGTCCGTCCGCTGATCAAACAGGGCTTCGTCAATAACAATAACAGGAACATTAAAGTTCATGTCACCTGTATTCAAGAGACGCAAAGCCCTGTTCTAAAAAAGAAGATCGAAAAACCTCAGCAGCCAACTTTCACCCTTTCAAAGGATGCGCTCGATCCCAACTACACTCTGGACCAGTTTGTCGCAGGAGAGAGCAATCTCCTTCTCTTTCGTCTTATCGATGAAATTGCCCATTCGAAGATCAGCTTAGGCTCATTTAATCCGATCGTCCTATACGGGAATGCCGGAACGGGAAAGACCCATCTTTTGATGGCGCTTGCCCAAGAGTTTCAGCAACGGGGCTTAAAAGCCCTTTACGTCCGTGCAGAGACCTTTACCGACCATGTCGTCGCTGCAATCCGCAGCTCAGAGATGCAGCAGTTTCGCAAACATTATCGAAATGTGGACGTACTTCTCTTTGATGACATCCATATTTTAGCCAAGAAAATGGCCACGCAGGAAGAATTTTTCCACACATTCAATGCGCTCCACATGTCGGGCAAGCAATTGATCTTGAGTTCCAATGCAGCCCCTTCTCTTTTAGAAGAGATCGAACAACGGTTGATCAGCCGATTTGAATGGGGAATCCAGCTCCACTTGGAAAAGCTGCAAAAAAATGAACTACGGGAAGTGCTGATTAAAAGGAGCCATCGGATGCAGACTCCTCTAGAAACAGCAGCCATTGATTTCATCATCGAATCCTTTCCTGCCAACCTCCCATCGATCAGTAGAGCTTTGGAAGCGCTGATCCTGCGCACCCACCTTTCCGGAAAGACACAGAGTCACCCCATCTCCCGGCGTATGGCTGAAGAGCTCCTCAAGGATCTGATCGAATCGGAACAAGTTCAAGCCGTCACTCCGCAGAAGATCATCGCTGCTGCGGCTGCCTACTTTGGCATCCGCACCGAAGATATCTTAGGAAAATCGCACGCCCAAGAGTTTGCCCTGCCCCGCCAACTTGCCATGCACCTTTGCCGGACACAGCTCAATTTGCCATTCATGAAGATCGGAGCTGTTTTCTCACGCGATCATTCCACAGTGATGTCCAGCGTCAAACAGGTCCAGCAGCGGCTCGATCAATTTGATCACGAGACCGCTTCTGCCATCGCTGAAATTCAAAAAAAATTTAGCTAACCAACCCTCTCTGTCATCGCTTTTTCTCAGACCTTAAGATTCGGGTCTTGCCATAGAAGCACCTTCAATAACATTCAGGCTTTAATTACGTTAAACGCCTAATCATCAAAGCTTAAAAAATAATAGTTTACAAAACTGTTACAAACCACAAAAGCATTTCAACAAACAAAAACTGAATAACATCGAAAATATCAAAATAAAATTAAATTTTAATAAAATATTAATATTAATTAAATATAATTTATGTCGAATCAAATTATTTTAATAAAAACCAAAAAAGGTGATAAAATATGTCAGCAGAATCATCAAGCTCTTCGAGCCAACAATCCTCATTAACAATCTATCAACATCTATTAAGGTTGCATGACTGCAATGACCTCAGCCTCCAAGAAGAAAGCTTAAATGCTCTACCCGAAAGCCTCCGCCAAAAAATCTTCGACATCATTGGAGGGGTATCGGGACAATCTTCTGAGGCTGACTATGGAAAAATGCATGCATTCGATTCTCAACCAGCGCTACAAAAAGCTGTGCATATCGTCGCATTGGACTCATTACAATCTTTGGACCAATCGCAGAGAAATCTGGTTGATAGGAACGTACGGCGACAAGCATATCTTTCAAATAGGATAGAGTCTAATTGGCAAGATCATCAAGCTGCCGAGAATGTGCCTTATCTACTCCGGGCATTGGATGACACACTAGGCGATCTGACCCCAGAACTCCAGAAAATCATCAATGACTGGGTTATAGCCGCTGAACCTGGCGAAGACAGAGAAAGGGCTCGAAGGTCTATTAATGAATTTCTTACAAATAAAAATACAACCCAATTAGTGCTTGTTCAAGCAGGTTTAAAAACACTCCCTTCTATTTTTGACCGACATCCTTTTACCTCGCGTTTGCAATATCTGCATCTTGCTAAGCAAAACCTCACGTCAATCCCTCCCGAATTCGGACAGTTACGAAATTTAAGATGGCTCTACCTCATGCAGAACCAGATCGGATCAATTCCACCTGAAATTGGACAGCTTCAGAATTTAGAGCATCTGGTCCTATCATCTAATCGGCTGACACATCTTCCCTCTGAAATTAGACAACTTCAGAAACTAAGGGACCTGGACATAAGACGAAATTATACTTTGCAAGGCCTGCCCAATGAATTGCTTGCCTTGCCTAGAAACTGTACGGTTAACATCGGAGAAACCGGGCTATCGGAACGTGTTCTCCTCAACCTGCGTGAAGCCTGCAATGCAGATAACTATGAAGGTCCTCGCATTAGCTTCGGAATGGACCACATGGAACACCAGCATAATGGAGAGCTCAAATCTCTAGAGACGCTGATCGCTGAACTCTTTTCCGTTCTAGGAGAAGATGCAAAGGATTTTCCCAAACTCGATGCGTTAAGCGATGAGCAAAAAGGAACGATCCGTTCCTGGCTTAGCAGATTGTCTGATACTGCAGATTACAAGCGAAAAGGAGAATTCCAAAAGGCCTTCGTCAACCAAATCGTCGGCTATCTTCAACAAGCAAATGACAATGATTCCTTTAGAGACAAATTCTTAATGATCATCGACGGCGCGGCCAAAACATGCGGCGACCGGGTCGCCCTTTCCATCTTGCATGTTGGCATTGCAGCTCGATTGTGTCAGATCAAGGAGCTCCAACCTTTAAGCCAATTCCTGGTCCAGACTGTTTGGCCCGTCCAAATGCTCGAAGAGATCGCCCGCAAAAAGACAGAAACTCTCAACTTTTTTGACGAGATCGAGGTCTACCTCGGTTATCCGATCATGCTTCGCGAACGGTTAGGGCTCAAAATCGACGTCCAAGAGATGCTCTACTTCCGTTGCAGCGCGTTGACAGACACAGATCTCAATACAGCGGCTGAGCATGTGGAAAAGCAACAACAAGATGAAGAAGCGGTATGCGCCTTCTTATCAGAGCAAGAAGATTGGAGAGCTGCCCTTAGAGCTCAATATCCAGATCGCTGCGGAGAAATCGAAGAGGAAAACTACGAAGAGCTAGAAGCTGCCGGCGAAGACCAAGGAAAGATCGATCAGCTCGAGACTAACCGGCAACAACGCTGGAAAGCTCTGACAGCTTGGGCTTTGGTTAACGCTTCCCATAAAGAACAGGACTTAACCCATTGCAGCCCAAGCTCTAACTAATAGTTATCGGCCTCTTATGCTTCAGAGGAAGACTTTAAGAGATCTTAGACCTCGGCTTTTAGCGCCCCTCTAGCCTTGCAAAAGAAGGTGCCTTGCGCTTTTACAGCGCAAGGCCTTTAGATCTTAGATGGAGCCAGAAGCGGTAGGGGCTGATTCTTTCAGCACTTCAAAGCCTTCCGGTCATATAGACAAAGCCGAACTGAATTAGGCCCATCTGGTCAAATGCCATGAAAAGGCATTATCCCCCCTTACTAACCTGCCGCAAGATAGGCTTTGCTGTTTCATCTAATTGATTATTAGCTTGTTACAGACAATTTTCAGAGATCTTTATTTCCATTCATTTATTTCATTGGCTAGCTCCAACCCAACTTACCTGCATTTATTTGTTCAATTTATCTGAAATTTCAAAAAATTAATCAAAACTTTACAAAACAGTTATAAAATTAAGTTGAAATAATAAGTTAATATCGGAGTTAATATAATGACGCTTGGATTTAATCCAGAAATTAAAAATCTAACAACTAAAATGGCAACAGACAACCCCATTGCTCAAGATGGCTGGAGCCAGGATGAAGGGTCAAATCCAGCCCTGCAAGAAATCGTTCAACATTCAATCTCATCCGCTTCACACACACCCAAAGCTCCCTCTTTGATGCAAAGACAAATCACTTTGGACGACTCAGCTCAACATGAATGCGTTCACCAAACGCAACCGGGTTTAACTTCATCTTCCGATGTTCAAAATTTGGAAAATCAAATCGACGAATTCGACCAATTGATCAACGACTGCGACCAAATGATTAATGCCGATTATCAACACTTCAAAAATGCTCCCGTTTGCGATAAACCTGGCAAAATTGATGAGATTTTAAAACTGCTCGCTTTGAAAGGTCGACTATTAGAAAAAAAAGCTGAATTACTAGATCGAATTGTTCCTCTCGCCTATCGGAGTCATGAGCAGGTTTTAAATATCCGGCAAGCGATGAATGACTCGCTGGTCTTAAACAAACACGTAATCAACAGGTTTTCTCAATTAAAAGACATATCCATTGAATCCTATCGACATGAATTGATTTCAGAGAAAATAGGGATGATCTCTTTGATAAATGAACGCATAAAAAGTTGCGATCAAATAGAAGAACACTATTCCCAGCAGGTCCAAGAGAAGGGACTGCCCGCAATTGCAGAAATTAAAGACACGCTCTTATTAAAATTGAACCTGCTCGGGGAAAAAGCAAAGCTCCAACAGGAGATCATGTTCCTTGCAGACCCTGTTTTGCAGCAAACATTCCAGTCTGATCACAAAGAAACAATGAACCAGTACGAATCTACGGTCTTCTGCCTCGATCAATACCATGGGCTTGAAATACAGCTTACAAGACCGGAGCAAAGTTCAGAACCCTTAACTGATCAAACTTCTCATAGTAAGCATCAATTAGAATCTGCTCAAAATAGCGTAAATGACTTCGATAGTTTGATCAGCGAATCCGATGACTTTTTAAGAAGCCTCTTTTTCAAAGAAGCGCAAGCAAGCGGACGCGACAAGCTCCCCGCCATTGCAGAAATTAAAGACACTCTCTCGTTAAAATTGAACCTGCTCGGGGAAAAGGCAAAACTTCAACAGGAGATCATATTCCTTACAGATCCTGCCTTCCAGCAAACGTTCCAGTCTGAGTTCCAGATAACCTTGGATCAATACAATTCAACGCTCACTCTTTTAAAACAATACAAAGAGTTCGAAACGTCGATGGCAGGAAGGCAAGAAATTTCAGAAGCTTTACAGATTGAAATTCTCGAAAAAGAGCTTGAAATGCAGACAAAATTGCAAACTGTTAACAGATTTTATGGCGTTGTCTTAGATTCGAGGACTGATTTACATCCAGATTCTAAGTGGCTTCCAGGAGGTTGGAGCGATTGTGAAAATCTAATCATGAAGAAGGAAATTGAGGAATTTATAGAACAGAATCGCCAGCGCTTGCCTCAAGAGGAAATAAAGCATTTAGAGGCTTGTGCCAATAGCTTAGAAAATGCGACGCAACTTGAACGTGACCAACGGGTCAAACCGCAAGAAACCGCTGAGAAAGTTCGAAAGCAAATCGAACAATTAAAAGATGGAGAGGCCCTGCTTTTATCAGGCGGCACCAAAAGACATGCTATTGTGTATGAAGTTAGACGGAAAAATGAAGATTACATTTTTACTATTATTAACACTGGAGATGAT
>JAFEGU010000140.1 GCA_018239725.1 Verrucomicrobiota bacterium | reverse complement strand
CGCCTGGCTATAAAAATGATGTAGGGAAGTCCTTTGTAAAAAAACTCCACAGTGCTGACATTCGATGCTGGGTTTGATTTTTTATTGATTTTCTCTGGAGCATGGTTCATGAAACGGGTGGCATTTCCCCGCTCCCGTCCATCGATGGAAATCTTTGCTTTTTCGTAGGGGGTATTGGGCCATTCGAAGGCATATTCTTGATCGTCTACATGGGAGGTCAGATCTCCTGCATAGACGCCGATGACTTCATCTTTCTTATAGCTCGTCTTAGCAAAAAGTCCATAGCCCACCTCGGGACTGATCCACTGCACTTCGTATCGTTTTGTCCAAGGGTCGATCCCATTTTCCTTGCTTCCCTTGATACAGGCGATATAGCGCTGCGATTCCCGATCTGTTGGATCTAAACTGGCATCATTCTCAAGTTTGCTGTCATGATCGAGCTTCTTCCAGCATTTTTTCAGTTCTGCGGTGCAGGAAGGATCAACGTGCATTGTTGCTGTATATTCCACATCGACCTGGATGTCAAAACGTTCAAAGTATGTTGGGTCGTAATCGTCAAGAGCGGGAGGCGTTGGAGGCTCTTCCGATTTTCTTTTTTTCAAGACTTTGGGAACAGGCTCATCCGTTTGAGGAATAAATTGTTTTAACACGGTAGCTTCAGTAATGGCAGAATCATTTAGCATGCAGGATAATTTTTTGCGCCTGCAAGGTCTTTTACTAGGATTGGCAACCATTTCGACTTTCTGTTCCGTATCCGATTCTGCCTTTCGTTTCTTAAGAAAGGATTTAGTTTTCGTTCGCCCGTGATCCTCACCTGTATTGGCTGCGAGAGTTTTGAATTTCAGAGGGAGGGGTTTGGATGATTTCTCCGGTTGATGAAATTTACTTTTCGTAATAGCTCTTTGCAAGCTTGGTTTCGGCTCAGCGTGGCTGCGAAGATAATGCTTCTTACTGTCTGTTGTAGAAATTGATGATGACATAAATTCCCCAATTTATTTTTGATTAATTATATCTTGTTTCGGAGAATATTTTCAATTTTAGTATTTTATTTAATAAAAAAAAGAAGCCCCTAATAATTAGGGGCTTCTATCTTAGGTAAGAAAAGCTAACTAGAGTTTGAGTTAGTCTTTCTTATCGTCATCGAGGATTTCAACTTCTGCTTCTTCGATGTCCGGCTTATCCTTTTTAGCTGAGGAGCGTTGCCCTTGCCCTTGGCCTGATGGGGATTCAGGTTGAGGTTCAGCTCCGCCGCCTTGGCGCTGCATCGCTTCTCCAATCTTTTGCATGTGGTTGTTGAGGTCATCATGCGCGGCTTTAATCTCAGAGGGGTTGTTCCCTTCAAGAGCTTTTTTCACCGCATCGATCTTGGATTGCACATCGTCGGCAACATCTTTAGGCAGTTTGTCCTTGTATTCGTTCAAGGCTTTTTGCGCGCGGAATGAAAGAGCGTCCGCTTCATTGCGGGTCTCAATCTCTTCTTTGCGCTTTCTGTCTTCATCGGCATGCTCTTCGGCGTCTTTAAGCATCTTCTGGATCTCAGACTCATTGAGGCCAGATTTAGCTTCGATCCGGATCTTTTGCTGTTTTCCAGACTGGACGTCTTTTGCAGAAACATGGAGGATCCCGTCAGCATCGATGTCGAATGCAACTTCGATCTGAGGCATGCCGCGTGGAGCAGGAGGGATGTCGGTGAGGTCGAAACGGCCAATTTCTTTATTGTCCTTCGCCATTTTGCGCTCCCCTTGCAGGACGACGATCGTCACAGCGGGCTGGTTGTCAGCGGCTGTGGAGAAGGTCTGCTTCTTCTGCGTTGGGATCGTTGTGTTCCTTTCGACCAGCGGGGTCAAGATCCCGCCAAGCGTCTCAATTCCCAAAGTGAGCGGAATAACGTCGAGGAGAAGGACATCTTTGACGTCGCCGACAAGAACGCCCCCTTGGATCGCTGCGCCGATGGCGACAACTTCGTCTGGGTTCACCCCTTTGTGAGGCTCTCTTCCGAAGATCTCTTTGACTTTGCGCTCAACGGACGGCATGCGGGTCATACCGCCGACGAGGATGACCTCATCGATCTGCTCTTTAGAAAGGCCGGAATCTTTTAAGGCCTTGAGGCAAGGCTCAACAGTCCGTTCGATCAGATCATGGGCAAGCGTCTCGAGCTTAGCGCGTGTCATTGTGAGCTGCAAGTGTTTAGGGCCGCTGGCGTCCATTGTGATGAACGGTTGGTTGATCTCCGTTGTCTGAGTGCCTGAAAGCTCGATCTTTGCTTTTTCCGCTGCATCGCGCAGGCGCTGCAGGGCCATTTTGTCTTTGCTGAGGTCGATCCCGTGCTCTTTTTTGAACTCATCGAGCATCCAGTGGAGGATCGCATTGTCAAAGTCGTCGCCGCCTAGGTGGGTATCGCCGTTGGTCGAAAGCACTTCGAATACGCCGTCGCCGATCTCGAGGATCGAGATGTCGAACGTCCCGCCGCCTAAGTCGAACACGGCAATTTTCTTGTCGTGCTGCTTATCGAGGCCGTAAGCGAGCGCTGCTGCAGTTGGCTCAGGGATGATCCTTTTGACATCGAGCCCTGCGATCCTTCCGGCATCTTTTGTCGACTGGCGCTGGGAGTCGTTGAAATAAGCAGGAACGGTGATCACAGCTTCCGTGACTT
>JAFEGU010000013.1 GCA_018239725.1 Verrucomicrobiota bacterium | reverse complement strand
TCTAGAGAGAAAATCAAACAAGTACAGGACTGGCTGAATGAAAGGCCTAGACAAACACTAGGATGGAAAACGCCAAAAGAAGTATTTTATAAACTCATTGGTGCAACTGAAGTGTGACATGGCCCGTTCTCTGAATGAGAACGTCACTTAACTCCAGAGCTGCTCAAGGACAATCTCCATAATACTTCCTTTGGAGAGCCCAAGCGGATGAGCCTATCCGCAATGTAGGGAGAAAAAGATTCCCAAATTTTTTCTCTACATTGCGGATAGGCTCATGGATTTGACACCCTCTTGACAAATCGAAATTCACAAAACCTGGCCGGTTGCGGCATACCATCAAATATCCATTTGAGCAATCCCGTCCGGTAATCATTACTTTCTTAATGCTTTTCGCAAACCATTAATATTTAATCTTTTCCACAGGGCGCCATCGCATCCGCATTTCATTAAATTATTAAATAACTGAACACTTTAAATTAAAACAGCTTACGAAGCAAATATTCATTCTCATAATAATCATAATTAAGTATAATTATAACTAAATAATAAAGATCGAATGGAGATAATATGAGTTTAAAAATTAATCCTGACACTCTTAATTATGCAGGCGCTGCCCATCAATTGAATCCAGCTACAAGGACCAATGGAACGTTAGGGCCGTCTTGCGTCGAGGTTTTTCTCGATGCCATCAGAAATGATCACCCTGAGATCAGCTGCGCAAAAACAACCTATTCGCAAAGTTTGACCTCCGATCAGGATCCGTATGAAGAAGCTGTCGAGGAATTCAAAACCGATGGCAGCAAAACAAAACTGATCGTTCCGATCATCATCGAAGGCTTCAACACGAGTTTCGTAAGAAACGGCGGACACTTGAATACGGTGAGCGCCAGGATCGATTACCTCGTTAGCATGATTTGGCACTTCTTGTGCGGCGGAAGCGTGGAGAACCACATTGTCATGCTCACTGTGTCAAAAAAAGACAACAATTCTTATGAGGTCGAGTACTACGACCCAAAAGGAAGAGGCGTCAGCTCATCGCAAATTATCCAGTATTCAAAGGACACCCAAAATGTGGAAGGGGTCATTAATACTGTCTTCAACACCTTGTCGGAAGGTAACGCCAAACGGGTCGATCTAACCTATCATAATCAAGGAAGGCTCTATTCCGACCAATCGATCTTCAATAAGGTCGACTGCGGGTACTATGTCATGCAGCGCGCAGCTGAAGCAGCAGGGCGCACCGATTTCGGCTTTACGAATATTGGGGACATTGCAGACAGGGCATACGCAGTCATACAACAACACCATTCCAGAGAATCCGTAGAAGCGATCTAGCGGTATTGCAATAGGCGGCTTTCATCGAAGGAAACGAAGTTGGAGCTAGGGTAGGTCACCGTGGCGTCGATCACCTTGCCATCGATTGAAATGGCCTCTACTGCGCCCATGTGCTGATCAAGTGTAATAATAAAGACCGCATTCTCCTGCTCGCCTTTTAACATGTACCACATTTTCGCGTTCTTGACCTTTCGGGGTGAAACTCCCCAAGAACCATCTCCAAAGTAGACGACCCCGTTCGGATCGACTTTCTCCTGTTTGATCGGATGGGTCCGTTTAAATGTGTGGCTATGGTGCTCAAAGGCCCCATTCAGATGGTACTGCTCAAAAAGAGGGCACCAATTCTCGCGGATTTGACGGGGAGCTGAGCCGTTGTAGGGATAGACGGAAGGATAGGCGCCGACATGGTAGGCGGCAAATTTGTAGGCGAAGTTCTCCCTTTCGGAAAGCGTACCTGCCAGCCAATCTGTCTGCTTGCCGCCGATCGGATAGGTATGCCCCGTATCCAAAAGGGACAAGCTTAAATAGGAGCCAAAATCGATGTTTCGATAGGGGATATTTTTTTGGGGAAAAGTGAAGATCTCATAGAAGAACAGCTCGTTGGTAAACGGATCTGTCTGGGTTCCTTTGACATCATGGTTTCCAACAACAGGAATAAGCGGGATGAGCCTCCCATCGGAGGTCACCATTTGGACTTTCCACTCCCGAAGAAATGTCCTCCATCGGTTGATCTCCCAGTTTTGCGTTTGGAAGACCGAGCGGCGTCCGTTCGTATAGGCAATATCGCCTCCAACAACGACGAAATCGGGATCTCGCGCAGCGACCTGGGCGCACATCCTTCGGAAGATGTTCAGATAAAAATAGGCATCTCCTCCGATGGCAAAACGTATGGGACGGTCAAGCTCTTGCGGCATGGTCCGGAACTTATACGTCTTCTTTTTACCGGGGAACATGAACTCATAATCGGTGTTTGGCGCCAGGTGATCGAGCTCTACTGTATGGGCGATGTAATCTGTTGAGTGCAGCGGGTTATATACCCCTTCTTTGCTCTTCCAAGTTTTCTCGCCGATCCGGTGGTATAAGACTACAGACTGCGGCTCATCTTTATCGGAATGCCATTGGACCGTCATCGTGGTTGCAGGATCATGCGTCCATGTCAAATAGAGGATGGATGGAGACGCGGCATATGCTGCAGACGAGATCAGCAATGAAAGCAATAATAAAGCCAACCGGAACATGGGGACCTAATGCAACCTTCAAAAATTGCACACTCTATCAGAATCATTATTTCGGTAAATAGGCAATCAATACACAAACAATATGAAAAATCGGGAGTTTGACAAGGAGGCGCCCTAAATTTGAACCAAGCTGTGCTGGCGCCGAAGCAGCTCAACTTGAATAAGTTGGGCGATGCAGGCGGGTTCAAATTTAGTGGCTGTCCGACGTAGTCAAAAACCGATTTTTCATGTTGTTTGTGTATACTTCTGCATACTTCCAAACTTCTTCGTGAAGTCGCTGTAGCTCATGAACGGGCTTGGACGGCCGCTACCATCGTAGCGGTAGACCATCTGCGCCTTAAGCTCTTGTTTGGACATCTTTCCCATCCGGATCGAGAAGATCTCCCCATCGATGCCGACAACCAAGTGGTTGGAAGGGACAAAGAGGGTCTTTCCTGCAGGCAGGTTGACATTATAGAAAAGGACTTCGGCAACTTCATGGGTCTTCGCTGTTCGGCCTTCGGCGCCGGTCAGCTCGACGTTTCCATGCAGTTCCGACTTCATTAGGGCAATAGAGCCTGGGACCGAAGAGCGGACTTTGGTTTCCCCTGTCAAAGGCTGGTCGCTTACGATTTGCACTGGACCTGCGCGGAACGTATGGCCCATCTTTTCAGAGTAAGCCCCTTGGACGTAGCGGAACGCTGCATGGGGATCGTCGAAGTTTTGCCAATTGCCTTGGAAGACGCGCGCTTCATTTTGTGCAGGATCTTGCGTATTGATATGGTGCCTTGCCTTTAATTCTTGGATCTTGTCCCAGAGGTTTTCCCACTGTTTGCTGTCCATTTGAGGAGGTTTGCCCATCTGCATCCACATCTGCTTATCTGCCTTAATTCCTCGAAGGAGGATGTTTTCCCAGGTGATGTGCGTATAGGTGTAGTCAGGGATCAGCGGAAGCGCTTCATTCGTAAAATCGTTGAGGAACTCTTTGCTGAATATGAGCATGAAAGGGGTCTTCATACCGCCAAACCGCTCGGCTGCGTTGTAGACCACAAACTGTCCGTAGAGGTCGCTGATTGCCGAAACACCGGGAACTTGGGGCATTGATGAAGAACTTCCTTCAGAAGCAGCGACTGGCTGCGCTCTTCTTTGCATCAGGGCATCTGTTGCGTTGAAGATGCCGCTGAAAACTTGGGCAACCCGATTGTTGCGGATAAAACCTTTGGTGATCGGCACTTCGGAGAAGAACCCTTCCGCTCTTTGCGGAAGCTGGGCATGCTCTTTGAAAAACCTGTAGGTCCCATCGACAGTCAATGGGAAGAACTGGCTGCCTGCATCAGGTAAATCAAACCAGAAAAGCCCAGGGACAGGTCCTTGGGATGAATCAAAGTAGGCGGCAATCCGGCTTTGGTCTTCTTCTGATAGCTCGATGAGATCGTCGCTGGAGGTGAGGACGACATAGCCTTCCGGCAACTTGCTTTGGACGAGCCCCTGAACAGATGCAGCTGCTCGCTGGTAAAGGGGAACGCCTCCCACTTCAATGCTCCCTTTCGAAGAGCTTTTTTCGCTGTATTTGAGCAAGGAAGAGCGTGTCGCTGTTCCCGCATCGAGGACGATCAGTTTGGATTGAGGCTCAGTAAAGACCTCAGGGCTGTGCTCTTGGACGGCTTCCAATGTTGGGCCGATGCACCCAACTGGCGTCGGAAGGCGCGCTTCCGTCTCTAATTTCGGGGTCGGATAATCACCCATTTCTGGGACCAAGTGGATAAATGGGACTGTAACAGGAGCGCTTTCAGGAGTTGGAGCATGGCTTGTTAGAGAAAATGGCATCTGATAGCCGCTGCGGCTCAATTCAAGGGCTTCCCGTTTCTTCTGTCCGGTTGTCTGTCCGCTCTCTTTTGCTGGAGGAAGGGTCAAGGAAGAGTCGAATGGAACTGCGAAATCAGATGGCGATGCTCCTTGCGCGCGCTGCTCTTTTCCAAAGTCCCGCTTGTCGCTTGGCTTCTGCAAATCTTCTTCGACGCGGTCGATGAACGCATGCATCTTCTGTTTGTAGTAGTCGAGAACTTCTGCTTTGAACTCAGGAGGAAGAGCGCGTAAAAAGATCTCCATTTCGATGTAGTCATAACGCTTTTCAACCTGCGTGCGGGCAACTGAGACGTCGAAGAGGCTTGTGTCGTCGATCAATTCGCCGGGGTCTAAGACCATGAGCTTTTCAATGCCCTTGCTGTCGGGATAATAGCCTGTGTCGCACATGAAGTTGGTATCGAGATCGAAGAGCCCTCTGACCCAGAGTTGGTCGAAGAGGCCGAGGCCTTCGTCGATCAATTGTTTGATCTGTGCTGCTTTTTCAGGGTTGCTGGCAGTAGAATTGATGACGCTTAAAAAGCGGTCTTTAAAGACCCCTTTGGCAAACACAGACTGCTTGACATGATCCTCTTCTGTAAACGTCTTTTCTTTTCCATCGACGCTGATCGTGAACGGTTCTTTGACAAAGCGGAAAGGGATAACCAGGTCTTTACCTAGTCGGCCGGCTGTCTCGTAGCCCATCGATTTGTAGTTTTTGTTCTCAATCGATGTGATGATCTTCATGACGAAAATGTTCAGGTCTTTCCAGCTTCTTAAGTGGGGGATGTAGCCGCTGATACGCGGCGATGTCAGGAGTTGGTTGATGAAGCTAGAGGTGATCAATTTATCCTGCTGGTCATGCAGGGACATCTCTTTTTGGTTTTTCAAAAGGAAGTTTTTCACAACAGCGATGAAGTCGGTGTCCAAATTCTCATGGGGAATTTTAACGATCGAGCCGTTGCTGAGCCGGTACACAATGTTTTCTGCGCCGCCGCCGATCAGCTTCGCTTCCCCATCTTGTAAAGGCCTTGCTGCAGAATCGTCGATCCTGCCGCGGATGACCAAGAGGTC
>JAFEGU010000139.1 GCA_018239725.1 Verrucomicrobiota bacterium | reverse complement strand
CTGCCGGCACTGATATCGACTTCATGCTTGTCATCGATACCCAAGACGCCCACCTTATCCAAGAGGTCCGCAATTTCGTCAAAGAAGCGGTAAAGCCCAAGTTGAAAAGTGTCGGCATGGACATGGAAACTGCCGACTACCTCATGCTAGGCCTTACCACCTACACTGCAAAGCTCGATGACACCCGCAAGGCCCTCTTCACACTCGCCAATATGTTCAACCCTCTTAAACCCAAGGCCAACGTCGAACTGATCGCAGGCTCCGACGAGATCCTCCGCTCCAGCATTTTCAGTTTTACCGATCAGCAGCTTGCCGAGCACTTTGGCAACCTCGTCGCTAAAATGTACCCAATGCAACCAGAAGAGCTTGTCCAATACAAACAGAACCTCGTTCAAAAACTCGCTGAAAATGGAGCGCCGTTCCGCAATCAGATGATCGACCACCTCCAGAAGATGGCAAACAGCGAGCTCTACATCGGTAAAAAGCCCTACGACAACAAAAAAACGATCCAAACGGAACTTAGCAAAACGGACCTTCCAGACAAAGTCGCTGCACGCACTGCAAAGTTCTCCATTAAGTTCAGCTTGAACCGGATCGCTGATATCTTTGCCTCGACAACCTTGCAATCTGAGACGCTCGCTCCGGAGCGCCTTAAAAGGATCGAAAACCTCGCCCTGGTCCTCTCCAATATTGTCTGCAGGATCGATACACCATCAGAAGCGCCTGCGCTAACTCTGCAACAGACCTACTCGGACATCTCCCTCGACCAGATCCGTAAGATGAGCCAGACCGACCGCCTGATCGTTTCCGAAATCCTTGCCAGCCTTGGACAGATCATCGATCCTTTCAGTGAAAACTTTGCTGAAGAGTGTTACGACAACCTGTGGGCGCTTGGAAAAAGCCTCTACGCCGAAGCGCAAATCCTCGAGCACCAGATCTTCTCTGATGCACGAAATTTCTCATTGAGCTAGTTCTTTTTGAGTTCTATCTCCAGGGCCAACTAAACGGTCCTGGAGATGATTGGATCAAGAAACAAGAAAAGTGTTACCTGTTAATAGAATTCATTTTCTTAGACGATTTAACAGAGGATGAAACTGCTCTTGAAACAGAGGAAAGGCTTGTGTCTAGTTTTAGTTCTGTTAAATGGGGAAGCGCTCTTACAAAGCATGGGTACTTAAAGAATCTGTTCTTCATTAAATTCAATGCTTCAAGATCTTTCAAGTTTAGAAAGGTGTTCGGAAGTTCTTCAATGCAGTTATTGCGCGCATCGATTTTCTCCAAATGGACCAAATCTCCGATTGAACTGGGAAGAACAGGTATCTTGTTATTGGCAACATGGAGCTCTTTAAGCACTTTCATTTCTGAAATGGCCTCAGGCAGTTCATTGACCTGATTGCTATTTACATTCAACGTTTCAAGACGCTCTAGCGCTAGGACTCCCAAAGGAATTTTTTCCAACTTATTGGAATCTAAATAGAGTTCGCTCAATTGGCCAAGTTTGCCAATTTCTTCCGGGAGCTGGTTGATCTGATTGTTCGAAAGGGTAAGCCTAACTAATTTTTTCAGCTCTCCGATTTCATGAGGCAGCCGGGTGAGCTTGTTATGGTCTAGATCTAAAATCACAAGTTCTCTCAACATCCCAATTTCCGGAGGTAGGGAAGCGAGCTTGCAGCGGGACAGGTCGAGCTGCTCAATTTGATCGAGCTCAGGCAGGAACTCTTGCAGCAATTGACGGAACTGATGGGCAACCAATTCCGTTCTATTCGGATCGTTTTTCGAATTATCTAAAATATTGCAGGCACGTGCTTTAAATGCGCCGCCTAGCCTATCGCTTAAAACATTAACAAACGAAATTAACGATTGGTTTTCAAAATGGCTCATTGCTTGTAAAGCAAGCGAGCAATGCAGCCCTTTTAACGTCTCTTGACAGTTCATTCTGACCTTAGGATCGGCAATCGCTTCCGACCGATGCATCAGTTCTTTAAAGACTGACTCGATGCGGGAAATGACAAAAGCCGGATCACGGACCCTCTCTTCGAAAGAGTTTTTATCTGCCAGATCCATATGATCGGTCTTTTCCTCAACCTGAAGGTCCGCATCGGAAGTTTGCATTGCTTCAGCATTTTCAGCGGTCAATGGAGATAAAAGGGCATAGATTTGCTTATCCGAAACAGAATCCCTTAACGGGTTCTGGTCCAGCTCATTATAGAGGGCTTTAAGGATATCAGGGTAAATGAATGAAATGATCAAATGATTGATCCTGGAGTCGATCTCCCGGAACCGCGGTTCAACATGATGTTCTAAAACACTAACAATAAGCTCATTAGGAAGCGAATCCCAATTTAGGCCAGATGCCATAGTTATAACTCCTCTTGAAATCTAGCGAAATTATAATAACACTCAAATTTTATTTAAACATAAATAAAAATCAAAGCACATATTAATTTATAATTGACTTCTACATCTAATAATAGTTAAAATTTTGATCGAAAATAAAAAAATAATAAAAAACAGGAATTATATGGCATTTTTTCAAGATGTTACAAATAAAGAGGTTTT
>JAFEGU010000138.1 GCA_018239725.1 Verrucomicrobiota bacterium | reverse complement strand
TCTTTTTGGAAAGGGTGGAACAATTTTCCTCATCAAGGGCTGGAACAAGAAGATGGGCTGTCATGATCGCGTCGGCATAAGGAAACAGCTCGGCAAACGGCCGCAATTCGACCTGCTTCAGATCTTCCAATGTCTTGGAGCAAACAGGCAAGTCCACATGAGAGTCTACCCCGACATCCCCATGGCCTGGCCAATGTTTTAACACGCTCATGACACCTGCTTTTTGGTACCCTTGCAATGTCCTCGTTCCGCAATCAATGACGATTCGAGGCTGATCGCCAAAAGAGCGGATCCCGATGACAGGATTGCGCGGATTGCTATTGACATCGACGACTGGGGCCAGGTTCATATTCACGCCGACGGCCCTGAGCTCTTTGCCCATTGCCAGGCCGACCTCCTCAACCAGATCTAGATCGCCCGTTTGACCTAATGCCCCGCTTCCTGGAAACTCTGTAAATCCGCTTTTGAACCTCGCCACGATCTCCCCTTCCTGATCGCCTGCGATCAGAAGAGGGATCGGATTGGGATTATGCATTGTTAGTTCTTGCAGACCGCTGCTCAACGTATGGACCTGCTGAGGCGAGCTGAGACCGTTGGCCCAATTGTAGTAGATAACCCCGCCAACTTTTGCTCCCTGAACAAGAGCCTCTGCGTCTTTGTTGGTAGTTTCTCCATGAAAATGGACCATGAAAAGCTGTCCGACTTTTTCTTCGACAGACATTACCTTAAGCAGCTCGGCAACTGGACGAAGAGAACAATGCGCGCCTGCCGAACTTCCAACAACCGCTCTTACAGCCATGGTTCAATCTCCTAAATAGCCTGGTTTGCAGACAGTTTCTAGCTTTGAAAATTAGGGAGGTATGATACGTAAAAAAAACAATGATTGTAAATAAAGATAGGAAAACAGCGAAACTGTCTTTGAGATCTTTCCCTTTTGCGGCTAAAAACTATGAGCCTCTTCTTTAACTAAATATCTCTTAAAAGATTCTTCTTGCCACCTGTGATAAGTGCAAGGAGTCCCTGCTTCTCCTCCAT
>JAFEGU010000137.1 GCA_018239725.1 Verrucomicrobiota bacterium | reverse complement strand
TCCAACGCTTGGATCTTCCCTTTTTCCGTTAAAGAACCATTGGTCCCGCTTCCCGTATAAATGTACGTTGCAGGGTTAGGATCGTTACCCGGAACTTCTCCGTGCCGGATGTAGAGAAATCGGGTTGTCGCTTCATTTTCCTCAGCGGCAACCGGCGATGGCAGGCTGCATAACGAAGAAAAAAAACATACGAGAACACTTAAAAAGTACACGGCTATAGCCCTCCATTAATCATATAGGGGCGCTATTATATCCGATGGAGGCTTTGAATGCCAAAAGCAAACACATCAAGTAAAAAGTTTACTTCACATATGCTGGATCAATTCAGAGACCAGGAATGACACGACCGGTTCCGTTTCATGGGCTATCCGAATGATCTCTTCAACGCTGACCTCCTCCAAATTCTCGACATTGCCGCAATCCGTGACAATAGAAATTCCTACAACCCTCATGCCCATATGCTTAGCAACGATATTTTCGGGCACTGTCGACATGCCGACAGCATCTGCGCCCAGAACATAAAGCATCCGGTATTCCGCCTTCGTTTCAAAGCAAGGGCCTTTCAGGGCGGAGTAAACACCTTTTTTAACAGGGATGTTGTGCTCTTTAGCAATCTCTTCCAAACGGGCGATGTACTCCCGATCATAGGGTTCCGACATATCGGGCCAGCGAGGTCCAATGTTCGGGTCATTTGGGCCGATCAGCGGATTGTCGCCTAAAAGGTTGATCTGGTCTTGGATGATCATGATATCGCCAGGAGAGTAGGTGGGGTTGGTCCCGCCCGATGCATTGGTCAGCACAAGGCTGCCCGCTCCCAGAGCTTTCATCACGCGGATGGGAAATGTGACCTGATGCATCGAGTAACCTTCATAAAGGTGGAGCCTCCCCTTCATAGCAACGATAGGCCGTCCATGAAATGTCCCGAGAAGCAGCTTCCCTTCATGATAACCATCAAGCGTCGATGTATAAAAACCAGGAATGTCTTGAAAAGGGATCTCCATTTCCACTTCAATCTGTTCCGCAAAATTTCCTAATCCGGTCCCAAGGACAATGGCGACTTCTGGTTTTAGAGAAGTTTGTTGGCGGATGTATGTTACAGCCGAATCGATCGCATCGGAAAGGGCGAGGCGCTTGCAGCATGGGTGTTCCATCCCATGAACGGAAGAGATGCTGCCACAGCTAATTGAAAGAAGAGTCAAAAAAAAATAACGGGCCTTGTTCATTTTTTCCTCCTGGTTGCTGGAAGGAAGTAGTTTTAAAGCAAGGCGGTTGTTTTGTCCAGCTCGATCCTATCGGGATAAAATTTTTCGACAAGTATTTGGCTTTGCTATACTGCCTCCCCTTTTTTTCGGACAATTCCCATCCTTCTAACTGTTTGTTTCCAAACAAACACATTAACCATCAATAACATAAGAAATTAAAATAAGTATTATTAATTGAAAATTTTAATTTAAAAAAATTATAATTAAAGTCGGGATCATTTTATTAATTAATATGAGGAATAAATCATGGCCCATGCATCAAAGCCCGTTTCATCTACAGCTCTAGTTGTCTACCAACCGCCTGTCCGCCCTTTGGACTTTGCAGAAGCTCAAATGAGAGAGATGCATGATCTGTTCCTAGAAAAATCCTTCAAGGCCCAAATTGCAGACCATCAAAACTTCCAACATCTTTGGAATGGAAATGTGGTGGTCTTGGTAGGAGGTTCTTCTGCTGGCAAATCAACAATTATCCAAGGTTTGAAAGAATTAGATAAAGATATGGTCGAAGAAGGATCCGATCTGACAGGAGCAAACTTCATTTATGAGTTCATGCAGAACAATCACGAGCAGTATGGAGTCAGCAAAGCTGACTGGGAACACCTGCATTCTGTTTTGGTTCCAAGGAAAAATCATTGGCATATCCATGAAGCTGTTGGAAAAGAAATCGGATCCACTGCCGATGCCTTTGATTTTATACCGGGAACATCGATCGTCGATCAAGAAAGGGCGATCAAAACAGCGGCAGCTTTGCATGGCCCCGTATGCGAATGTGCGGAGCGCACTGGCAAGATAATCGATCGGATCGTCATGGACAAAATCCTCGAGCATGCCAGAAACGGAAAAAATGCGGCCTTCGACTTGATCGATATCGATCAAGTAGCCGCTCATCCGATCAGCCAGCAAACAAAGATCACATCGGTATTTGTCTATTGCCCTTTTGGGAAGTTGACCGAGCGGCTTGCGGAACGGAACAGAAAGGCATTTTCTGGAGAGATCGATCTGAGCGAAGTCAGGGCTGGCGTATTCCCCCTGCTCCAGTATTCTGAACTCGTAAGGCCAAGACAGGCTAGCGATAAGGATGGCGATGTGATCGACCAAGTGACCAAGCAAACGGTTGAAGATGATTTCGATATCAATTTTAACGCGGGAATTGAAGCGATGCGAAGGACGCCGGAAGGCCGTGCCGATCTTGAAAGGATGGAGCAAGAGTCGGGAGGGCTTGCAGCAAAACAGGCAAGAGAAAAACAAACCCTGTTAAGTGCTTTTGGATTTAAGGAATCAGATCCATCTCATCAAAGGATCGAACTTGTCGCCCGTAAAAAATACGATCTAAAGATCGATACCAGCGATCCACGACTTGGAGCTACGCCAGTTGAACGGGGAAATACGGCCGCCCTCAGAATTTTGAGGCATTGAGGCAGTTGCAAAACTCATTTTAACTTGTTGTTCCACTTTTTTGCGCCCAGAGGAGAATTGATATGATACAGTCATAAAATTCTCAAATGGGCCCAAAAAAGTGGAACAACGAGTTTTAACTGAAAAAATCCCAAAAGATGCCAACTTCGATAATGTAGAGCGCAATAACGATACATGCGCCGATCAGCTTCTTGTTGCTCTTGCCTGAATCAGGTACAAGCCACCATCCCAAACACCGGAGAGTGATCGGCATCAGCGGCCATGATATGAGGACAACGCTGAGAATATTACCGACGAAGATGGCAAGTGGCCTTCCGATCATATGGACTAAATCCCCAAAAAACCTGCGCTCCAGAATAACGATCGGATAAAGGAGCAATAAAACAAGCATTGCCTCTTGCCATACAGAGGGAGCTCCCCCCTTTTTTACAACGGCAGAGAACCAACCCGCGTAGGGAGAAATCACACGCTGGTTTTCACTGCTCTCGATCAGAGACTCAGATTCTTTCATTACCTCTTGCCGCTCAGTTGATGCAAGCCAACGGTCAAGGTTTTCAGATGAGTCAAATTGCAGGAGCGTAATCCAGTTTTTCCCTTGCCCCATACTAGGGGCTTGGACGTACACGCCAACAAATCCAGGAAACTTCGCCTCCACACGATGGACCTTTGCCATCCAATCCCGGAAGGCATCCTCTTTGCCTGGACACACTTGGGTAATGAACACTTCGGTGACCCCTCTTTGCAGGCTGCTCACCTCGACTTCCGCCTCTTGCAAGGCATCTGTTTCCTCACCCGACAGAAAGCCTTTTAATACGCTAATCAGCTCTTCGCGCTGCTTCGATTTTTTCCAAACCAAGCAATCTTCAAAACTAGAGAACCGCTGGTTGATCACCCACTCGGGCTTGGAAGTTTCGGGAAACGATAAAATTTCTAAGCTGATAAAACCGGAAAAAGAGGAGATCACCGTATTTAAATGGGCCTGCCAGTCGGCAAAATCCTCTTTGAAACGGGATTGGATCTGGATCTTCGTCCTTAAGATTATTGCTTTTTTTGAAGTCCCGGTCATCTTTTTCCTATGCAGCTGTTAATAGCTCAATAAACACGCCAGGATCTTTTTCGTCTAGGCTTGGATGATCGAGCCTATTGCAATACTGCTTTGCTCGGATAAACCGCCCTTTGGATCTTTCACTTCTAAAAATGTATAATTATTCATTATAACAGCATATTTATTCACATTCAAAGGAAAATGCATTGCAGTTTATGCACCTCCTTGTGTAGAATCCAAAATAGATTAACAAAGCAATTTTGCAACTGCTCTTTACGTGAGATCCAACCATGTCCAAAAAAATTTCCTCCTTCTCGCTGATCATCCTGATCATCGCTGCGATCGATAACATGAGAAATTTGCCCGCAGCGGCCCTTTTCGGAAGCTCGATCGTCTTTTTCTTTATCTTTTCCGCTATCGTCTTTCTGATCCCGACCTCGCTTGTTTCTGCAGAGCTTTCCGCCGCATTTCCTGAAAAAGGGGGGATGTACCAATGGGTCAATAAAGCATTTGGAAAAAAATGGGCGATGGCAGCCATTTGGCTGCAATGGATCAATACGATGGTCTGGTATCCAACGATGCTCTCCTTTGTCGCAGGGACCTTGGCCTATTTGTTCAATCCGGAGCTTGCTCAAAACAAGACCTATCTCATCACATGCATTCTGAGTGTGTTCTGGGGGCTGACGCTGATCAATCTCAAAGGTCTCCACTTCTCAGCAATGGTCAACAACATCTTTGCCATGGCGGGGACCATTTTGCCGATGACCTTATTGATCATCTTAGGATTGATCTGGTTCTTCTCAGGCCAGCCTCTTCAGATCTCCTTTACTCGCACAGAGATGCTCCCCTCACTAGCCCACTCGACCAACTGGACCTCGTTGATTGCGATCATGGCAGGATTTTTGGGGATGGAACTGTCGGGGGTCCATGTCAACGATATCCGCAATCCTCAAAAGAACTTCCCAAAAGCAGTTTTCATCGCAGCATTATTCATCTTCCTTTCAATGGGGCTAGGCTCCCTTTCGATCGCCTTTGTCCTTCCAGAAAGCCAGATCAACTTGGTCTCCGGGGTGATGCAAGTGTTCACCAGTTTTTTTCATGCTTTCGGCCTTGAGCCCTTGATCCCCGTCCTGACCCTCTGCATTGCGATCGGTTCGATTGGTACAATGATCAACTGGCTGATCTCTCCGGCAAAAGGGCTTCTGCACGCGGCGGAATTTGGATTTTTACCTCCATTCTTCACACGCAAGAACAAAGGGGGCGTCGCTTACAATATCCTCCTTGCGCAAGCAATCATTGTTTCCTTGGTGTGCCTTGTATTCCTGCTCGAGCCCACCATCAATTCCTTCTACTGGTTTTTAACGGCTTTGAGCACCGAGCTCTACATGATCATGTATGTCTTGATGTTCTGCGCGGGACTGCGCCTGCATTACCGCTACCTCGACCGCCCATCGACTTTCAAGATTCCAGGCAAAAATTGGGGCATGTGGACGACAACGCTGCTTGGACTGTTCGGATGCTTGACGACCATCATCGTCAGCTTCTTCCCTCCTGATAATATCAATACAGGAGGGCCTTTGCGCTACTTGATGATGATCGTCATTGGAAACGTGCTGACAATCAGCCCGCTCTTTCTTTTTTATTACTATAGGAAAAAGAAGCAGGGCCTTTAAGCTGAACGCAATCGGTTTCGATGGCGATCTCTAAATTTCCTCCAGGCGTCGACACCTTCA
Organism: Verrucomicrobiota bacterium; assembly: GCA_018239725.1. Classification (GTDB taxonomy): domain Bacteria; phylum Chlamydiota; class Chlamydiia; order Chlamydiales; family Rhabdochlamydiaceae; genus Acherontichlamydia. The sequence continues at coordinate 987 of JAFEGU010000137.1, read as the reverse complement.
CCATTCCCTTTTTCCCGAAGCTGGCGACGCATGCGATCGACCCGGTCCCGCAGGATCGGGTGAGGCGTTGGACTCCCCTCTCATAGGTTTTGACATGGAGGTGATGATCTCCGACCGCATGCCATGCGTTGACATTGATGCCGATTGGAAAGATCTCCTTTTTACTGTTAAGCTGTTTTCCCAGAAGAAAAAGTTCCTCATCAGTAAGCTCAGCTTGGATGACAAGATGGGGCTCGATCACTTCGACATAATGCAATCCAAACAGCTCAGGCACTGCAATGAACTTAGGGTTGATCTCAAGGGATGGAAGAGGCAGCTTGATCGAGTAGGTCCCATCGCTCCACTTTTCCAAAGGATGCACTCCGAACGGCGTCACCAGGAAAAATTTTTGGAATTGGGGATATTTGGAAAACAAATAGGCGGCGCAGGCCCTAGCGCCATTGCCGCAAAACTCCCCTAGGTTGCGATCGAGGCCCAGCACGACCATGCGCGCATACAGATCTTTCCCCTCCTTCCTATCTTGTACCAAGATGAGGGCGTCATCCCGGTCTTCATTCTGAAGGCAGCTGTGAGCCCAATCGAGCAAGCTTTCAGAAACAACCCCCTTCCCGTTAAGGGAAGGGGTGCAGCCTGAATCCTGCTCACTAAGATCGAGGCAATCGAAGAGGACAAAGGTATTTTGGCAAGCTTGCGCAAGATGGTATTTCATATTGGCAGCTCCACGCTCATTTGAGTGATCTTTGTTTTCGCATCAAACAGTCCTGAAATGGAAAAGATCGGTTTGAGGGTATCGGCGAACTCACCTTCCGGAGAGTAGATCTCCTTATAGAGGGCTGGATACCACACCGTGCTCTTCTGGAAAGGGTGGAACACTTTGTTCGTGATCGGCTTGATGTAATGATCTGCCGAAATCCCTGTAACCGCATGGCCAAATTTAAAACCGTTCATGAAATATTCAGCGCATTGGCAAAAACTGATCGGCCCTTC
>JAFEGU010000136.1 GCA_018239725.1 Verrucomicrobiota bacterium | reverse complement strand
AGGCTGTCCATGCTGCAACAGAGCTTCAGCGCTGGGTAATTGCCGATGATTCAGGGATCGTTATCCCCGCATTAAATGGCGCGCCTGGTGTTTATTCTCGGCGCTACGCCGGAGAAAATGCGACAGACAAGGAAAACCGGCTCAAGCTTTTGAAGGAGATGAAACATCTGGATGAAGCTTGCCGCCAGGGCTACTTTGAGTGCTGGATAGCATTAGCATCGCCCCAAGGTCTAAAAAAATGTGCAAAAGGGGTTTCTGAAGGGACGATCACGCAAGAAGAAAAGGGGAGTTTAGGTTTTGGCTACGATCCCATTTTCATTAAGCATGAATATGGCAAAACCTTTGCAGAACTGGAAGAAGATATCAAAAATCGGATCTCCCATCGAAGAAAGGCATTGGACAAGATCCTCCCAGCCCTAGAAGCTCTCTATATATAACATGCGTTATCTCATCGATGGCTACAACCTGCTTTTTCGAATTGCAAAGCCTGGCCGGGCATTAGAAAAAAAGAGGGAGGCGCTCATTGCGGAACTTAATCAAGTCATCGACGATTTCAAGCTAAAGGCAACTGTTGTCTTCGATGGTTCCCATCCAGGCATTTCCCATGCCATGCGCCACCATTTTGCAGCTCTTGAAATCATCTACACCTATCAAAACCTCTCAGCAGACGAGTACATCATCGAAGAGGTCAATTCAGCTCGGCGGCCTGAAGAGATCATCGTGATCACCTCCGATCGGGGCCTTGCGCAAACATGCAAAACCCTCGGAGCGAAAACGCAAAGCATTGAAACGTTCATTTCCTCTTTAAAGAAAAAAACCATCAAGAAAAAAAAGCGGCAAAGGGAAGCTCGTCCAGAAACAGCGTTTAAAGATTCGAACGCTGAGATCAATCGATTGCTCGCGATCTTTGAGAAAAAACTCAACGAGGATCTGTCTTTATAGATCGCTTGCATAACCCCATTTACCTGGGAAACCGGCTTATGCACGAGATCTAATCTGAAAATTCGCACAGGGTGTTGCAATTTCATGAAAGGCTAGAGAAACATGCGCCATATTGCCCTCTGCGAAGGCCTTCCTCAACTCTTCAATGAGACGATCAAGCTGCTTGCGAGGCCCTTGCGCGCAAATCGCAACAGAGCCGTCGGGCAAGTTTTCCACATAGCCCGTCAGATGCAGCTGCTCTGCGATCGCCTTTGTCGTAGCGCGAAAACCGACTCCTTGCACATTCCCTCTGATGTTCGCATGCATCTCT
>JAFEGU010000135.1 GCA_018239725.1 Verrucomicrobiota bacterium | reverse complement strand
CCTTTATGGCGAAGATGTGGACAAGAAGCACTTCCACCGCATCAACCATAAGACGATCGAAGAAGGCGGACGCCCATCGCAAGCGGCGCCAGTGCTCCTCGGGATCACGAAAGCGTCCCTTGGAACAGAATCGTTTGTTTCAGCGGCATCGTTCCAAGAAACAACACGTGTTCTGACCGACGCTGCATGCGAAGGCAAGACCGACTACCTCCTCGATTTCAAATCGAACTTGATCATGGGACACATGATCCCTGGAGGAACCGGTTTCGACGAGTACCATGAAAGGGTCTTAAAGGTTGTCGACCGCGAAGGAGAAGACGTTCTCGAACTCTCTTTTGCCGACTAATTTGCCCATCAATGGCGCATATAAAACGTCCGCTTGGGTAATCCCCAAGCGGACTTTTTGTTCGTAATGAGGACCGAACTGAAGAGGCAGTTGTAAAACTGCTTTGCCCGGCAAAATCGCCCTTTTGAGGCCATTTTCACCCATTCTCCTTGGCCGGCCCACTTGGGGCCGACCTCGTCAAATGGGGCGTGGCAGCTTTGCTGCCACTTGTAAACTGGCCTCAAAATCATCGATTTTTCCGGTCAAAGCAGTTTTACAACTGCCTCTGAACAAAAAAACAAATTATGAATAACTTAGATATGATCCGTGAAGCAGTCTCTAAACGTCGTACATTTGCGATCATCAGCCATCCAGATGCTGGAAAAACAACCCTGACTGAAAAACTTCTGCTCTATTCAGGAATGATCCACACCGCAGGGATGGTCAAAGGACGAAAGGGACGTAAAGCTGCCGCTTCCGACTGGATGGCAATGGAGCAGGAAAGGGGGATCTCGATTACCTCTTCTGCGATGCAGTTCACTTACAAAGATACGATCATAAACGTCCTAGATACCCCAGGCCATGAAGATTTTTCTGAGGACACTTACCGCACGCTGACGGCAGCAGACTGCGCCATCATGGTCATCGACTCTTCAAAAGGGGTAGAGAAACAAACGCGCAAACTTTTCGAGGTTTGCCGGTTTAGGAAAATACCTGTCCTGACGTTCATGAACAAGATGGATATGCCAGGGCGCGAGCCCCTGGACTTAATGAATGAAGTTGAAAACGTCCTGCAGATCCATTCCTTTGCAATGAACTGGCCGATCGGCATGGGAAATCAGTTCCAGGGAGTCGTTGATCGTCTCAGTAAGGAATGCATCTTTTTTACAAAGACCTCAGCTGGCGGTGCCCAAAAGGCTGATATTGTCCGCTATCCACTGGATAGCCAAGAAGCAAAAGAGAAGATCACCCCAGCAAATTACACTCAGCTGATCGAGGAGCTAGAGCTTCTTGAAATGGCCGGCAATCCTTTTACAGTTGATGATTTCCTCGCTGGAAAAGTTACTCCTGTTTTCTTTGCCTCCGCCTTGACCAATTTTGGGGTTGAACCTTTCTTCGACGCCTTCATCAACTTGGCCCCTTGCCCCCATGCGCGCATTGCTACGCTTGCAAATGGGAATGAAGTGGAGATCGATCCCGTTACAACGCCATTTAGCGGTTACATTTTCAAGCTTCAGGCCAACATGGACCGACGCCACCGGGATAGCATGGCCTTCATTAGGATCTGTTCGGGGCGGTTTGAAAGAGATCTGATTGTCAAGAACCACCGCACAGGAAGAGAGATCCGTCTTTCCCGTCCCCATGGAATGGTTGCCGG
>JAFEGU010000134.1 GCA_018239725.1 Verrucomicrobiota bacterium | reverse complement strand
GAAATATTATTGCCTCTTAGCCAGGGTGCGGTGTTAGTTATTGGTAACTCAAGCGTAAATAAGGATCCTTTTTTACTAGCTCAGTCGATTGCGGAAAATCGCATTAGTTATGTTCAAGCGACCCCTGCAACTTGGCAAATGTTGGTTAATTTCGGATGGAAAGGAAATCCCGATCTTACAATTCTATGTGGCGGCGAAGCTTTATCGCAAACCTTAGCGCATAAATTAGTGAAATGTTCCCGATCACTTTGGAACATGTATGGCCCAACCGAAACAACCATCTGGTCTTCAATGAAGAAAATTGAAGCAATTGAAGACAAAATTACCATTGGTCGACCCATCTCGAATACAACCTTCTATGTTCTTACAGAAGATTCTCGCTTGTCGCCTATAGGAGTTCCTGGGGAGCTGTACATTGGAGGAGTTGGTTTAGCTAAAGGCTACAGAAATAGAGCTGATCTTACAACCGAACGGTTTATACATTCTCCCTTCTCTAACGCTCTTAGTGATCGGCTTTATCGAACCGGAGATCTTGCGCGGTTTCTGCCAAATGGTGAAATTGAATATTTAGGTCGTTTAGATCACCAAGTTAAAATCCGGGGATATCGAATAGAACTAGGGTAAATTGAAGAAACTTTAAAAAAATGCAGAGGTATTCAGGAAGCAGTTGTGATGGCTCGAGAAGAATCGCCAGGAAATAAACAGCTTGTTGCGTACTTTATTGGAAATGCTATTGAGGGGGAAATAAGGGAGTTCTTAAGTTCACAGTTGCCTAGCTATATGCAGCCTTCAGTTTTTATAAAACTGTCGCAGTTCCCGCTTACTCCTAACGGAAAAATTGACCGCAAAGCACTACCGGCGCCTAAGCATGTTGTAAATGAAATGGATTTCATTCCTCCGCAGAATGCCGTTGAAAAAGAAATAGCTAAAGTTTTCGAGGACCTTCTTCAAATTGAAAAAGTGAGCGTCGACTCCCACTTTTTTTCACTTGGAGGTCATTCCTTGTTAGCCGCGCAGGCTGTAACAAGGATTAACAGAATGTTTCATATCAATCTTCCTCTAAAAACCTTGTTTGAAAAACCGACTATTTCACTTATTGCGAACGAGGTGGAGTTGGAGCTGAAAAAAGGTATTGGATCTTTCATCATTCCTAAAGTTACTAATGGTGTAAGCTCCAATCTTTCTCAATTTCAACAACGTTTTTGGTTGTTAGATCAACAAACGGAGGGCAGTGCTGCCTATAATGTTCCATTTGCTATAGAGTTTACAGGTGATCTTGACATCACTTGTTTACAAAAAGCACTTGATACAATTATTTGCCGGCATGAGGTGCTAAGGTCCATTTTTAAAGATGGTATTGAAGGCCCGGAACAATTTGTATTATCAGAAGTCTCAGCAAAGATTTGTTGCAAAGATCTTGGAGAAGATGACTCTGCAGATGAAAAAGCAAGGTTATTGATTGAGTCTGAAGCTAAGAAACCCTTCGATTTGACAGTTGGGCCGCTTTTTCGTTTTCTTCTTATCCGTATTTCCGAAAAAAAGCATACTCTATTTTTGAACTTTCACCACATTATTTTTGATGGGTATTCTGTTGGTGTTTTTATTAACGAGCTTAAATGTTTATATGAGTCATATAAATCTTTGCAGAATAATTGTTTAGGTGAATTAAAAATCCAGTATAGCGATTACATCCATTGGCAACGAAATGAATCGACTCAGCTATTTCAGGAAAAGCAACTTTGCTGGTGGCTTGAAAAGTT
>JAFEGU010000133.1 GCA_018239725.1 Verrucomicrobiota bacterium | reverse complement strand
GCCCAAGCGCTTTTTAACGCTACCGAGCAGCTTTGGATTTCCATGGAATTATTGAAAAAAATGATCATCTCCGATCCTAAAGGAACCAACCTGGAAATAGCCTATACGTTTTTTGCCGATGCTGTCTGCAATTGGGAAAGCGCCTATCAGTCATTTACGAATTCCGGCGGCCAGCCAGATCCTGTATCAGAACAAATTAATCAGGCTTTGAATGCTACTTTGCCGGATGGCCAAACGATCTATCAACTCAGTCAAACAGTTTCAAAAAATCCTGCAGACTGGCAGCAGCTGCAAAGCGGGATTTCCAATAACACTCTTTTTAGTTTGTTTGAAGATGTGAACAATTGGATCAATGTGGACGGGCCTGCTGGAAGCGAAGGATTTAAGCCTGTTTTTAGCTCATCAAATGAAGCGTTATATGAGCAAATTACTGTGGTGCTGAGTTATCTTAATTATTGTAATGAAAATGAGGGATCTTCTTCGGAGAGTTATTATATGGGTTTGTTGTTTGTTTCGGTTTATAAATTAAACTCTATGCTTTCTAATGACGATGGCCCAATTTGTAATTTACTCAGTGAGATGTTCAATACTCCTTTCTTTACATATGATGGAAAGAATTATTCGTTGGAAGAAATGGCAAATTATTATGTTAATTCTCCCAATCAAACGACATCGACGCAAATTCAAGAAGCTGAAGATGCATTGAATTCATGCCTCCCCATATTAAATGACGTAGTCAATATGGCGTTCAAGTTCATGACACTATAAACCAATCTTAGAGACTGTTAACGGATTTAGGTTTCGTCGCTTTTTTGAGAAAATTTCCTGAAAAAGTCCAAAAAATCGACAGAAACTAAATTCGTTAACAGTCTCTTAGTAAGGCTTCCAAACTGCTATCTCTGTTTAGAAGTCGAGGTTCATTCCAATTTTGACACCTTGGAAGCTCAAATCGCCTTGGCTGCGGATAGGGGTGCTTGAAATGGCGTCCTGTCCGCGAAAATAAGCTGTGTAAAAGAGTTGGTTTTGGTTGATCCACTGCGACAGCTCATAGGCAGCTCGGATGGAAAAGTGGTATTTGTCCTTTTGATAAAAGGTTTCCCAGCCGAGGCCGATCGCCTCTTCGAAGTTGAGGCGGACCCTCCAAAATGATTCTGATGCAAAGAAGTTAAGCGGCATCGGAGGGATACTTCCTTCGCCTAAACCTTGGTCGTTGAGGTTTTTCATGCGCACTTTAAATTGCCCATAGACGATGTTTGCGGAAAGCTGGGAAAAAAGGTGCCAGTGATGCGTTAATTGCAAAAGCATTTCTGTGCCGCCTCTTAGACCAAAACCAGCGAATTCGTTCTCCGCCTTAAATTTGACGTCTCTAGAAAAGAAGGGCTGGCCTTCTCCGAGGAGGAATACGCTATCGTATTTCACACGATATTCTTGGTTGATCCATGCGCCGCGGAATCCAAAAAAAGGATCGATGGCAACGCGTTTGCTTAAGAAGAAGCTTCTGGCAAGGTCGAGGTCGAGCGTGTTGTAGTTGACATGCCAGTGGGCATGGGCTTTGGATGCTCCGGCGCGCAGTTCGAACAAGAGGTTTACCCATGGAGAGATGATCGTATCGACGGAACCTGTCTGTGATTCTATCCCTTTTGCCTTGCTGGTGCCATGCGCTAAATTGCGGATGTGTGTCCAACTTAAGGCGACGGAAATGTGATCGTCATGGTTGAACAGGTAGCCAAGGCTTAAACGGACTCCGGGATCCCATTCGAAATCAAGATCAAGAAGCCGTGTCTTTGTGTCGGAGGCTTTTCCAATAATGGGATCGGCTTTCATTTTTGTTCCATATTCCAATCCGTCTTCATTTGCTTTCCAATAGAGGAAATCAATCTCTGCTGTAACCCCTCCGATTGAGAGATAAGGAGGAATTTGCGCGGAAGCTCCATGAGGGTCGCTCTCTGTCGTGTTCTTCTTTGTTTTATGAGAATTGTTGTCTATGGCTGCCAGAAAAGTTTCATTATTTTGAACTAGAAGCGCGCTGGAGATCTCCGGTTGTTCTGCAAGGATGATATTTGCGGGAGCTGCAGCTAAGGTTTCATTAGGGAGGGATTCGTTGGTGGGAAAATTATGCGCGATACCGAAGAAATTGCGATGGGCTGCATAGAAAATCAGCAGGAGCACTGCAACAGAAAATAGGATAATAAACAGCTCCCGTCCTAAATTAATTTGTTCGCGTGCTTTTTTTGCCCTCATTAGAAACCTCTGCGCTATAATATGGATGTCTTCTTAATTCGGACTGTTGATAATCGATAATAATTAATCAATAAAATTGTTTTAATTTGGACGGAAGGTTGCCCGAGGTTTCCTATAGATTCTTAGGACATTTGAGAGAGGCGCTGGCACTCAGCTAATGCCGCCGCCGCCGAGATCCGCTTTGCCGGATCGATCTGGAGCATTTTATGGATGAGGGGGAAGAAGCGATGCTTGGAGAATTTCGCGGGGATCCAGTCTTGAGTTAAATGGGAAATGTCCGAACACACTTGATTGATCGCTTCATCGTCTATAGGATCTCTTTTCCAAGGCAAAGGATCTAAAAAGAAAAGCTGGTAAAGGACGAGTCCCATCGACCAGATGTCAACTGCGAATGTGGAGGCTTTGGCTAATTTGTCTGCTCCTTCGCCTCTTCCATATTGCAGATAGGCAGCGGTATATTCTGGCGCACCATAAATGGGGGTAAAAGCGATCCTTTTATGGAGCTCTTTTTCAAGCGGAGTGCAGGCAAGGTTAAAATCACAGATGACAGCCTTCTTGAAATGGGGATCTGTCCAGTTGCATAAGATATTCTCTGCTTTAATGTCTCGATGGAACACTTGCAATTGGTGCATCTTGGCAAGGCCGGTCAATAATTGAAGGGCGATCGAAATGGCTGTTTGCTCATCAACTGCTGCATCCAAGTTTTTTTCTTTAATGACTCTGGTGAAGTATGAATCCAAGTTTCCGTCTTCATACTGCTCCTCAATTAAAAAGAGGTGGCGGAGCTGATCGATTTCAAAAGGGATCCGTTCGATTAAAGAGATGATTCCCGGCGTTCCCTTAAGACGGAGGAGGATGTCGGATTCCCGCCAAGATTGTACAAAATACCTCTCTCTGAAAGAGCGCACCTCCTCTTCTGTTTTCTCAGTGTGAAATACAGTTCTGGGTTTGATAATCGCTACGATATTACCTGTTTGCAGATCGACGGCCCGAGTGACGATTTTTGTGTCCCCCTGGCCGATCATTTGTCCGATCACGTCCATGATCACATAGATCGAGCCATTCCACACGTTGAGCAGAGAAAAGGGGAAGTTGGGGAATTTGGTAAAATACATGCTGCGCCCTTCTTGCAGAAGGACTTTTAACCGAATCTCCCTTTGTTCGATGCATAAGGTCGCAAAGAGGGAAAGCTGGGTTTTGCTCATTTCGAGAAACTGATGCCAGCTCTGTTCTTTTGCAGGATCTATTTCATCAGCGCTAGCAATGTGGCGTTGCATGATCTGTTCCAGTCCTGCATAAGCTCTTGCAAGGGCCTCTGTGTAGTCTATTGGCAATTGGTCTTTGAGTGCTGCAAAGACGGTTGGGATGCGCGCATTGACAAGAAGGAGTTGGTCGTTGACGGCTGCTTCGGCATCTGTCAGGGCAGCCGTCCATTCGGCAGGGATGGCCTTGCCCTCGTAAAAGGTCTTGCCTGCTTGATCGATCGCTGCAAGCCACTTTTTGGATTCGAGAAGCTGACGCTTGACGCGCAGAAAAGAGGTGAGAGAGGGTTCTTCTTGTTCGAATGCTGCAAGCAGTTCTGCGGCTTCGGGCAATTGATGTTCATAGAGCGGTTTTAGGATTGTTGTGGCTGATTGTCCTTGGTCTAATGCTTTTTGTGCAGATTTCTGAATGAGCTTAGCTTGGATCTCATTGAAGAATTGCTCTAGGACAATGATAGGTGCAGCGCTCATGCGGGTTCTCCTTAGAGACTGTTAACGGATTTAGGTTTCTTCGCTTTTTTGAGCTATTTGCACGTTGTTGTTTGCCCTGCTTAATTTAACTATGTGCTTCACAACAATATGCAAATGGCTCAAAAAATCCATCAAAAATCAAATTATACTAATTCAGAGAACGTCTCTAAGCTTGACCATATCATCTGTATTGTTAGCTGTCTACTTGAGCAAAAAGGGGGGCGAAAGCGTTCCCAATTTTTCACTAAGATTGCAAATATACTGCTGACACTTCAAAGTCCTCGTTGATTTTGGATTTGGCGCCACGAGGTTAAAGCCTCTGAAGCAGAACGTATGCGCAGCTGCATACGTTCGATGCAAGAGGCTTTTAAGGGCCTTGGCACAAGGACCGTCCCCGTGGATACCAAACGCCGAAAGCAACAAGGACTTTGAGGTGGAAGCAGTATAGATTTCTATTTCATTTGAGAGAGGCGCTGGCAATCTGCAAGGGCCTTTGATGCTGAGATCCGTTTGGAGGGGTCGACACAGAGCATCGATTTGATGAGGGGATAGAAACGATGATTTGCGAATTTTTTGGGGATCCAATCTTCTTTTAGATTGGAAATTTCGGCGCAGATTTGAAGGAGGTTCTCTTCGGTCTTATTTTCAGTGTCCCAAGGCAAAGACTCCAAAAAGAAAAGCTGATAGAGGACAAGGCCCATCGACCAGATATCTAATGAAAAGGAACAAACGGAGGCTAGCTCCTCCCTCTCTTGCTCTTTGATATGCAAATAGGCGCGGACATATTCCGGCGCGCCATAGATTGGGGAGAAGGCGAACTTTTTGTGCAGTTCTTTTTCCATAAGCGAACAGGCAATGTTAAAATCGCAGATCACAGCATGTTTGTAAGAGGGGTCTGTCCAGTCGCACAATATATTGTCTGGCTTGATGTCGCGATGGATGAATCCGATCTGATGGAGCTTCGATAGGCCTGTCAATAATTGAAGAGCTAGGGAAATAGCGGTCTGCGGATCCAATGGGCTCTCTGCTTTCTTCTCTTTAATGATTTTGCTCAAATTTTTTTCTAATGTGCCATCTTCATACCGCTGTTCGATTAAAAAGAGGTGGTGGACATCTTCGATCATAAAAGGGATCCGTTCAAAGACAGAAATGATGCCAGGCGTTCCTTCCAGTCGGTTCAAAATTTCCGATTCCCGCCAAAATTGAACGAAGCTTCTGTTGCGCAAAAATGCCTCTTCCTCTTCATTTTTTGCTGCTTGGAATAAGGTTTTGGGCTTGACGAGAGCTATAATTTTTCCTGTTTCGAGCTCTACCGCCCTAGTGACGATCTTTGTTTCTCCTATTCCAAGGGCTTGTCCGGCAACATCCATAACAACATAGGTTGAGCCTGTCCAGGAGTTAAGCAAAGAAAAAATGAATTTGGAGAATTTTGTAGTGTACATGCTCCGTCCGTTTTGTAAAAGCGCTTGGAGTATGACAACTTTTTGTTCGATGCACAGTCCTGCAAAGAGGGAAAGCTCCTTTTTGCTCAAATCGAAGAACTGATGCCAGATCTGTTCTTGGTAAGGGATTTTTTCTTGGTTCAAAGAGATACGGCGCTGCTTGATCTCTTCAAGCTCTGCATAAACCTTTTCAAGGGAGGCGTTGTAATCAGTTGGCAACCGGGCTTTGATTGCCGTGAAAACGGTGGGGATACGGGCATTGACAAGAAGGAGTTGATCGTTGATTGCAGCTTCAGCTTCTACTAGAGCAGAGGCGCATGCGGAAGGGATTGTTTTTCCTTCATAAAATGTGTGGATTGCTTGAGAAATGGCTTCCAGCCATTTTTGGGATTCAAGGAGCTTGCGTTTGACGCGCAGAAAGTTGACAAGGGTAGGATCCGTTTGTTCGAATGCAGAAAGAAGCTTTGCAGCTTCCGGCAAATGGGATTCGTAAACTGGTTTTAGGATAATCTTGACTGTTTGCCCTTTAGCTAGGGCATCCCGGGCCGCTTCTTGAATGAGCGGGGCCTGGATCTCATTGAAAAACTGTTCGAGGACAAAAATGGGCCCAGCGCTCATGGCATTTCTCCGGCACTTGATCTGACCATACCATCTGTTTTGTTACCTGTCCACCTAGACAAAAAAAAGTTGCACCCAAAAAAAAGCCGGCTCGATCTGAGCCGGCAGAAACAGGAGGGGGATGGCTCCTGTTCCGTAGAGGAAAGACCGGCCCTCATCGGGCCGGTAAGCACAAGGGCAGGGGAGGCGCCGTTGTGTGTGGAGGATATTGTTAGCCTTGAACTGCTTGGCCAGCTTGGACAAGAGCTTGAAAACCTGAGATTATCGCGTCTTGCGCTTTGCTGCCGAGTTGCTGTTCTGCTTGCTGTACGGATGATTGGACTGTCCCTCCGTATTGAGCTCCCTGCGCTTCTGATTCTTTCTGCGCAGTTTCTTTCGCTGAAACGGCTTGGACAGCTTGCGAAGGAGCGTTTACAAGTCCTTGTTTTGCCATGTCAAATCCGGTTCGGAATTTCGTATCGTTCTGCGAGATTTGGTTTTGGAGCTTGTTGAGCGTTTGGGTCTTATCGGAAACTTGCTGATCAAGCTGCTGCTTGATTGTTGCAACTTCATCATCGCCAGCGGCATTAATGGATGTTTCATCCAAAGATCGGGAATATTGATCAGCTTCGACCTTAATAGCTGAATTATTAAAATTACCGCCTTTCATTTCCTTGATCCGTCCTTTGACGTTTTCATCTTCAAGTACTTTGGTACGCGCATTCTTTTGGTCTTCTGACAGCTCGAGATCTGGTGGTTGTTTTAGCCTTTCTTGGGCATAGCCTTGCTGTTTTTTCAAATTATCAAGTTCTGTATTTGCTTTATCGTACTGAGCATTCAAGTCGCTATTGGCATATGCTGTTGCACCTAAAGAAATTCCATCCATTGTCGCAGATCCAATCGAAGCTCCCATTTGAGCCCAGTTTCCAAGAGCTTGTTTTTCTCCTTTTTCGATGATGTCTTCGCATTGCGCTTTGTTGTAATCTGTTCCGATCGTTAAGGACTTGATCGAGATACGCGTTGAGTTCTCGTTGATCTGGTTCTCTAAAGGGATGAGGTCTTCGAACATCACGGCGGCAAAACTTGATGCATTGCTTCCCTGGACTTGAGCTGGTTGTATTGACATAGTTTAAATCCTTATGTTTTAAGTTAATTTATAATATTAAAGGGCAGCGTTAAGAGCGTTTGTCATGCCGTCGTAAAGAGCTTTTATGGCTTGCAACCCTTGCGAAATCGTGCGGCTGTAGTTTTTCATGATCAACTGGTTGTCTTGCGCAACTATGTTGAGGTTATATTGCGTTCTGTCTATTTCAGATTGAGTCTCTGCATATTGTTTCGTTGTTTTCGCCATTTTTCCACTCCAGACAGCTGAATTGGTCTCAGCTGTTACTTGGCCGATACCAGCAAGCACTTCGATTATTTGCGATGCGCGCAGCAAATTAGGGGATTTTGTGAGGGCCTTTGCTCCGCGTGTTTCTGATACCATGCCGCCAATTGCAGCTCCGCTGATCAGGAGTCCGAGGGCGTCGGTGATCGAGTCTGCGATGATCATTGTCTTCGTGCTGTCGTTTCCAGTTGCTTTTAGGATCGCGTTCGTTGTGCCTGTTGTCATCCAGCCTTGAGCTAAACCGAAAGCAAATTCATTGACACCGGTTGGGGTGTAGCTAAAGGGGTTGGCTTTGTTGATCGCGCTACCTACTTTTTTAAGATTTTCACCAGCTTCGCTAGCGAACTCTTTAACTTGGGCTAATATTGTTTTTTCAGGCTTTTCAATATCGATCTTCTCAGAAGTTTCTTCTTGGATCCGTTGACTAGAAACTTCTAGGTCGCTTTCTCCGCTAGTTCCTAAGCCTTCGGCAGATTCAGCTGCGAAGTCGGTCATTTCTGTTCCAGCTTCTTCTTCTCCCTCTTGGATAGCTTTTGTTCCAGCTTTTTCTGCAACTTCACCGACAGCTTCTCCTTCTTCAAAGGCAGCGCCGACTTGTCCAGCTGCAACAGCAGCGCAAGCGATGATCAGGTCTGTTGTGGCTTTCGCAACGATTGCTGCAGCCTCAGGACTCATGCCGAATTCTTTTACACAAAGTGCGGTGAGGCCTTTTTCCATTTCAGGTGAAATCATCTTGCAGACCATCGTTGCAACAACGGCAGCGGCAATTTCATATTGTTGTGTAGCGACAGCAGCAAGAATAACTGCTACGGCGATGATCGTTCCCAAATGGCTTCCGACAGCACCCCATATTTTTTGCCAATGGTCTTCATTCATTAATTTTTGAAGATCATTATAGTTTTGGTTTGTTTCAGCGATGTAGACTTGCTCCATCCCTTGGCCAATTTTGGCGCCGATCAAACTCTGTTGTGCTTCTGCTTCGCCAGTCTCCGATGTCATTTTAGAAATTGAGCCTGCGGCCATCGAAATGGCAAGGCTTAATGAGGCGTAGGTTCCAGCAGGAAGGCCTGTTGAAGATGTAGCAGGAGCTGCAGGTGCCGCGCCGCTTGTTCCAGCTGCAGGAGCTGCCGTTGCAGTTGCTGTGCATTCATCGCCTTGGGAACCATTCAACAGCTGTTCCAGCAATAGGAAAGCTAATGTAGAGGAGTCGAGATCGCTTTCTTCCGGCAACTGAACGAGTCCAAGAGCCTGTTGCACTGCCGCAAGGGTCGAAGCATTGATCAGGATGGGGTTGCTCTCAGGAGCTTTAACAGTTGAAGGAAGGTTTGTAGGGATGTTGTTGTTTTTAACTTGTAAATCTGTTGACATATTATTCTCTTATTAATTTTTTTATGATTTAAGTAATTGTGCGAAAAATGAAAGCGCAGAGGCAATCGTGGACCACATACCTAAAAGACCTTGCAGTCCCTGCATGTCCATCTGCAATGATGTTTGAACCCCTGATACAAGGCTGCCGACAGTGGTCTGGTTCATACTAGTTTCTTGCGACACTTGGCTATAATCTGTATTCAGATAGGACATTTCCTCTTGGCATTGCTGCGTCCCAAGGGTCCACTCAGCCGGTCCGCCATGTTTTGTTGTTCCGTGTACCCAGTAGCCTTGTGTGACAATCGTATTCATCGACTCTGCAATTGCATTGGATGCGTCAAGTCCCTCTTGAACAACGGTACTTTCGACATGGGTTGCGATCTGAAGAGTCTTTGATATGACGGCGCTATCTGACAGTTGGGTCGTTGAAAGGTTATTTACTGCTTCCTCTAGTACCATCATAATATTTGGAGCAGATGAATGTACTGACATAAGATTGCCTAAATTAAATGATTTATTATTTTTTTATTATTGAGTTCTAATTGGAAACTTGATGCTGGGTCAAATATTTTTGTAGCTCTATTAGCTGCTTACCGTTGCTGTCTGTGTTGGAAAGGAGCTGCTGGTATTGAGATGCGTTGGATTTAAGCTCGCCAGTTGTCGCTGATGAAACTTGGTTCATCGTCGCTTGCATAGTATTCAAAGACATCGTGATACTGTTGAAGTCAGCCGCCCAGTAGGAAGAGGAAGGATCTTCTTGATATTGCATACAATGCTGTGCAAAGTAGTCGCATTGGGAGTTGTTGGTTGAGCTTGGAGCTTGGGTATCTTTATAGTCGCCTGTTGATGCATTGTATGTTGTGAGGTTGGTCATTGCTTGTTGAATGTTGGTGATTGATTGGGTCATCGTCTCTTCAGTGCCGCTATCGCACCATCCAGGTGTAGAAAACATTGTAGTTAAATCAGTCAAGCACTCATTAAATTCATTGTATTCATTGACGTAGTCTTGAGCTTGCTGAGGAGTGTCTGCGGGGACTGGTTGACCTGTATCTGGATTGGTTAGTGGTTGAGTTGGATTCTGCTGATCATAAACATAAGCATTATAGCCAGGAGCTCCGGCAACCAGATCGTTGAACAAAGATTGGGTCAGAGAGACAAGGCTTAAGGCTGCGTTTTGCTCATTAAGAGTGCTAGCCTCGGCTGCAACCTGCGCAGTTCCTTGAACGTTGCTACCGATAAGTTCAACTCCTGGGATCATATCAAAAGCTACCTGAGTTGAAACTGTTACCATTACAGCGAGCATATATTGCAGGTGTTGCATTTCCTCTTGTGCCTTTTGGGTGTACTCAGCGGTTTGGTTGCAAGCTGTTTGCCAATTGTTGTAGTCTGTTGTAGGAGCATCAACTGACATGGTTTTCTCTTTGTTAAGTTTTATTAATATTTCTTAATTGTTTTGTTGTTTCTGTTTTTCGTTCCGGAATTACAAAACAATGCATTCTCTCGAGCATCATTTTATCAAAGCGCAAATTAATTAAAAGAATTTTATTGCATTTAATATTAAGGTTGTATTGAGCGCGTTAAAATTGAATAGCTTTTGAAACGAAAAAAAAGTGGTTTTATTTCATTACATGACAAATGAATTGTCGGAATCAGAGCGGTATTCTCGTGCCGGATATCGATTGAGATATCGGGGTGCCACGTCTCAGATTGATAAGGCAATCTATTGAAAATTAGGTGGATAAGACCCTAAAATGGATGCGGATTTTCTTGGGTTATATGATTGACCTTAAATGAGTTGCGCATCAAATTAACCTCTCGGCCAGCTGCAGCGCTTCCTCTGCCGCGAGCCGTTTTGCAGGATCGACTTCAAGCATCCCTAGGATCAGCGGCGCCATGGGATGGTCTCCAACCTCATCTTGAGCCCAACCAGGAGCCAAGTTTGCGATGAAGGGAGTATGATCTTCTTTTGGAATCAAGAACCAAGGTGGGTATTTTAGCAGAAGAAGTTGGTATAGGATAAGGCCCATGTCCCAAACATCATACGGTGTGCTGTTGCACCGGATGATCTCATCGTCTGTGCGCTGTTCGTCAAGAGTCATTTTGGCATATTCAGGAGAGTGGTTAAAGGAAAGGGGGCGAATCGATTTTCGCCTCTCGATGTCATCAAGAAAGCAGCTGTCTTCAAAATCAGTTATTGTGATGCGGATCAGCTTTGGGTCCCAATCGAACTTGAGGAAGAAGTTTGCTGCATCGATCGAGCGGTGGACGATTTTTGAGCGATGGATGGTCTCTAGGGTTTTAAGGAGCTGTAGGACAATCTGGTTTTGCTGGTCATTCGAAAGGCTGCAAGCTCTGTTGCGTCCATGGATTGCAAGACCAAGAAACTGATTGAGGTCTTCATATTCAAACAGCTCTTCAAAGAGGAATAGTTCAGGAAAAGAACTGACCTGGAATGGGATGATGTCTTAGAGCTGCATGATCCCTGCTTGTTCCTGCAGCATCTTAAAGATACTTGCTTCAAAATATAAGCGTTGGAACGTATTGATGCCAAACATTTCGTGGTAATCAGGGGCGTCCTCGGGAAAATAGCTGGTGGCCTTTATTGCTGCAATCCACTGCTGCGCGACCAGATCGATACTGCGAAAGACCTTTTTAATTGAGCCTAATCCAATATTATTTTCAGGATCAAAGAGGATGAGATAGAGCTTGTTACTGGTTGTAATCACAAAAGGGTAGGGGCAAGCAGGCGTTGAAAAGTAGACTAAGTTGCGTCCGACTGTGAACAGAGTTTTTCTTACGGAAGGGAAGTGTTCTCTTAGGTAATAAAGGGAGAGTTCGAGTTTTGTAAAGGATTGGTCGATCTGATCTTGCTGAATGGGAGGGATGCCTGGTTTGGTTTTTTTAAGTTTTTCATGAAGCTGTTGAACATAGGATTCAATGTCTTCTTTGTTCAGGGAAAAGATAAATTGGGATTCGATTTGGGGCAGAAATGCTTCGATTTGGGCATACAAGGGTTTGATCTGATCAAGGCATTCCTTGAACAGCAGCTGTGTTGCTGCAGCATTTACAAGAGTAGGATTGGTTTTCTTTCCTGCTTCGAAGAAGATCTGAACGAGGTCAATTGCCCGATTGAGCTTTTCCTTAAGAGGGAAAAATAGGGAGGCTTTTTCAGTTTCCGATACGGATGCAAGAGTTTACATTGCTGAGCTGCATTGTCGAGGACTTTGCTTTGAAGAAATGTTCGGATATTGTCTATACCCCGCGCGCTCAGGTTTTGTGAATTTTGACTTGCTGCGACTTTGTCAAATCGATCCTCATCCTCACCCTGCCTGCTTGGGGCAGGGCTTCGTCTGTCGGAACCAGTTCGCAGCCAAGGCTGCTTCACCTGCTTCTCACTGCGAAGCTTCACAGAATCTTTTCGTGTGTCCGCAGCCTCGATTTTACTTTGTCTCGCTGAGTCGAAATTCACAAAACCTGAGCGCGCGGGGTATAACTGCGCTTCTTCTGTCCACTACTTTTCGAAAAGAGGAAGGTGTTGGATTTTGCCGATCAGTTCATTCGAAAGGGCTGGAGATCAGCGAAGGTTTTCAATTCTCATGGAGAAATCGCCAATTTTTTGCATTCTTGCAAGAACCGATCAAACGCCTGATCAATGGATGGACGCTTCTTTGGATCGATTGTCGTCATTTGTCGGATCAATGAATAAAAGGGGGATGTGCTGAACCGGGTTGGGATCCAATTTTCTTTAAGATGGGAAATAGCTTTTAAGGCTTCAGCATCTTTTTCAGTGATCCAAGGAAGGGCTTGTTCAAAGAAAAGCTCGTAAAAAATGAGTCCTAAGCTCCAGATATCTCTATGGGGCAAATAGGAGATGAGGCGATCTTTTGCCTCAAGGCTCTTGTCCTCGGAATCGATGATGGATGCAAGTTCAGGAACGCACCAGGGCGCCGTATTGGCCAGCAAATTGGTGGAATTAGTTTGATCGATCAGAAATGCGGTGTTAAAGTCGGTGATTGCTGCAATCGGGATCGGAAACGATTTAAGATCGAGGAGGATGTTGCCCGGTTTAAGATCCCCATGGACATACTTTGCCTCACTAATGTTGCGGACGCCGGTCAAGAGCTGAATGGCGATCGAAATTTTTTGTTTGAGGTCTAGGCCGCTGTTTTTGGGATCGGTCAGGTACCTTGCCAATGAACCATCTTTGAAATAGTCTTCAACGAGATAGATCTGTTTGATCCCATTGGTTAAAAAGGCAAAGCGGTCGCGCAGTTGGACGATCCCTTGCTGGTGGGCAAAGCGTTCAAGAGTTTTTGCTTCTTTTACCGTTTCATAAAAACCATACTCGCGTTGGTATTCGATTTGTTCGGGATCTTCTAACTCAGAAAAATCCGTTCTCGACTTGATCAGGGCAAATAGTTCTCCGGTTTGAAGTTTGACGGTTCTGCAGCCAATCTTAGTCATCCCCATGCCGATGAAGTGACCGACAATTTCCAGAATGATATAGATGTTGCCCTGCAAAGTATAGACGGCGCTAAAAGGGAAGCGCCCAGGATCGGAAAAGAGCAGGCCCCGAGCATTGGCGACCACAGTTTTTTCCCATTC
>JAFEGU010000132.1 GCA_018239725.1 Verrucomicrobiota bacterium | reverse complement strand
CGACTTCTGTTTTCAAGACAGACGCAATAGGCCACTCTGCCACTCTTCCGCACAGAAGAGTCAAAATTATACAAAACAAAACATATTTCTCAACTAGAAAAACTGATTCACACTTGCTCGAGGAAGCGGAGGTCGTTTTCTGTGAACATCCGGATGTCGTTCACTCCATAGCGGAGCATTGCGGAACGCTCGATCCCAAGCCCCCATGCAAAGCCTGAATAGACTTCCGGATCGATCCCGCCGTTCTTAAGCACTTCGGGGTGGACCATTCCAGCTCCGGCGACTTCAAGCCAGCCGGTGAACTTGCAGAGGCGGCAGCCTTTTTGCTGGCAGGCCATGCAGCCGATATCGACTTCAAGCCCAGGTTCCACGAACGGGAAGTAGCTTGGGCGGAAGCGCATCTGAACCTTTGTTTGGAAGACCTTGCTCCAGAACTCCTCCATGGTAGCGAAGAGGTCGGCAAAGGAAACCCCTTTGTCGACATATAGCCCTTCGATCTGATGGAAGAAGACGTGGGACCTGGCGCTAATCGTCTCATTACGGTAGACCGTGCCGGGAGCGATGATCCTAATTGGAGGGCGATGGGTCTCCATCACGCGCAATTGGGTGTTCGAAGTATGGGAGCGGAGGAGCATGTTCGGCGTGATGTAGAAGGTGTCCTGCATATCGCGTGCAGGATGGTCAGGAGGAAAGTTGAGACCTTCGTAGTTGTAGTAGTCGGAATCGATGTCTGGTCCGTACTGAACGGAAAAGCCCATGCCGGAGAGGATCTCGATCATCTCGTCCATCATGAGGGAAAGGGGGTGTTTGCGGCCAAGGTGGCGGCGGCGGCCAGGCATGGTGACATCGATCTTCTCTTGTGCGATCTGCTGGGCTTGCTCGACATCGGCGTAACTTGCAAGCGCTTGCTCGCAAAGGCGGGCAAACTCTTCTTTGAGCTCGTTGATGACTTTGCCCAGATGCGGGCGCTCATCGGGCGGAGCCTCGCGCAGATGGAGCATCAGGTCTTGTACAGGTCCTTTTTTTCCTAGGTACTTGACCTTGAGCTGTTCGACATCTTTGCTGAACTTGACTTGTTTGAGGTCGTCTTGGAATTGGTTGCGTAGAGTAGAGATCCGTTGTTGCACAAAGCACCTCGAATTGGCTCGAGTTGTGAGATTAAAAAAACCCATGCCGCCAATGCAGCATGGGCTATATTAGGAAAAGAAGCTTGTTAAGCTAATGCTTTCTTAGCAGCTCCAACAACTTCTGAGAAGCTATTTGGATCGCGAATTGCCATATCGGACAGCATCTTGCGATTCAATGTGCAACCAGCTTTTTTCAGGCCATCGACCAATTTGCTATAGGACATTCCGTTGATCTTAGCACCAACGCCGATCCGCATGATCCACAGTTTGCGGAAGTCGCGTTTGCGTTGTTTACGATGACGGTAGTTGAATGCAAGGGCGGAAAGCACTGCATCCAATGTCAGTCTCTTGTGGTTTTTTCGATCGCCGACAAATCCTTTTGCGCGCTTCATCAGACGTTTGCGCGAACGGTTTCTAGCCACCGCGTTTGTGACTCTTACCATGGTATTTCTCCAATTATCTTAAATT
>JAFEGU010000131.1 GCA_018239725.1 Verrucomicrobiota bacterium | reverse complement strand
TCTATCTTGGTTCAGCTTACGCCCTTCCAGCGCAAGTGATCGTCATCCGCCATGGAGAAAAGAACACGATAACAGGAGAGCTCACGGGAGCTGGCATCGAACGGGCAGAAGCCCTATCTTCCTATTTGACGCAGCCGAACAACGGGCCTGGTTTTCAAGGCTCGGCAGGGCTTACCAATGTGGTCCTCTTCAACTACGGCCTGCCCGTGGCATTGTTTGGATCAAGACCGATCCACCACTCGGACGATTTCACCGTCCGCTGCATCCAGACCCTTGTCCCAACAGCCCTCAAGTTGAACCTTCCAATCCATTCTCCTTATGCCCCTGGGCAAGAAGACCAACTGGTTGCAGCGATCTTCAATGAGCCGCTTTATGATGGAAAAAATGTTGTAATCTGCTGGCACCATACTTTCATGGCCAAACTGATTACTGCTTTCGGGTACATTCCCCATCCTGGGATTGTGCCGATCCATCCCAATCGTTTCGATCTGGTCTGGGTCATGACGTTCCCTGCACCGGTTCCCAAGGTCGTCGTCCCATATGTGCTTCAAGAACTGCTCTTCAATGATCCGACGACATTTCCTTAAAAAATAATCTATGCGTTTGAGCCTGTTAATGAAGCTTATCCTTACGGGTCGCTGACCTACTATGGGGAATACAATACTTCTTTCATTTCCCATCAGCTGCAGCTTGAAATTGCTTGGGATTTTTGAGGGAGCATTCTAGGGTGCGCCTGATCATTTCAGATTCGTCGGCATCTGCCCGATGATTGAACTGTATTCCTTGTCTTTCCATGACTGAGATCAGTTATACCGGTTACTGCTATTCGATGGTGCTGGATGCTTTCAGGTCGTTAAGAGTTCGATATTCTGGATTCCATTCGATCACTTTGCACGCAATGTAGAGTGTCGTTTTATCGAATGGAAGTGTTGCAGAAGGAAGATATCCGGATAAAAAATCAATGCCTGGAAATTGGCGGCAGATTTGTTGGGATTGGAGTACCATTTCAGAGAAAAGGAGGAAGAGGCAGTTTTTCAACTGGCTCGAAAGACGATGATCTCTG
>JAFEGU010000130.1 GCA_018239725.1 Verrucomicrobiota bacterium | reverse complement strand
CTTACGAGCTGTTGTTCTTTTTGCTTTTGTTTTACGAGCAGTTTTTTTGCTAGCTCTTTTTTTAGCCATAATATTCTCCTTGTTTGGATACATAGGACTTATGATTCACTTGGTTTGTACAACCTAACTAATTAATCATTTACATCCTACAATTCTCAATATACATAATTGATAATTATTTTTAAAAAAATTTTTTCAAAAACACTTCTTCTTCTTGATTTAAATAGATTCTGTTTTCTTGCTGAAAGTATATTGTGAGGGCATTTTTAGGGTTTAAAAAAAAATCTAAAAAAAATTTTAAAATTCTAAAAAAATCAATCCAAAAAACTGATCAATTTCGTAAAAAAACAGGCATATTAGCGACAACTAATGCGCTACTTTTAAAAAGCAAACTTTAAATAATTGATTTTTAGTAGCTTACACAAGGAACTTAGAATCTATGCAAAACGCAAGTAACTTAAAATAAGTGAGAAGAGGAATTCTGATTAGTAATCGAATACTTAAAATGATGATTTGGAAAAAGAAAGTAAACCCAGATTTAGTATCTGGGCTTAGTTGAAATGAGCATTATTCTTGTACTGACCGATTGGAGTCAATGGACTTTAGTTGGTTTTTAGAAGCATGAGATTTTAACGTAGAGCTTTCATGCTTTTCTTTTAGTTTTTCAGCTAATGGATTTTTAAAAGTCACTTTGAATCTTAATTTTCTAGGATGCGTAATCATAGTCTATTCCCTCTTTTTACTATCGATGCAAAAACACTGAAATCTATTTCGTTTAACGGTAATTTTCACTTTATTACAAACGGAAAAATTACTGCAACAAAAAGATAAAACAAAATATATCGCTACAGAAAAAAACCTACGAATTTACGCCTAACAAACTGGTTTGACATAGCAATTACGAGCTTTGCTTTCCGATAGATGATCCTCTGCCTCAAGTTGACAAGTTGAGGATAAAGATCGAATTGAAAAAGTTGCAGCTAGATTTAATTTAAAAAACCTAACGGAGCAGGACATACTTCATTAATAACAGAACTCGAGTGGTCAAAAAAAACCCAGTTTTTTGAAACTGGGTTTACTTAAGATAGTAGAAATGCGATGGACTTATTGGATGACGATTTCTATGCTTTTGATTTGATCGCCTTGCTCGATCTTTTTGACGACTTCCATTCCAGCTATCGTAGTTCCAAAAACAGTATACTCTCCATCTAAATAAGAAATCTTTTCCAAAGTGATGTAAAATTGGGATCCGCTCGATTTTTTTTGAGGGTTCATGTAGTCTGGCAAACGAGCCCAAGCAAGAGCGCCTTGCGCATGAGGCAAACTAATTTCGGCAGGCACTGTATAACCAGGCCCTCCTGTTCCATTGCCTTTGGGATCGCCGCCCTGGATCACAAAATTAGGCACAACACGGTGAAAGACGAGCCCATTATAGAAGCCGCCTTGAGCCAACATGACGAAGTTAGTTACAGACAAAGGAGCTTCTTTGGGATTCAATTGACAAGTGATGTCACCTTTAGAAGTATGGATGATGGCTAGGTAGGTTTTGCCTTCCTGAAATTCCATGGCTTGTTTTGGCTCTGAAAACTGCATTGTTGGTTCTCCACTTTCTGAAGCTGATTGGCAAACTGAGCTACAAAGTACACAGGCTCCTAAAATCAAGCCTGCTTTCTTTAACCGACTGATCATAGCTACCTCCATCAAAAACTTGGGATAGTAGCGATTCATCACATTCTAATCAAGCCTCATTTGAGTTTGGTCAACTAAAATCTAGAGTCACCCGGCACTTATGAACTTTGCCATCCTACAATCCTGTTCTATTTCTTATTGAAAATCGATTGAAACATTATTAGAGATAGGTTCAAATAAAGGTATGGGATCTTATCCTTAAATTTTCGGAGGCTTCATGCTGTTGCGGTTAATTATAGCTGTTGGAGCTCTAGGCTTATCCCTTTCCCCCATTACCTTGGATGCGAAAACAATTAAGCTCTATATCAACCATGAAAAGCCTGTTCTTGTCTTCTATTATTCCCCATATTGCGGGTATTCTCAAAAGGTCATTAGTTACTTAAAGCAGATCCATAAGACCGTCCCCATGAAAAATGTCATCAATAACCGGGAAGCAAAAGAAGAATTAAGGAAATTTGGAGGGATCATGCAAGTTCCCTGCCTTTTAATCGATGGGAAACCTCTTTATGAATCTGATCTGATTATTCAATGGCTTTCTGAGCATCAAGAAGACCTCGATCCTGCCTAAATCCACAGATTGCAAGAAAAGAAAGACGCTGCACTCAAAAATGCAACTCTTAGAAAAGCTGCGAGTCGTATATTTTCGTCGGATTTCAGCGTGGAATGCCCTTATGTAATAGATGGCATCAGGGTGTTATCCACAAGATCCAAGCCGAAGACGTTCTCAGGATATCGGCCAAAAACGGCTTGGATCGAATTAAATGATCAGCAAACTAGCTTAGCAGCCGCCATGCCATTTCTTTTCTTGCTGTGGGTTCTGTGGTTTTTGACGTTGTTGGTGCTGAGGATTAGTTGGTTGTTGTTTGTTAGGACTTGGATTAATTGGTTGTTGTGGTTTATTAGGTTGTTTCATACATCTCCTCCATAGAGTTTTTATTGAAAGCTAAAAAACATGAGAATCAGCACATGCCATCAAGGGGATCCCCTGCGCACACTGACTTTCTCTTTACGCCCTCAATTCTTTAATTTACACAATTCATCATAAAAAATGAATACGTTTGTTTGCGACTAAACTAAATTAAAAACACAAAACATTAAATCGCAGCCAGATAATAATTGTAATAATTTCAGCTAAAAGCAAATTCCATCTTGCAAAATTCAGTACGAAGAACTAAAAAGAGGAAAAGGAAACTCTCTCATATGCCCCTATAGAAATGCAGGGGTCGAACAAGGTCTATTTACATAGAGGAAGGAGCATGGATTCTCTAAAAAACCAACCACGGCGCGTCATCAGTGTCTTTATGCTGGCAATGTTCAACGTCTCAATTATGGCTAGCCTGCGCAACCTTCCCCTTGTCGCAGAATACGGACTGAGCGCCATTGTATTTTTTGCCATCGTCGCCCTATTTTTTCTGATTCCGTGCGCTTTGGTCTCTGCTGAACTGGCTACAGGCTGGCCCAAATCGGGAGGAATCTATATTTGGATCAGAGAGGCCCTTGGCGACCGCTGGGGATTTTTTGCGATCTGGATGCAATGGGTCCACAATGTAGCCTGGTATCCTGTGATCATGTCGTTCATAGCTGGGACATTGGCCTATATCTTTTCTCCGTCGCTTGCGCAAAACAAGGTCTACATCCTTTCAGTCGTCCTCATCGGATACTGGGGAATGACGCTATTGAATTATTTAGGGATCAAGACATCGGGATGGTTCAGCACTATCGGGGTCATTGTCGGCACCATTATTCCGGGGATCTTGATCATCGGACTTGGGTTGATTTGGATCACCTCAGGACACCCGGTCCAAACTCCTCTGACATTAAAGGCTGTCATCCCTGATTTTACTGAAATTGGAAACCTGGTCTTCCTTGCCGGACTGTTTCTGGCCTTTGCCGGCTTAGAAGTCTCCTCCGCCTATGCAGGGAATGTCCAAAACCCTCAGAAAAACTATCCCAGGTCGATTCTTTTAGCTGCGATCATCGTCTTTTCCGTCTTTATGCTGGGGTCGTTAGCGATCGCTGTCGTTATTCCCAAGGAGCAAATCAGCCTTGTCAGCGGACTGATGGAAGCCTTTAACATCTTCCTCAGCTTCTACCATCTCGAGTGGTTTCTGCCCATCCTCGGGATTTTGCTGATCATCGGAGCGATAGCAGAGGTGAACTCCTGGATCATCGGCCCTGTAAAAGGACTGCATGAAACTTCGATCCATGGCAACCTCCCCCCATTCTTTCAAAACTTGAACAAGCATGGGACGCCGACCCATCTCTTGCTATTCCAAGCAATCATCGTCTCGATCACAGGGTGCGTCTTTTTATTCATGCCGACCGTCAGCAGCGCTTTTTGGATCCTTACAGCCCTCAGCGCGCAAAGCTATTTGATCATGTACATCATCATGTTCATTGCTGCCATCAAGCTGAAATACTCCAAACCGCACGTGCCAAGGCCTTATAAAGTCCCCTTTAAGAATAAAGGGATCTGGTTGTTCTGCTCGATGGGTATCCTTTCTTCTACTTTTGCCATCGCGTTGGCTTTCATTCCACCTACCCAGCTGGAAACAGGCAGCCTGCTCTTCTACGACCTTTTTCTGATCATTGGCCTTGTATTCATGTGCGCCATCCCGCTGATCATCTATGGGTGCCGCAAGCCCCATTGGAAAATAAAGCTCGAAAGACGGAATTGACATCCGGATTGGGAGTGTTCATACTGTAGAACATGAACATTCCCCTCTCAGAACAGCTCCGCCCAAAATCTCTTGCCGACATCGTCGGCCAAGACCACCTGCTCGGAAAAGATGGACTGATCACTAAGATCGTCCAGAATGGCAAACCCCTTTCCCTGCTCCTCTTCGGTCCTCCAGGATGCGGAAAGACAACGATAGCCCGCCTCTACGCCCAAGCCTTCAAAGCGCGGTTTGTCCCGTTTAGCGCAGTCTTCCATGGCACAGCGGAACTCAAAAATCTCATCAAAGAAGTCCAATCCCATCCCCTCCTCAATCAGCAGCTGATCCTATTCATCGATGAGATCCACAGGTTCAATAAAGCGCAGCAGGATCTCTTTCTTCCCTTTGTCGAAGATGGGACGATCGTCCTGATCGGAGCGACAACGGAAAATCCCTCTTTCTCGGTCAATAACGCCCTTCTTTCCCGACTTCGGGTCCTCAACCTAAAGCATCTAGACGAAGGGGCTTTAGACAAGATCATCCATCGGTTTGAAACAGCATTTAAAAAACTTAATCTGCCCGAAGAAGGCAGACGCTATCTGATCCAACTGGCACAAGGCGACGGCCGCCATCTTCTCAATATGCTGGAAAACCTTCAGACCGAAGCGATAGACACTAAGGAACTGGATGTTCCCCATCTCCAACAACTGCTGCAAAAGCGCGCTGCTCTTTACGACAAGACAGGAGAAGGGCATTACAACTTGATCTCAGCCTTACATAAGTCGGTGCGCGGATCAGATCCACAGGCATCCCTCTATTGGCTGGCAAGGATGTTAGAAGGGGGTGAAGATCCCCAGTTCATCTGCCGAAGAGTGATCCGGATGGCAAACGAAGATGTCGGACTTGCAGATCCCCAAGCCTCCCAAGTCGCCATCAATGCATGGCAGACTTATTCCCAATTAGGCTCGCCCGAAGGGGAATTGGCGATCGCCCAGGCTGTTGTCTACCTGGCATTAGCTCCTAAAAGCAATGCGATCTACACTGCGTTTTCCCAAGCCAAGGCGTTAGCTAAACAAACTTCCCACCTCTCCCCTCCCAAAATTATCCTCAATGCTCCCACTGAGCTGATGAAGCAGATGGAATACGGGAAAGGCTACCTCTACGATCACGATGAGCCGCAAGGATTTTCCGGACAGAACTATTTCCCCGATGAGATCGAAAGAACAGAGTTTTACAGACCTGTTGAACGGGGATTTGAAAGGGAAATGAAAAAGCGGATCGACTATTTCCAAAAGCTGCGTGAAAATAAAGAAAAACTGAATTGACGACAGGCTCTATACTGCCGACACTTCAAAGTCCTCGTTGATTTTGGATTTGGCGCCACGAGGTTAAAGCCTCTGAAGCAGAACGTATGCGCAGCTGCATACGTTCGATGCAAGGGGTTTTAAAGGGCCTTGGCACAAGGACCGTCCCCGTGGATGCCAAACGCCAAAAGCATCAAGGACTTTGAGGTGGAAGCAGTATATAGCGGTTCCATCT
>JAFEGU010000012.1 GCA_018239725.1 Verrucomicrobiota bacterium | reverse complement strand
GAATCTCTTTTGCTTTCGGAGCTAACAAACCATTTAACTACAGAGCCTATATGGGGAAATTCTCGACTTTCATTTAAAGAACGGTTTGTTCGTTTCATAGACAATGGTGGGAAACGAGGGTTAAAAAAAGAGCAAAAAAGTGCAGCGGATCGACTTATTGATTTGGCCAAAGCCAACTATCGCGCTTTGCAAAAATTTTCTATTCCTTTGCTGAATGTCGATGTAGCGCTCATAAAATCTGAAGCAAGTCCCGAAATAGCGGAAGATCTTGGATGGGGTAAGTATGCAGCGCGACTTAAAGTATTTAAAGGCCCTGGCGATCACTGGGCGGTAACGGAAAGAGAAAAAGCGCCTCATTATGCCAAACTATTACAAAAGGCACTCAACCATGCTTCGGGGAAAAATATTCCTAGAGCGACTCTAGTAGATCATAAGCTGAAATAATAGTGGGCTGGTCAGGAAAATAACGATGCTGGGCACAAACTGCAGCTTTATATTGATCATCGAAAGTATACCGATTGAGATACCAGGGAGTTTCTGAGTCAATCGATTGAATCTGAAATCCTTTTTCCCCTGAGTTGTAGATGTTAAAAGATTTTAGGAAATGGTTCACGCCTTCTCCTATAGCTTTTAGGTAACTCTCCTTTAGAGTCCATAATTCGTAAAAATAATCGAGTTGCTCTTCCTTGTTCTTAGCTAAACAAGTCTGCTGTTCTCCGACGGAAAGACAGATTTGTATAATATTTTCAAGGTCATCCAAGGGCTCGATAAATTCAATGTCAACGCCTATCGGAGAAGCATCTATTGCAAAGAAAATACAATCTTTAGAATGAGAAAGATTAAATTCTACTTCTTTCCCTTTTAGGTAGGGTTTGCCATAAGGACCCTTCTCAATTTTAATTAAATCTCTAGAAGTTCCTAATTTTTCCGACAAAATTTTTCGTGTAAGTAAATCAGAGATAATAGTTCGCCATTTGTCGTGGGTGCGGTGAAAACGGTAAATTTCGTTTTGTAATTGATAGTTTAAGTTAGGAATTATCTTTGATAAATAAGTTGTTTCTAATTTTGGAAGTTTAAGTAAATATAAATTAAGATGCATTGTAGCGCGGTTGTTTTTGTTTGATAAATTAATAGCGAAAACAATATCTTAATCTCGTATTTTGATAAAGATAAATATGGTTATTTATGTCTGTTGTGTTTAAGAAATTGCAAGAGTAAAAAAACGCCCCTTAGAAATTCTCCTCGAAAACTCTGAACTATAGACTTGACAAATGTTGAGCTCGACGGTGAACTATTCCCTTCAAAATATCAGCCATTCACAAAAGGGGAGTTATGCCAATATCCAGAGTCCAAAATAGCTTTCAACTTTATGAAGAAGCTCAGACGCAACGTGTAGAGGGTAATCCACTAGAAGGAAAGAGCATTAATAATGCAGCGCTTTCTGGCAGTGAAGATAAAATGAATGGATATCCGGTAGGTCATGCTCAAAATAGAGGCTCGCAATTTCATGATATCAATGGCATTCCCTCAATAGCTTCCGCAACTGCCAAGGTAATTGATTCCAGTCTTGCTTCAAAAGCAGATTGGATGCGATACCAAGCGAACTCGAGCAAACACCCTGTTGATGTTGTTGATAAGTTTGGAAAAGCTGCTAATAGTATGCAGAAGACATATCAAAATTACTCCTCGGATGAAAAATTAACAGTAGGTACTGTTTTGGCTGGAGGTATTGCTGGTGCAGCTGCTTTAACTGGAATTGCTTGTTTTATAGGGGATATTCTAAAACGACTCACAAGATGATATATTTAGGAAAAAGGGTCTTTTTCTTGTTTTTTCCTAAATGAGATGGAAAAGATCTCGGAGCATCGCGAGTGTGACTTCAATCAAGATTAGAAGGACAATTGTGATCTCAAGGCGAGAGGAGTGCTGATGGTTCAGTTCGCTGGAAAGGATCTCAAAGAGTTCGTGCACGACATTGAGCCGCTTATTGAGGGTTTCACCTCGTTTTGTAACGTCCAGATAGTGGGCTGTGCGGCGGTAAAAGGATTCGAGT
>JAFEGU010000129.1 GCA_018239725.1 Verrucomicrobiota bacterium | reverse complement strand
GATTTGCGGCGGTCGCCGAAGCCAGGCGCCTTGACAGCGCAGACTTTAAGGCCCGCTCTTAAACGGTTGACGACGAGTGTTGCCAATGCCTCGCCTTCGACATCTTCAGCGATGATCAGGAGAGGACGGCCTGTTTCTGCGACAGACTGCAGGATCGGAAGGAATTCTTTGATCGCAGCAATTTTCTTGTCGTAAAGCAGGACAAAGGTGTCTTCGAAAACGCATTCTTGCGCTTCAGGATTGGTCATGAAGTAAGCAGAGACGTAGCCGCGGTCGAAGTTCATCCCTTCAACGACGTCCAGCGTGGTCTCGAAGCCTTTGCCTTCTTCGACTGTGATTGTTCCATCTTTGCCGACCCGCTCCATCGCCTTCGCGATGATCTCGCCGATTTCAGTATCGCCGTTTGCTGAGATTGTCGCGACTTGGGCGATCTCTTTTCTGTCTTGGATAGGCTTGCTGAGTGTCTTTAGTTCGCCAGTGATCGTCTTGACAGCAAGCTCGATCCCTTTTTTGATCTCCATGGGGTTAGCGCCGGCAGCGACGTTGCGCAAGCCTTCGCTATA
The DNA here is from genome assembly GCA_018239725.1 of Verrucomicrobiota bacterium. Classification (GTDB taxonomy): domain Bacteria; phylum Chlamydiota; class Chlamydiia; order Chlamydiales; family Rhabdochlamydiaceae; genus Acherontichlamydia. The sequence goes on along the minus strand of JAFEGU010000129.1, from coordinate 3,061 downwards.
GATCGCTTCTGCAAGCACAGTAGCTGTCGTTGTTCCATCTCCAGCTTTGTCGGCAGTCTTGCTAGCGACTTCTTTGACCATTTGGGCGCCCATGTTCTCGTGCTTGTCTTCAAGCTCGATCTCTTTTGCTACAGTGACGCCGTCTTTTGTGATCTGAGGAGCGCCGTAGGATTTGTCGATGACGACATTGCGGCCCTTAGGACCTAGCGTCACTTTTACAGCGGAGGCTAATGTGCGCACTCCCTTTAAAATCTTTTGACGGGCTTCTTCTTTAAACTTAATGTTCTTAGCTGCCATTGGTGTAACTCCTTAAAATGTAGATAACTGTTAGTTGATGATTGCAATGATATCGTCAGCGCGCAGAATAACGAAATCTTCATCATCGATCGTCACTTCTTGGCCAGAGTACTTATCCATTAAAATGTTGTCGCCGATGCTGACGGGGATAGGGATCAGCTTGCCATCGGAGGTTGTCGTTCCAGTGCCGATCGCAACGACTTTTGCAGTTTCTTGCTTTTTCTTAGCAGTATCGGGGAGGATGATCCCGCCTTTGAGCGTCTCTTCTTGCTCTAAGCGTTGGACGAGGACGCGGTTTCCGAGTGGTTTCAAGGTCGTTTTTTTGGTGGTTTGCTGTGACATGGTTTCATCTCCTTATTTTTCATGTTAGAAGAAGTAAAAGCATAATGCTTTCAGGGTTTAAAATACTAATCTGAATTTTAGACAGCGGGGGGATTTTTTTGCAACGAGATTTAGCAGTCTCAGGTAAAGATTGCTAATTTCTGTAAAATCAAATTTTAATTTCTACAGGCCCTAAAGTCGGTGATGTTTTTTGTTTTCCAGTTTTTAACCGTCGATTTTGCCGCAATGGCTTGACATCTGCAGTCAAATCCACAATGATTGGGCAGTACAAGTCATGAATTTTGGAGGAGCAATGAGCGCAGCTGAAATACTCGAACCTGAAGAGCGGACCCGCAATCGAGAAGAAATCCCTGTTGAGGACAGATGGAACGTCGAAGCGCTCTATCCTTCCTGGGAGAGTTGGGAAGAGGGGATGAAGCTTTGGGGAAGGGAAAAAAATGAGCCCCATTGGCCAGAAATTGCACCTTTTCGAAGCCAGTGGAGCCAAAGCCCCATCAAGTTGCGTGAATTGATCGAACTGCTCCTCACGATCGACAGGGAGCTGACCAAGCTGTATACCTACGCGCATCTGAGGCATGACGAAGATGTCGGCAATGATGCGGCCAAGGGGGCCTATTCGAGGATCATGTCGCTGCTGTATAGCTTTCGACAGGAGACTGCATGGGTGGAGCCTGAGATCCTGCAGTTGTCTGATGATAATTTAAAGCAGCTCATCAATGATCCAGCTCTTGCCCCATATAAGCTGCACCTTGAAAAAATCGTACGGCAGAAGCCTCATACATTGTCCGCGCAAGAAGAGGAACTGCTTGCTCTTTGCGGCAATTCATTGGAAACCGCTCAAAAAGCATTTGGAGCCCTCAATAACGCCGATCTGAAATTTTTTCCAGTGGTTGACAGCAAGGGAAAAGAGAGGGAGCTAACCCATGGAAAGTATCAGTTGTATTTAAGGGACAAGGACAGAAAGGTCAGGGAATGCGCGTTTAAAAATCTGCATCAAGCCTTTTCATCCCATGAGAACACCCTTTGCGAGCTGATCAATGGGCAGATTCAAAGGCATCTGATCGAAATGAGGGCGCGTAAATTTTCCTCTTGTTTAGATGCAGCTCTTTTTCCTCACCAGATCGATACCTCTGTCTATACGGCGTTGATCCAGGCTGTCAGAAAGCATCTGCCTAGCTTGCACCACTATGTCTCTGTGCGTAAAAAACTGATGGGCGTACCTGAGCTGCATCTCTATGATCTCTATGCCCCTCTTGTCAATGATGTCGATATGGGGATGTCTTATCCGGAAGCATCGGAGCAGATCATCGACTCGGTTGCGATCTTAGGCAAAAGCTACCAGGAGAGTCTCAGGAAGGGACTGACCTCGGAACGCTGGGTCGACCGTTATGAGAACATTCGCAAACGATCGGGAGCCTATTCGAGCGGCTGCTATGACAGCATGCCGTATATTCTGATGAACTACCATGGATCTTACAACGATGTGATGACATTGACCCATGAGGCTGGGCATAGCATGCACTCGCTCCTCTCAAGGTCCCACCAACCCTACCAATATGCGCAATATTCGATCTTTGTCGCTGAAGTTGCATCAACCTTCCATGAGGAGCTGCTGTTCCGCCATTTGCTAGCCCAGACAAAGACCATTGAGCAAAAAGCGTTTTTGATCAACCAAAAGATCGACGACATACGTGCGACTCTGCTTCGGCAGACGATGTTTGCCGAATTCGAGCTCCAGCTGCATGAATGGGCCCAAAAGGGTGTCCCATTTACGCCAGCCCTATTGAAAGATGCTTACTTAAAGCTCAATCAGGAATATTTCGGCAATGAAATGTGCGTCGACTCGGAAGTGGAGATCGAATGGGCGCGGATTCCCCATTTTTACTACAATTTCTACGTTTACCAATATGCCACAGGAATTAGCGCAGCGCATGCACTGGCAGAACAGGTCGTTAGCGGCAAAGAAGGGGCGAAAGAGAAATATCTGCAATTTTTGTCCGCAGGATGCAGCCTTTATCCAATCGATGTTCTGAACCTTGCTGGCGTCGATATGCGCACTTCTGAACCTGTTGAAGCTGCGATGCGTCGCTTTAAAGCGTTGGTCGATGAATTGGAGAATTTGCTGAGTTAGAGTTATACCGCGCTTGACGTTGAGCTTAATTCAAGAGAAAACTTGGAGTTTGTAAAAAAATATTGCTGTAAAATATCTGTCGCAGTTATCTCCTTTGATGGATTTAAAAAGATCGGAATTTTTAAATTTCACAGGAGCAATGCTATCGACAGCATTCTCAGCGGTATCTCTTGCAAGCCTAAAGGCTGACGTCAAGAGGGAAATGTTTGCATTTTTGCGCCCTTGTAATAAGGAAATATGAAAAATACTTATCGAGATTCATTTACAGTTGTCAATGAGAAGGGATTGCAT
>JAFEGU010000128.1 GCA_018239725.1 Verrucomicrobiota bacterium | reverse complement strand
TTACCAACGCTCGGTTATATTCTTTCCAGTTACGGGTGCGATACTTGTCTTTCTTCTTGGAGGAGGTAATATTCTTCTTAGGGGCCATCTCGAACCTAAAATTTTTGCTTAACCAACAAAAAATTTATAGACTTGAGATTCTTAAGGCAAGAGCTTCCTCACCCGTAAATATTTACGCAACAACGCCATACAAAAATGGGAAAACTTTATGATGAATGACTTTGAACAAAATCAGCTGGTTGAATTGCCGTATGTGATTTTTTATGTGAAAAATATTCCAGACCTTTTGGTTTTTTATAAGCAAGCCTTCAATCTTTCTCCATCTTTTGTCCATGAAAGCGGCCATTTTGCTGAGCTAATATCAGGAGTCGTCACTTTAGCTTTTCGGAGTGAATCAATGGCAGCCAGTAGTTTACCGCAGGAATTTCAAAGCAATCATCTGAGTTCTCCCTTACAAGCATTTGAAGTTTCTTTTCATACAAAAGATGTTCATGCTGTTTATGAAAGAGCAATCAAAGCAGGAGCAACTAATGTGGCTCTTCCTCATATAAAACCATGGGGTCAAAAAGCGGCAAATGTGCGGGATCCTGCAGGAATTCTCATTGAAATTACAGAATATCCGAAAGGCGAATCAAAAACAGTGTAAATCCATTAACTCATTAGATTTAAAAAAGAATTTAATCCGTAATAACCTGCGGAATATGGGTTAAAATATTTATTATGTTGAATAGAGTTGTTGTGCTTAAAAATATAAGCTTTGATTTGATTGGTATTTGTATTAAAATATTGCCTAATTAAATAACAAAATAATCGCAAAAAAGGGGATGTTTTATGGCGATCAACATAGGATTAGATTCTAATGTCATCAGCGGTCAGGCGCAAGCTCTCCAGCTTTCCCAAGACATCGTGCAGCATTCCAGCTTTATCGGTAAGCTAACGGAACAGGAAAAAGCGGCTTTTCAAGCGCTAGATGCTCAAAAAGGGAACAATATTTCCGATGTTTGCGGAACGGTCTCTAAAGTTGCCCGCCGAGTCAACAAAATGGTGGAAACGGTT
>JAFEGU010000127.1 GCA_018239725.1 Verrucomicrobiota bacterium | reverse complement strand
TAATTTTAAGTGGATCGAACGTGGAAGCATAATTTTTATTTGAGGTAGGTTTCATCTAAAAGGCGGTAATGGGTCTTGCCTGTGCCTGTCAATGGTATCGCATCGAGCTGTTTCACTTCAGCAATTTTCACAATCCGGCTGTAGCCGCTCTCTTTGAGCGCTGTATTGACATCCTCTTTGGAGATGGCAAAGTTCGTAAATAAAACGATCTGGGGCTTGTCGGTCTCCCTTTCTCGAACGCTGATTGCAAGAGGAGGCCCTTCCACCCCGCCGGAGGACCATTTTCTCTCTGATGCAAGGCGGAGAAGCTCCTCTTCAATCCCTCCTAGGCTTACCATCTCGCCGCCAATCTTCACAAACCGCTTCAGACGCCCCGAAAGGATCAGATGGCCTTCGTTATCGAGCAAGCCCCTGTCTCCAGAAGCGTACCACTTTTTCCCATCGACTGTGATAAAAGGATCGCGAGGGACTCCAAAATATCCGCTGAACACATTGGGGCCAGAGATCCCAATCTCCCCTTCAACGCCGCGCGGCAAGGATTGAAGAGTTCCCGAATCGATCACAATGAGCTCAACTCCCGGCAAAGGTTTTCCCACGCCGACGTGAGGTTCACCCGGCCGATCCAGAGTAACGATCGGGCTGCATTCTGTGATCCCATATCCTTCCAACAGCAAAGAAGAAGGAAGGTGCTTTTTGACATAATCAAACAGCTCCTGAGGCGTTTTTTCAGCGCCAGAGACAACCAGGCGCAACGATTGGATCTTTTGGGGATCGGCGATCCGAAAAAGCGCACGGATAAAACTGGGGGCGCAGCAAAAAAGGGTCGGCTGCCATCTCTCAATATCATGGGCCATGCCATGGCTATCGGTCGGATCGGGCGCATAGGAGGCCCTTAAACCCGCCAACAAAGGCAAAAGCCCCGTTACGGAAAATCCAAATGAATGGAACGGAGGAAGGACGCAATACAGGATATCGTTTGACTCTAAGTTGACGCAGCTGAGGGCTGCTGCCTGATTGCTCAGGATATTACCATGGGACAAAGGAACGCCTTTTGGAAGGGTCTCCGTTCCTGATGTGAACAGCAGGACAGCCGGATCAGACGCCTTGATATGAGATAGTTTTAGCGTTTTCAGCAATGAGGCCGCACTCCAATAACTTCTGAAAAGGCCTTTGAGCTTATCTTTGAGCGTGACCGTTCCCCGTAACTGTTCTAAGAACAAAAAGATCTCTTCGATTTTCCCCAACTCTCCATTCTCTAGCCGATCTAAAAAACGCTCAGAAGTGATCACTGCCTTAATGTTTGAGACCTCCAGCGCATGATCAAGCGCCTTAACACCCGCTGTCCAGTTGATCATGACAGGGACCTTGCCAGCCAGAAGGACAGCAAGAACTGCAAGAGACGCTCCAATCGAAGAGGGAAGCATGATCCCGATCCGATCTCCAGGAACTTGCCGGAACTTGTCAGCTAAGATCAAAGCGCCCAGCTTCAGCCTCCGGTATGACAAAACCCCTGAGACCGCATCGACGCATGCCGTCTGGTTCTTCATCAGGTCGCAATTGAGGAGGAACGCTTCTTGGATCGATTGCTGGCTCAAGATGCCCGGAACTCGAGTGCGAGCTTCAACAGGCCAACAGAATTTTCCCTCTTTTTTTATAGCAGACGCACTCTTGCGCGCCTTTAAACCGATAGCTGCTTGCATCACATCTTCTACCCGTAATAGATTACCCGGAACGAGGTCTGTGACGTCATAGCGCTGATCTAAGAAGACATAGAGCTCAGCAATGTCCAATGAATCGAGCCCAAGGTCGTGGGAAAGGTGCATCCGCCGCTCAATCTGCGCAGCTGGCCGGTTGGCAAGGCGGGAGACCTCCTTCAAGACCTCCTCTTGAATATGTCCGGGAACAGGCTTAATCTGGACCTCTTCCTGAACCGATGGCTTTACAACTTGAGGAAGTTCCTCTTTCCAAAATGCATAGGAAACAAGTTTAAGAGGCTCTGCTCCCTGTCCAGGATAGCGGTTGTACCATCCTTCTAAGTACTTGTTCAGCTCAAGACGGCTGGAGTTGTAGGGAAAATCTGCAGGCGCAGCTTCGATCTCAATACGAATATCTCTCTTAGGAGCAAAGAAAATCCCGTTCTTCAATAAAATCAAGGCGCATTCCCATAACACCTTGCCGAAATCGGGAGAATTACCTGTAATCGCCTTTGAGAATTTGCTACCCCAAAGCCCCGTTGTCCTGACGAGGACCACATTGGCCTCTGGCGCTGCCTGCAAAAGGTCATGAACAAACGACGCTCCCCCGAGCAATTCGGTCCCGCTCACCTTGAGCCTGCCGGAAGGGTAGATTAAGAAGTTCCCTTTGCTGTTCAGCTCGTGCACGACCTGATCGAACAACTTCTTGACCTTTTTTGCACGCCATTTATTCGCGAGGATGTCCATGGTCGGAAGCGGCAAAGCCTTCACAAGGTCCATAAAAAAACGAAACCCCTTAAGGTTGTAAAAATGTTCGACGACAAGGGGACGGAGCTTAAACTTTCTCCATAGGAGCATTACCAGCACAATAGGATCAATTTCAGCAGGATGGTTCGGTAAAAAGAGGATCCCTCCCCGTTTCTGGAAACGATCAGGTGTTAATCGATCGAGTCCAATCACTTCAATCCGATACCGCAGCGAGATGAGAAACTGGACTAGTGCAATGATGCAGAGGAGTAAAGGGCGGGCAATCAAGTCTTTGATCATCATTTGATAACTCTAAAATAAGATCGTTCCTATACCGAAACAACTTGAAAAACTGGAAATTTGACAAGGCCCAGTTCGCAGCCAAGGCTGCTTCACCTGCTTTGCTCTTCAAAGGTCCACAGGACCTTTAAAGAGTCTTCGCAGCCATAAATTTAAACCAAGCATTGATGGCGCCGAAGCAGCTCAACTTGAATAAGTTGGGCGATGCAGGCGGGTTAAAATTTAGTGGCTGTCCGACGCAGTCAAAAACCAATTTTTCAAGTTGTTTCGGTATATTTCGAAATTGTAAAAAAAATTGAGAATATACCCAAGTGAATTCGTCAAATCTAGCGAGTATAAACCCAAAACAAAAGAAAATAAACAGTTGACACAATAATTTAAATAAAGCGAAAATTAATTTAAGCAGAATAAAATTGCCGCACATTCGATTTTATGAACGATATTAATGATATTACCGAAAACGATGAAAGCATTGCACCGGGAAAATCCCTCAATGTCGCCATTGAACAAGTCGCCCAGCTTCTTAGGACAGAAGTTAGAACGACGACCACGCTGAAAATGAAACAAAGGCAGGCAAAGCTGCTCTCCTTGCAAGCACTTGGACCATCGATGAGCAACAGCATCGGACAAGTAGCCAGGCTTCTTCGCTCTCAAGCGCAAAAGGCAAATCCTGTTAAAAAAAGGACCTATGCTGCTCAAACACCCCGAAAATCCAAATCCTCTACGTCGAAAAAGAGACCAAAGCTTAAATCTTAAAGAACAGATTAAGAGTCGGTTAAATTTCAAATAAAATTAAATTTTTTATTTCACAAAATTCAATTCCACATATAATCAGCTCAAATGTGCCAATATTCGTATCGGTTACCTGAGGAAAAGAAACACGCGATTGGCCAATGGAGAAAGCGAAAGAAAATCAGGTGGTTCTCCTCTTTAGGCACCCCTCTTCTTCTATCACCTTTCCTTCATAAAGATCACTTAAATATCCGCCTTTAGGAGGTTATATGATTAAACCTGTACAAAGACAATCCCAGCAGCCGCCGTCATCGCCAGTCTCTTCAGCAAAGGGAACAGGAAAAACAGAAGCAATGGACTCAACAGCTAGCATGCACGTCACCGCTGAAAAACTTAAGGGATTGGGCCCCTCCCTCCCCCTTGGAGCTGGGAAACACTCCTTTACTGCTTCGCCTGCTGATGAAAAGCTAAGTACCATGACTGATGAGATTGTCGGCAAACGCCTCTAAAATAGCCGCCTGGCATTCAATGAAAAAGGCCTGCTTTAAGCAGGCCTTTTTCATTTACGGTAAACGAAAACTTTAAAGCTTATCCCTGGTAGAACCGCAGGGACTTCAAGATGCGCACTCCTGCAAGCAGCTTTAAGCTGTCGCCGATAAGGAATGGTAGCATGCCTAAAGTAAATGCAGAAGAAAGGCCAATATATTGGGAAAGCCAGCTGAGGCCGAAGAGATAAATCACCAAGTTGCCAACGCTCATTGCCATCAGAGCTCTTCCAGGCGTCCGCTTAGCGCTTCTTTCAATAAGAAGTCCCGTTACATAAGCTGCAACGACATAACCGAGAAGATATCCGCCTGTAGGTCCAGCCAAGCAAAGAAGTCCAGCTTTTCCGCCTGAAAAAACAGGAAGTCCCGCTGCGCCTTGCGCCAAATAGGTCATCACAGCCATTCCAGAACGCTTGCTGCCCAACAGGACGGCTAACAATAGAATGACGTGCCCTTGGGTCGCAATCGGCACCGGAGAAAAGGGTAGATGGATCGAAATCGGAGCAAAAAGAGCGATGATAACACTAGCTCCTAAAACAACAAGAGCATCTTTAGCCCAAGATTTGTCTTGTGCAGTCTCTGTTAACAAATAAGAATAGTTCATTGCCATAAGGGCCTCCAAAAATTCTTTTAAATGAGCTGGTAAAATCAACTTATTGCGAGCTTATCAGGTCTGACTTATTTTTAAAATCTTTTAAAGAATTTGCCAGAACTTCCTCCCAATCGGCACAGGGGGATGCAAACTCTGGCTCGACATGGGTTGAAAATCCAGGAATGGAAGAGATCAGCACAGCCCCCATTTCACCTAGCTTGCAGAACTTATCATGGTCAGCAGTGATCTTACGCCCTTCGGAATAAGCCCTATGGACAGGCAGATGCTTGATCAATGTCTCATAACGCATGGCGTAGGTATTGGTGGTGGACGGAGTTGTCCTCCAATGGCAGCTTTGGGTATGGAAGATCTTCGATTTTAAGTCCGCATAGGAGAGGAAAAAGTACTTGTCCCGGTGATCGAAAAGCGTAGCGTAGTCGACGCCAGGGATCTCCAACCCTTCGACAAGCACGTCAACCCAGCCCTGCTTATGGATATAGTCATCTTCTAGAAAATAAACGATCGTATCAGGCTTCAATTTTTTCGCCGCGACATAGTCGAGCATTGCAAGGAACGATGAAGCTTCATTTCCTGCTTTAATCTCAACGATCGGATATTGAGTCTGCTCGGTAATGAAATGCTTCTGCTCGGAAGGATAGTGGGTATCGAGAAAAAAAGTGATGTTCACACCGTCTGTGATCGTGTTCAGCAGATTGCGGAAACATTTTTCCTTATTGTACGTCGCAAATCGCTCTTTGTGGGCGCTTGCAGCGGAATAGTGGCAATGGCGAACGAAAATTTCGATGCGTGGCTTTCGTTTAAATGAGAACAATCCGAACATAAAACCTGACCGAGTGCAGTATAGGAAAACAGCTTTTCACGCTGTTTGTGTATAGTTTAGAAAAGCGGCGACTTGCTGGCAAATGTTCTGTGCTTCTTTGAAGGTCAGAAACTGAACAGCATCTTTAAGGTCGACCCATTTGGCATCACGGATCTCTTCTTCTTGCAGTTTGAGCTCGCCTGAGACGCGCGCTGGAAAATAATGCGCCGTTTTGACAACAGTGTCAGACTTGCGGCGAAACTGGTATTTTTCAACGAAAGGTTCTTGTTTCAAGACCTCATCAACGGCAAGACCAGTTTCTTCCTTAAGCTCGCGGATTGCTGCTTGCAATGGTCCTTCGCCAGGCTCAGAACGTCCTTTGGGAAATCCCCAATGATTCCCTTCCTTATGCAAAATGAGCAGAACTTTCCAGCTCTGCGCATTCTGAACTAAAGGAATAATACCAAATGAATCAATAACAATCATGAGCGATAGGATGCAAATAAGAGAGATGAATTATGTCCGCCGAATCCAAATGAATTGCTCAAGGCAACATTGATTTTATGCGGTTTGGCAACGTGTGGAACGACATCGATGTCGCCGATTTCTTCTTCCGGTTCATCAAGGTTGATCGTCGGATGCAGCATCCCTGTTTCGATTGCTTTAATCGTAGCAATCGCCTCAATCCCGCCTGCAGCTCCAAGGCAATGACCGACCATTGACTTGGTCGCGTTCATCTTGATGTTCGATGCATGAGGTCCGAACACTTTCTTGATCGCTCTGACTTCGCATAAGTCGCCAGCGAGCGTCGAAGTTGCATGAGCATTGATGTAGTTGATATCTTCTTTAGAAATGCCAGCTTCGGCAATTGCTTGCTCGATGCAGAGGCTGACGCCTAAGCCATCGTCGCGAGGATCGGTCATGTGGTGAGCATCACAGGAAATTCCACCGCCTAAGTATTCTGCATAGATCGGCGCTCCCCTTTCCAATGCATGCTCGAGGCTCTCGAGCATTAGGACGCCGGCGCCTTCGCCCATCACAAATCCATCCCGTTTTTTATCCCATGGACGCGATGCTTTTGTCGGATCATCATTGCGCTCGGACAATGCTTTGCAAGCAACAAACCCCGCAACACCGATCGGATTGATCGGAGACTCAGATCCTCCGCACAACATGAGGTCAGCTTCGCCTCGCTGGATATGCTGCGCCGCTGCGTGGATGCAATAGTTAGCTGTTGCGCATGCCGTCGAGATCGAATAGTTAGGCCCCATGAAACCGAGGTCGATCGCTAAAAGGGCTCCGCCCATGTTCGTGATGATGTAAGGAACAAAGAACGGTGTGATCCTCTTAAATCCCTTGGTGAGCAGCGTTTCGGTCCCTTCGTAAAAGACATTCATGCCGCCCATACCGGATCCGATGAGGACTCCGCATCGCTTTTTATCGAGCTTATCAAGAGCATCTTTGGGCAGTTTGCCGCTTTCCAATGCTTTCTTTCCTGCGACGGCTGTATAGCGGATAAAAGGATCGACGCGGCGGGCCTGCTTTTTATCGAGGTATTCGCCAGTATCAAAATTTCTTATAGCGCCGGCAAAACGGGTTGGAAATTCCTGACAAGGAAATTCTTCAATTCCTACAATTCCGCTCTTTCCTGCAAGCAATTGATTGTAAAATGCATCGACATCATTTCCAAAGCAAGAAACAACGCCCATGCCTGTAACAACGATACGCTTCCTTTTCATAATGCTCCCATGATGAAGTAAAAAGGATAGTAGAATACCCTTAATTCTGCAACCCAGAAAACAGGGTTTTACCTCGTTTTTACGCTTCCAGGAACTTGAACCTATCTCAATAAAATTTTTCGTCGATTTTTTGGATTGTTTTGAGCCGAAAAATCGACTTAAACTTTTTATTGAGATAGGTTCTTATGGAAGCAAGCCTATACTGGTGACACTTCAATCGTACAAGCGATTTTAGCTTTTGCGCCCAAATTTTAAAGTCCCAGAAGCCAAGACGTATGCGCAGCTGCATACGTCCGATGCATGGGGCTTTAAAGGGGTTTGGAACAAAGCCCGCAATTAGAGATGCAAAAGTCAAAAGCGTCTCTACGATTGAAGTGGAAGCAGTATATAGCGGTTCCATCTGAAACGTACCAATAAATTCTTTTCTAGTGTAACATGTTTGTATGAAATTACTTAATGTATCTGAAAAAGAGAACTTGGAAGCCCAACTGAAGC
>JAFEGU010000126.1 GCA_018239725.1 Verrucomicrobiota bacterium | reverse complement strand
CGAGGAAAGCGGAATGTCATTTACCATCCTGTTGCATTTCCAGATGCTATGTATGGTAAAACGCACGACCAGAACCTATCTATGGGCGTATTTGAACCGGATGGTATCGACACCTCAAGAGGTCAGCAAAACAGACTTCTTCCATTAAATCAATTTGGCATACAGAACGTGCACATCCACCCCCATTTCGAACGGGGTGCGATCGCAGCCATGGCCATCTCTCCTGACGTTGGCCGCTTTTACACCGATCCTGCAAGGACATCGAGCTCGTTCTATAGCGCTTGCAAATTTCCTAATAACCGAGCTGCTGCATTTTTGGGAGTCGTTCTTAATAACAATCCAAATTCGGTCGAAGCGGCAGCCTTATCCGATCCGTTAAGGCGTCCAAATCTCACTCTGCAAGAATTTAAAACGGGCGTAGAAAATGCTCCGATCGATAGAACTTTGGCAGATAAAATCACCCAATTGCTCACTTTCTATACGGGGGAGGCCGGGGTTTAACAGACAGACTCGAGGTTCCATTTTTTTCGGGACAGAGCAGCCTTTCTTTAAAAGACGCTCTCTAGCAATCTCTTATGGAGGTGTTGCAAAACACCCTGGTGTAATGCCATCCAACATGCTAGGATGAACGCAGACGCATTTCCCTAAACTCGGAAGTTGATCATGGAACTTGTCATTGGCAGCCGTAATATCCATAAAATCCGCGAATTCCGCGCTATTTTAAAACCCTTTGTTAAATTCGATCTGCTTAGCCTGATCGATTTTCCTCAATATTCTCCACCAAGCGAAACAGGCGCGACGTTTGAAGAAAACGCGATCACGAAGGCTGTCCATGCAGCGACAGAGCTTCAGCGCTGGGTGATTGCCGATGATTCAGGGATCGTGATCCCCGCATTAAATGGCGCTCCAGGCGTTTATTCCCGGCGTTACGCCGGCGAAAATGCCACAGACAAGGAAAACCGTCTCAAGCTTTTAAAAGAGATGAACCATCTGGATGACGCTTGCCGCCAAGGTTACTTCGAGTGTTGGATAGCGTTAGCATCCCCCCAAGGTCTAAAAAAATGTGCAAAAGGAGTTTCAGAAGGGACAATCACCCAAGAAGAAAAGGGGAGCTTAGGTTTTGGGTACGATCCCATTTTCATTAAGCATGAATATGGCAAGACCTTTGCAGAACTGGAAGAAGACATCAAAAATCGGATCTCCCATCGAAGAAAGGCATTGGACAAGATCCTTCCAGCCCTAGAAGCTCTATATACATAACATGCGTTATCTCATCGATGGTTACAACCTGCTTTTTCGAATTGCAAAGCCTGGCCGCGCATTAGAAAAAAAGAGGGAGGCGCTCATCGCGGAGCTTAATCAAGTCATCGACGATTTTAAACTAAAAGCAACTGTTGTCTTCGATGGTTCCCATCCAGGCATCTCCCATGCCATGCGACACCATTTTGCTGCCCTCGAAATCATCTACACCTATCAAAACCTCTCAGCAGATGAGTACATCATCGAAGAGGTCAATTCAGCTCGCAGACCTGAAGAGATCATCGTGATCACCTCCGATCGGGGCCTTGCGCAAACTTGCAAAAACCTCGGAGCGAAAACGCAGACCATTGAAACGTTCATTTCCTCTTTAAAGAAAAAAACCATGAAGAAAAAAAAGAAGCAACGGGAAGCTCGTCCAGAAACAGTGTTTAAAGATTCGAATGCTGAGATCAATCGATTGCTTGCGATCTTTGAGAAAAAACTCAACGAGGATGTCTCTTAATAGACCTCTTGCATAACTCCATTTGTCTGTCAAAATCGTTCTTTTCTTACAGGTTTTTATCTCGCTCATTCGCCGACTTTTTTAAGTCGTCTCGTTTGTGGGATCTGAAACCTAAAGGGCTTCTAAAAACCTGTAAAAAAATCTCCAATTTTTCCAGACAAAGCGAATTACACAAGACGTCTAATCTGAAAATTGGCGCAGGGTGTTGCAATTTCGTGAAAGGAAAGAGAAACTTGGGGCATATTGCTCTCTCCGAAGGCCTTCCTCAACTCTTCAATGAGACGATCAAGCTGCTTACGAGGCCCCTGTGCGCAAATGGCAACGGAGCCGTCGGGCAAGTTTTCCACATAGCCCGTCAGATGCAGCTGCTCTGCGATCGCCTTTGTCGTAGCGCGAAAACCGACTCCTTGCACATTCCCTCTGATGTTCGCATGCATCTCTTGGTTTAACATGTGGTTGCCATATCCGGTTCAGGAGTAAAGGCGGCAGAAAAATCGGTCTCTTGCCAGGAATAATCGCAGATCAGCTGCCGGATTTCCAACACCGATCTGCTCTTGTTGAGCAATTCGCGAAGCTTGCGGGTCCCCTTCCCTTTTTTCAAATACCAACAGCCGACCCGTCTTAGGTCCATCGCAGCCCTTCTTTCATTTTGATAGGCAGCGATGTGATCGAGGTGCTGCAGGAGGATGTCCCGATAAAAAAGTCCGTCCCTTTCAGGGATCTCTTCTCCAGACAGAAGGCGGTAGATATCATCAATGATCCATGGCTGCCCCATCGTTCCGCGCGATACCAGAACCGCATCGCAATGGGTCTCTTCAAACATCCGTTTGGCGCTTGGGGCATCGAACACATCCCCATTGCCGATCACAACGATATTTTTTGCGATCTGCTTGCATCTGCGGATATGGTTCCAATCGGCAAACCCCTGATACCCTTGCGCACGCGTCCTTCCATGGATGCAGATTGCTTTTGCGCCGGCTTGCTCTGCGATTTGGGTGACCTGCTCGGCGATGATGCTGTTCGCATCCCACCCGGCCCGGATCTTGACAGTAACAGGAATTTTAACGGCGGCGACCATATTGGCCAAAATCTCTCCGATCAGTTCCGGATTTTTCAACATGCCGGATCCGCTCCCATCCTTAGTGACCTTATCGACCGGACAGCCGCAATTCAGATCGACAACATCAAATCCTAAATCCTCTACAATTTTAGCGCATTGTCCGGCGATTTGAGGCTTGGATCCGCAAATCTGAGCCCCGATTGGATGCATGCCTGTCTCGTAGTCAAGAAGACGGAACGTATTGGGATCGTGGCGGACCAAAGCATCCATCTTGACCATTTCGCAATAGACAAGGCCTGGCTGGTGCTGTGTCGTCATCCGCCTAAAGGGAAGATCGGAGCAGCCCGCCAACGGCGCGCAAAAGATATTGGACGGTAGAGTGATATTTCCTAAAGTAAAGGGGCGTTTTAAAAAATTCATCTTAAGAGAAAAAAGATAAATTGCTCAGCGAGCTGTAAAAGAAAAAAGCCTAAAAGCGGGCTTAAATCTAGAACTCCGCCGATCGGAGGAATAAAGCGGCGGAAAAGCGCCAGATAAGGATCTGTTATCCGAATGATAAACTGCATGAAGGAGTGTCTGGAAAAAGAGGGAAACCAGGAGCCAACGACCCTCACAAACAGGAGAAGGGTATAAGT
>JAFEGU010000125.1 GCA_018239725.1 Verrucomicrobiota bacterium | reverse complement strand
GGGGTTTCCCCTTTGTCAATCTTCCCTCCAGGAATACCCCAAAGGTTTCCCTGAGATTTGCATTCTTGCCGATGAAGCATCAAAACACGATTGTCATGCTCGATAAAAAGAGCTGCGATTTCTACATGAGGATTGAACGATGGCGAAGGCTCTTTATAGACGACAGCTTGGACTGCAGCTGTAAACAACAGGCAACTGATCAATAATAATTTTTTCATGGCAACTCACTTAATTCCATTCGAAATGATTCTACGAACGGTTTTTTGCTAGTAGGCGGATGATCTCTTCGTCCGTTGTTTGATCGAACAATCGATAAAAACTGCCGACAGCCTCAAAAAAAGCCGGAGCGTCCAAACAAACGACCTCATCGACCTCTTTTTCGATTTTAAGCAGTGAATCAGGCGATGCAACAGGAACAGCAAGGACAATTTTTTTTGCCTTGCTTGCCCGTACCGACTTGATTGCAGCGCGCATGCTCGCACCAGTTGCAATCCCATCATCGACCAGGATTACCGTCTTGCCTTTGATCTCAGGCGCCTCGGCATTCCCCCGATAGAGAGCAAGCCGCTGCTTCACCACCATCTTTTGCCGTTCTACCTCGGAAGCTAAATATTCCCGCGAAACACCCAAAAGTCCGATCAAATGCTCATTAAAAACGCCTTCCCCATGTTCTGCAACAGCTCCAAGTGCAAGCTCGGGATTTCCTGGAGCGCCGATTTTTCTCACGACGACGACATTTAAAGGTGCTTTTAGAAATGCAGCAACCTCAAAAGCGGTAACAACCCCGCCTCGGGACAGCCCTAAGACAACGACATCATTTCGCGCCTCGTATTTTTTTAGCTGCAAAGCTAGCTGTTTTCCGGCATCGTGGCGGTCGCTAAAAAGCATATCGGCAGCTCCTCAAAAATAAAACCCCGTTCCGATTAGATCTGTGGATCATGGATATCTTGCTTTCTCACAAAGGTGCGTTGGTTCACATTTTTAGGCTTTAGATACTCTCTTAAGGCCGCATCGAACTTTTCTGCAGAACATTTTTCCCCGCATGTGAAGAGGTCGACAAAGCAAGACCCGTATTCTGGATAAGTGTGGATGCTCGCATGGCTTTCAGAAAGGAGGATGACCATTGTGAGCCCATGGGGAGGGAAGACGTAGTGGGATTCATTTAAAATGGTTGCGCCGCATTTTTCAACAGCTGCCAGCATCGCTTGTTGCAATGCCTCTAAATCGGTTAATGCTTCTTGATCGCAGTCGCAGTAGCTAGCTAGAAAGTGGACCCCTTTAAAATGATAAATTTCGGCAGCATCGTTTTCAGACTGATTCGATGCAAATAGGGATGATGAAAAGCAACAAAGGACGGAAAGGACAAAAATGCAAAATCTGATCATATTATTTACTCAAGCTCCTTGGTTTAGCTGTTAAAACGTTACTGAATATTTTCTGCAGAAATCGAACTTTTTTTCCAGAAAAGATTAAAAGAACTTAAACTAGGGACATTTTCTTCTATTTCGATCGTCGATTCGATCCCTGTTTTGGACAGTTTTCTTCGGATTTCTTTGGGGCTGTAAGGGACGATTCCGACATGCTTAGGCATAGGCCGGCCAAAGAAAAATCCTGAATCGGCATTGGCGACAACCTTTGCGATCAAATGATCTTGGGAAACTTTGCTGCTTTCAAAAAAACTGGCATCGCTAATAACAAGATCCGTATAGATCTCTTCTTTAAGATCTTTTACCGCAATAAGCCTGACGCCTTCGATGCCCGACTCAGCTAAATAGCGTTCTGTCAGTTTCAGCGCAGCAGGAATATCGATGATCGTGTAACTTTTAAATGTGTGCAGCTCATGCAGGACCCGGCACAATCCGCCATATCCAGCGCCGATCTGGACAACATCCTTTCCCTCTAAATCCCCCATCTTTTCTTCAATCTTCCCGCATAAAGCGATATAGTGGAGGGTGGCCGGTGAAAACTCCCCAACTTGATCATACGGGTAAATACGGGGAGATCCGATCGCATCGTTGCTCCGAAGTTTGTCCAATCTTTCAAAAAGCCTTGGAAATTTCTCTAAGATGAGATTCAGCGAATTAAGTCCCTGTTCGTAGGAAGCATTCTCTTGGACGAGATTAAAAAGAGGGGAGCGTTTAAAATCGTGAAAGACTTTATCATCGCTTGCCGCCTGCTCAAAAAAAGCTGAAATAGAGCTCTGATCATAAACCGCTACCGGAGGGATTTTATCCTTTTGCGTCTGGCAGCTGGCTAAAAGAGCCAAAAAAAGAACTAAATACTGTTTCACAGGCTTTATCCTAAACTGAAAGCCCACGATGATACCCCCGCCTCGATTTATCCACCAGATCAACCGGCTCGATGGCAAAAAAATGAAGATCAGGATAGACTGAAGGATGGAATATACCATGGAAGGGACCATGCGGATCATCTTAGGGCTCGTTGCGCTTGGCATGGCTGGATACAGCCTGTGGTGGATGAGCGATTCACGTCCGGATCTCAAAAACAAGGTTGAGGAAATCCTCAACACAGGATCCTTTCATACGCTGGAAATCCGCTACTCTGCCGAGCAGATCATGGAGATGCACCGAAAAGACCTGCTTAAAGACAACCGTCATAAGTATTTAGAGCCTTCCCTTAAGTTCTATCCCTATCTTCTTCTCGATGTGAAGTACATCGTTTCCGATCATAAGACCAAAGAAGGGGTGATCCTTTGGGACTTGACCGATGGAGAGATGGTCCTCGACACCAAACACTGGGAGAAAACCCATGGGTTTGGGGATTGCATTAATGCCAATACGGACCGGCAAGAGTTCCGGGTCATCAATACCCTGGCCAAAAAAGGGGGTTCGAGCGATCGGCAAGGGCTTTCCAAAGCGTTGCATGTCGACAACGACGTCCTTGACGCCTGGGTCGACAGCTGCCGCCGCAAACAGCTGATCGTCCAAACAGGGAACTACTACCGGCTCCACCTTGAAAACCCGAAGCTCAAAATCCTCCCTTCCACAAAGCTTGATGAACGGTTGGTGACCAAGCCTCATCGCAATGCGATCCGGGTCGCAAAAGCCTTTTCGTTTTCCCAAATTGAAAAAATCACGAGGGCAGCATTCGGCAATGAGTTCGCCATCCGGAGAACTTCCGATGTCTATCTGCCCGTCCATTGCATCGTCGTCCAAAACCCCGACGGATCGATCCATACTAGCCACTGGAACGCCCTCAACGGCAAGTCTCTTTAGTCGCCTAAACTACCCACAAATTTTTGGAACTCAAGACGATCCTTGCTGGGAAAATCTAGAATTGATAAACTAGCGCACTTTCTTTTCGATGGAAAGATGGCTGAGTGGCCGAAGGCACGTCCCTGCTAAGGACGCGTACCCCTCAAAGGGTACCGTGGGTTCAAATCCCACTCTTTCCGTTCTTTTTCTTTTGCATATCTAAAAATTCTCACCAAATGAAGCAGCCGTCATCTATACTGACTTGTAAAAAGGATTAATCATGGACCAAATCACCATTAAAATTATCTATGATAATTGCAAGGCGGATGAAAGCTTGCAAGAGGGATGGGGATTCTCTTGCTTAGTCGACTTAGGCCCGCGCAAAATCCTTTTTGATACAGGAGCGGATTCTCAAGCTTTCTTTTCTAATCTTCAAAAATTAAACATTTGCTGCGACGAGATCACCGACGTCGTCTATTCCCACAAACATTCCGATCATATTGCAGGGTTTGAAGAGGTGGTTGCAAAACTTAAAAAAGATAGCCGCCTTTTCCTGCCAAAGAAGTTCCCATC
Organism: Verrucomicrobiota bacterium; assembly: GCA_018239725.1. Taxonomy (GTDB): domain Bacteria; phylum Chlamydiota; class Chlamydiia; order Chlamydiales; family Rhabdochlamydiaceae; genus Acherontichlamydia. The sequence continues at coordinate 1,426 of JAFEGU010000125.1, read as the reverse complement.
CAAAAAAATTCCTTCCACGATCCAAACAGAAAGAGTTGAAGACTTTAAGGAGATCGGCTGTGGAGTTTATTCCTTAGTTTTAAAGGGAGGACTCTTTCTCTATGAGCAAGCTCTTTTAATAGAAACACTGAAAGGTTTAGCGGTTATCACAGGCTGCGCGCACCCTGGAATCATCCAGTTGCTGCAGGAAGCTCAAAAGCGTCTGAAGCAACCTATTCATCTTGTCTTGGGAGGATTCCATTTGTTTCGCAATAAACAAAGGCAAATTGATGAAGTCGTGGACAAATTTAAAGCCTTGAAAGTGCAAATAGCGGCCCCTTGCCATTGTACCGGAAGCAAAGCCATTGAACGCTTCTGCCAAGCCTTTCAGGATTCTTTTTATACAATTGGAACAGGAACTATTCTTACTTTGGACAAGCCATAAAAAATCTGAGCCAAAGACCATTAAAAATTGATGAGGTTGGATACTAGGAACAGACCATTGCCAAAATATGATCTGCTGAAGATACTTAGCTAACCGATATCCTCGGTTCTAATCACGGTGCATTATGACAGAAACATCCTCTCCAAAAGTGAAAATCGCTCCCCATACCAAAGAATCGGAGATGATGGTCCTTGGCTGCATGCTGACAAGCGTCAACAGCCTCAACATTGGCGCCGATGCCTTAGATGATGCCGATTTTTATTTCACAGAGCACAAAATTATTTTCCAAACTTTAAAGAGCGCTTACCGGAGCGACCGCCCTGCCGACGTCCATCTGATCTCGGAAGAATTAAAAAGACAGGACAAGCTGAAAGCTGTCGGCGGGATCAGCTACCTGACCACGCTTGCTCAATATGCAGGGACCTCCGCGTACGTCGAAGAATATGTCGAGCTGGTTCGCAGCAAATCGATCTTGCGCCGGATGATCACAGCAGCGCAAGAGGTCGAAAAAAATGCCTTGAACGATCCGGAAGATGTCCAGGCAACCCTCGATGACGCGCAGGCGAAATTTTTTACGATCAGTCAGACGGCATCCTCTGGCGCCGGCATGCTGCTAAGGGATATCCTCAGCGGCGTCAAATCGATGTCCCAGCTCCCTTTCCTTAAAGAGCTCCAACTGCGGCAAGAAAAGTTCATCCAACGGGGCCCGGAAGATCTTGGCATCACAGGAGTGCCTACCCACTTCATGGACTTGGACCGGATGATCAACGGTCTTGGCAACTCGAACCTGATGATCCTCGCCGCACGGCCAGCGATGGGAAAGACTGCGCTTGCCCTCAATATCGCAGAGAACGTCGCCTTCAAAAACGATCTCCCCGTCGGGATTTTTTCCCTCGAGATGACAGCAGAACAGCTGATCCATCGTATGATCTGCTCCCAGTCTGAAGTGGAATCGGACAAGATCAAGACAGGCTCGCTAAACGGCGTCGAATACCAACGGGT
>JAFEGU010000124.1 GCA_018239725.1 Verrucomicrobiota bacterium | reverse complement strand
ATCTAGAGAGAAAATCAAACAAGTACAGGACTGGCTGAATGAAAGGCCTAGACAAACACTAGGATGGAAAACGCCAAAAGAAGTATTTTATAAACTCATTGGTGCAACTGAAGTGTGACATGGCCGTTTTTCAAGATCGATTCTCTCGGTTGTTCCATCATCTTTTTCGATGATCCAGCAATTGTTTTCCCAATCACGACAAGCTAATTGAATCGGATCATAAGAATGTGTATCTGAATTAAAGGGCAAGATCACTGCATAGCTCGAATGACGAGACTCGATATCAAGAGCCATCTTCTTATCTTCTTCAGTCTCGGAATACCCGACAACCTCATCTGCTATCTGCTTAATGCTTCCACTTGCATTAACGTTCAAGGTAACCTTTCCCAAATCCTTGTCGCTGGGTTTTTCAAGCATGACAACAAGCTGATTAAAGGTAGCTTCCTGAGAAGTTCTATCTTGTGAAGGCGTTTCCAACTTAGAAAAATGATCCGTCAAAGAAGAGAGATTAATACTGCGGGGCACGAACCGCAGCCATTGGCGAAAGGAAGATGATTCACTTAATTTAGAAGCGGAATCCTCCTCATTAAATTGCGAACCAAATTCCGTTTTATCCCTTATTGTTAAAGCAGACATATTACTCCGCATTTCCATTAAACATAATATTAATAAAATGTTAATTAATTTTAAACAAAAAAATAAATTAATTATGAATTAATGTGCCTTTTAATTATGAACTTAAGTCGTTAGAAAAGAAGAGATATCCATTGATGCGCAAGAAGAGAAAGAAAATCACTTAACTTGCTTATAATCTGAGACTTAGATTTACAAACTACCTAGTAGGATCAATAACGGACTCTTTCTGGGACAAACCCTTTTTCCCGAAGAGAAACAAAGCCAGTGCGGCAGACGATCAGGTGGTCATCGAGACCGATCCCCATGATCTGCCCCGATTTGATCAGGGTCCGGGTCAGCTCAAGGTCTGCAGACGATGGAGTGGGATCGCCGCTCGGATGGTTGTGGGCGATGATCATGCTGTGGGCCTTGTGGCGCACAGCTGGATAGAAAACTTCGCGAGGGTGGACGAGGACTTGGGATAGGGTGCCGACGGAGACTTGCTCCCGATGGATCAAGCATCCGCGGACATCTCGGAGCAAAACAAAGAGAACCTCCTGCTTCAACTCAGCGATCTCTCCTCTAACGAGCTCATAAGCCTCAAGAGAACTTTTGATGGGAAACTTGTCCAGGGCATTGATCCTTTTGCATTTTGAGGCGATGCCGAAGACGGCTTTGAGCTGGATCGCTTTTGCCTTGCCGATCCCTTTGATCTCCATAAGCTCGGAAACGGTCGCTTCGAGAAGCCTCTCAAGGCTACCGAAATGAGAGAGGATCTCAGTGCTGACATCCAAGACCGATTTGCCTTGCATGCCGCTGCCAAGGACGATCGCGATCAGCTCAGGGATCGAAAGGGCTTCGACGCCATCCCTTAAAAGTCTCTCGCGCGGTCTTTCTTCTTGCGGCAGACTTTTTAATCGGCTCATTTCTATCCTAACAGGAACGGTTGGACTTTGTGTTCGAGATGGGATGGGATCTCCGCTTCAATGAGGATATCATTTTCCTCGTATTCGCAGGTAACCACCTTCCCTTCGCGCATCAGTTCGCTGACGAGGGCGTAATGGCTCTGAGGGATGCGGGCCTTGATGATTTTGCGAAGGAGGGATATCTCCTTCATCATCATGTCCATCAGCTCCTCAAATCCTGTTTTGTGCAAAGCTGAGATCGGAACTGTCTTTTTGTACTTCAGCCTAAGCTTGGCAAGGATTGCAGGATTTTCACATTGGTCGACCTTGTTCAAGACGGTGATCATCGGATGCTCTGCAGCACCAAGCTCTTTCAAGACAAGCATCGTGTCTTCCGCTTGGCTCTCTGCCATCGGATGGCTTGCATCGATGAGATGCAGAAGAATGTCGGTATGGACCGCCTCTTCCAGCGTGCTCTTGAATGCAGCGACTAAAGTGTGCGGGATTTTTCGGATAAATCCTACTGTATCGATGAGGAGGATGTCCTGATGGTTGGGCAGCTCGAACTTGCGCGTAGTTGTATCAAGCGTCGCAAACAGCTTATCTTCGACGAGGACATCGGCTTGGGTCAATGCTTTGAGCAATGTCGATTTGCCAGCGTTGGTATAGCCGACAATGGCAAATGTCGGAACGCCGCGCCGCTGTCTTAAGCTTCTCTGGGTGATCCGCTGCTGGGCGACATCTTCGATCTCTTTTTTCAAACGGTCGACACGCCTGCGCAAAAGCCTTCTGTCGATCTCGATCTGCTTCTCCCCTTCCCCTTTGACAAAAGCGCCGCCGCCGGAAGACTGGCGGGAAAGGTGGGTCCACATCCTCTTCAATCTGGGAAATTGGTAGCGGACCTTTGCAAGCTCGATCTGCAACTTTGCCTCGCGCGTTTGGGCACGTTGGGCAAACACCTCGATAATAAGTTCTGTCCGATCAATCACCGGGCGCTGAAAAAACTTTTCCAAGTTCCGCTGTTGGTGCGGAGTGATCTCATCATCAAAGAGGATCACCTCAGCCGACTTCTCTTTGGCCATTGCCAACAGTTCATCGAGCTTGCCAGAACCCAGGTACGTCCCTGCGTCGAGCTTTTTGATGGGACAGGGCACTTTGGCCACGGTTTGCAGGCCATAGGTATCGCACAAGCGCTCTAGCTCATTGAGGTTGTCCTCGCAGCTTTGCTTCTCGGCTGTCGCGCGGTAGGCGCCGATGAGCAGCGCTGTTTTAAACGCCTTCAGTTCGAACGGGGCTGTGACATCTTCTTTTTGGATCTCGTCGGTCATCATGAGCACTCAGTGTTAAAATGAAATTTCCATGCCATCATAGCTCAAGCGCACATCGGGCGGAAGGAGGGCATTGGTGGTGTTGTATTCTAGATCATGGGCAAGATGGGTCAGGTAGGTCGTCTCTGAACCGACGCGCCTTGCAAACGCGATCGCCTCTTCAAGGCTGAAATGCATCAAAGTCGGTACATGGCGCAGTGCGCTGAGCACCAGAATTTTGACGCCTTTCAAACTGCGGACCAGCTCATCGGTGTATTCGCGGATATCGGAAACATAGGCAAAGTTTCCCACACGAAAACCGGTGACCTTCGTCGTCGTTTGAAAATAGCTCATGTACTGGATCGGCACCCCTTGAAACTCCCGGTGCCCGAAATCTGTTTCAAGGACCTCGAAGTCGATCTGGGCGCTGATGCTCTTGCCCGGTTCCAAAGGACGCATCATGTAATGGTAGCGGAGCTTGAGATCATCAAGGGTCTCTTGGGACAGCAGACAAGGCAGCGCGCACTTTTGGATAAAGTAATAGACCCGCAGATCATCCAGTCCTCCGACATGGTCGAAATGGGGATGGGTGATCAAAACCCCATCCAGATGATCAATTTTAAATTTCAGGGCCTGCTCGCGGAAATCGGGCCCCACATCAAGCAAAAGAGTCTTTCCGCCTACTTTAAGCAGTCCAGCCGAGCGGAGCCGTTTGTTCTCGGACAGCGGTGATTTGCAGACGTCGCAGCTGCAGCCGATTGCTGGAACTCCTGCCGATCCCCCTGTTCCGATAAAAAGAAATTGCCCGTGCATATTTTGGCCGCTATAAAAAATTAATGCGATTTTACTCTACGTGCCGGTTCTTGGAAAGTCTTTAGTCGATCGTTTGCCAAACACAGGGTTGGTGTATTTTCAAGATTGAATCTTGAAAATGCACCAACAGAATATAAAATATTTACCATCAATAATTTAAGCAGTAAATTTCAATGTGGCAACTCCAGAAATAAGAAAATGCCCTTCTTATGATCACTCAAATTTTCAGAGATTTCAGAGCTTGTTGAATGAAGGGATCTTTGAGCTTACGGTAAGCTTCACCATCGCCATCGGCGCTGCTTGCCGCTAACTTTTTCATCTCAGCATACTGCTCCAACACGCTCGGATGGGCAATCAGATGGTTCCTAAAGCCGACCAGCTCTTTCCAAACGAGGCTTTGATGGACAAGCAGGTGCACATGATATCTTCGCACCTTCTCTTTAGGATCGGGCAGATCGATCCGGAAAAAGAGGCGCTCCTCCGTGCTCCCATTAACTCGAAATTCGTAACCTAAGCCGATCAACTCCTTGGAAACAGCTTCGAAAGAGCTTTTGTCAACTCCAATGGCCAGATCGATGATCCCTTTGCCGCCAAGTCCTGGCACTGCTGTGCTGCCGACATGCTCGATTGCCGCAATATTTCGAACATGGCCTAAGATCCTCTCTTTTTCCTTCTGGAAAAGTTCGACAAAAAGAGGATCATAGGGTTTATACACATACTTCTTCATGAACGCCGGTTCCTTGCATAGCATTGATCAAGACCTCGCTGGGAATGCAAGCGTCATCTGCTGTGAGGATCGCTTGGGAGAGCAGCTCCGCTAAAAAGGCATGGTACATCAGGCCGCGGGAGCCCATCGCCGTCAACGCCCAGTTCGTCGGAGAAAAACGGGCAATGATCGGATAGTAGTGTCCGACACGGGTCACCCGAACACCGGCCGAGCAGCCTAAAATGCGCAGCTGGTCCGTTTGAGGAAAAAACAGCGCGGCTTTAGGGAGGATCTCTTTCTCGGCAAAAAGGCGGTCTGGACAGTCGGAAACAAACGGTCTTTCATAAGTGGAGCCGATATAGCAGACATCAGGCCTGTCCCCTTTTGCCAAATACCCTTTTCCGATGATGCTCTGGAATCCGTTTTGAAGGAATGGAGGCACTTCCGCTTTTAGAACCTGACCCTTTGTACAAGAAAAGCGGAGCTTGCTGGCTTCAGAAAAGCCTGAAATTCCACCTCCTGCAGTCAAAACAATCTGATCATAAGCCTCAAGATCGGAAAGCGATTTGACGGCCTTCTGAACAAGAATTCCGCCTGCTCGGGAGACCATCTCCCACAAACCTTGCAGATAACTTTGGCAGTGGACCGTCACGCCCGACTTGATCAAAAACGACTCTTCATCGATCAACTCGACATCGCCATGCTGTTCAATATGGCTTAAGAATCCGGCCTTCTGCTCTTCGTTTTGCACGACGCGAAGGATCCCATCATATGAGGCGGCGGTTCGCCCTGTCGCCTCTTCGACTTTTTTGAGCAGTGCAAGAGTTGCGCCAATCCCCTCCGATGCCTTCCAGCTCCTACGCCCCTGTTCGCCTGGGTAAGGATGAAGAAGACCTGTGGCAACACCCGACGCTCCCCCGCCAATCCCCTTAGTATCAAAAAGGGTCACTTCGCAAGTTTTTGATTGAAGAAAGAAATAGCTTAAGCTCAGTCCGCAAAAGCCGGCTCCGACAATAGCGATCTTCATTCTGCTGGATTTTCCTTCATCTTGCGCTGGAGCCAGACGTAGCTTTCCGCTGCAAAGTTAAAGAAAAAGATTACGGCTGGAGAAAGAAGAAGGCTGAAGGGCAGCATGATAAAGAAAAGGTCCAATCCTCCAACAGTTTGCGCATCAAAGCCCATGTAGCTGTTTTTTGTCATGGCCGCAGCCAATGTCATCAACAGCGAAACAAGGGCAAAAGGAAACGACGCCATCAGAAAGAGTGCGCAATTGGTAAAAGGGTTCGCAATGAACCGCTTAAAAACATCTTCCAAGACCTGCAAATGGGCTGTAGAACGCAAGGCGACGACTGGAGCCAGGTAAAAAAGCATCTTCACAGCGACCACTCCCAAAGCAAATGATCCGAGGAGCAATAAGAAGGGCCCGAACGAAAGGACAACTCCTAAAAAATCTCCGATGAACGGAAGCTCCCGCAGCAAATAGAAAAGACCTAGCATCGTCCAAAGAAGAATATAGCCTAAGATGAGCGGCATCCAAAGGTAAGCGACCTGGACCATCAGCTCGATGGAGCCTTTGATCGTCTTCCGATAAGCAACGGGAAGCCCCTTCACCTCATCGTGATAGATCCTGACCAAGACAACTCCGGAAGTGACGATGATCACCGAACAGAAAAACAAAGGGAGAAAATATAAGCTTGTCCTGACCCAGTCGCTTGCATTGATCGCCATCGCCTTGCACAGCACGACAAGGATCCCGCAGGAAATGAGGATCGGAGCCATAAAAAGAAGTTTTTTACGGGAAAAAGTAAAGCGGAGCGCCCGGTTGAACAAAAGCTCAAGGTCTTTCCAAGTCATGATCGGCCTATAAAAAAGGGGATCATAACATATGGAGATTATTCT
>JAFEGU010000123.1 GCA_018239725.1 Verrucomicrobiota bacterium | reverse complement strand
TTATCCCTGTTTCTGTCATGCAGAAGTACCGCTCTTGGATTAGCCCGGTTATGAGGGGGCCAACTCTCATTCATAATTTCATTTTTGGTGAAAGACCTGGAAATCCTTTCTTTAAAACGGGGATATTAGCGCCTGTTTGGGAAGAAATGGAATACCGATTTTTGATCCAACATGTACTCTTGAAAAAAATTCCAGAGCATATCCTCAATAAGATCGCTCCCAATTATGCAGAAATGATCAATAAGTGGCCCGTCCAATTACTAAGGGCCTTTACTGTCGCTCTGCTTTTCGCTATTGCTCATGGTCAGGCCCAGTCGTGCGAAACCTGGGGAGGGATGCCGCAGCTGATCTCTGGTCTGCTCTATGGGCTCCTCATTGAATTTAGCAATGGTGATATCGGTCTTACGATAAACTTGCATATCATCCATAATATGTTTGTGATGCTTACGAGCTAATCCGATCACAGTTTATCGGTTTGCCCCGGAATAGTTCAAATGGCATTCGCTGAATAGGAATTTCTTTCCTATGATGTCTAAAATTGTAAATTTTTCTTCCGGTTTTGAATGGACAATTAGTGTAAAAGATATATTCATTCTTCAAATGGCGCAGAGCTCATTTGGACTGTCAACAATGCGATCTCGCTTGCTGCAAAATATGGGGCGGAGATGGGCAGGGGCATTGTCGAGCAAAAAGGGGATTTGCGCTTTGAATGGGACTTCTAAAAAATTATAATAATATTTTTCATGGATGCGCTGATTACTGAGGTATAACCCAGGCTTTCTACTAAACTTTTTAATCAATTTCTTTTTTCCCATTTTTCTGGTAAGATAGCTTCATTAAAAAGAAAGTTGGGAGGAATACATGAAAAAATACTTTTTAACGACTCTTGTGACCACGATTGCTGCAATAGCCGGACAAGCGGATGGTTTTCGTCCTCTTGTGATCTTGAACGATGCGCCGGAAATGGTCGCCGAATCCCCAGAAGCAGAGATCCAAAAATATCGCGAACGCCTTAGCTCTTTATCCAAGAACGACTCTTTAGTTCTTGAGAGGTTCGACCAGTTTGCAAAATGCCTGGATGCTCTTTATCGAGAAGAACATGCTTTGACATGGGAACAGTTTACGACGATTTTAAGCGCACTCGACTTCGCTGCTGAAAAACATCAGTTTCAAACCCGAAAAAACAAAGCAGAAACACCCTATATTTCCCATCCGATCGGCGTCGCTAACAACCTCATGACGATCGGCGAAGTTAAAGATCCAGCCTTGATCATTGCTGCCCTTTTGCACGATACCGTCGAAGATACGCAAACAACCCTCGATGAGATTTCCGAGAGGTTTGGAAAAGAGGTATCGGGTTATGTCAAAGAGGTCTCTGATGATAAGAGCCTTTCCAAAGAGCAAAGAAAGCGTCTTCAAGTGATCAACGCTTCCCACAAGTCCACAGGGGCTGCCCAGATCAAGTTTGCTGACAAGCTCTACAACCTCACTGATTTAGTGAACAACACTCCGGAAGGGTGGAGCCGTGCGCGCGTCGACCAGTACTTCGAATGGGCTGAATCTGTCGCTAATCGCCTGCCTGCTTGCAATCCTGAGTTAAAACAGGCTGTCAGCCAGGTCATCAACCAGTATTGGGAAAGCCAAGATAAATCAGCAGCTAAGAAGTAGTTTTACTATTCATTCTCATTTGCGAAGAGGTTCTCCTCTTCGCAAATGCCCCTAATCAAGTCTTTATCTTTCAGAGAGTCTTTGGATCCTTTCGTCGAGTGGCGGATGGGTTGCAAACAACATCATAAAACCGCTCTTTCCACGTGTAGAGATCTTCAATGCTTGGAACGAGGGCTTATCGGTTTGCGGGTCGTGCATCTGCTGCATTCTTTTGAGAGACTCTAAAGCAGCGATCATTTTCTCTTTGCCGGCAAGATCGGCGCCTCCTCTATCAGCTCGGAACTCGCGGAACCTAGAAAACCATGCCACGACGATCGATCCAAGAACCATGAAGACAACTTCAAAGAGAAAGACGAAGATCATGTAGGAAAAATAGGAGCCTCCCGAAGAAGAGCCGTCGCGCGATTTTCCAAGTCCCGAAAAAATGTAGGCCAGGATCCTGGCAAGGAACATGACGAACGCGTTGACGATCCCCTGGATCAGCGTCATCGTTACCATGTCTCCGTTAACGATGTGGGAAATTTCATGCGCAATGACCCCTTCAAGCTCTTTCTGCGACATGCGTCGCATCAAGCCTGTCGATACGGCCACTAAGGACTTTCGTTTAGACGGTCCTGTTGCAAAAGCGTTGGGCTCTGGTGATTCATAAATGCCCACTTGCGGCATTTCGGTCAGATGGGCTTGGCTAGCCAATTGATGGACAGTTTGCAGCAATCTTTTCAATTCAGGATCGTGTGTTGACGGATCGATCACGTGGACGCCGAGCATCCATTTGGCCATCTGCCGCGACATTAGCAGGGAAATGAAGGCTCCTCCCATACCCCAGATCAAGCAAAAGATCAGCAGTGAGGGAACGTCTAGGCCGTAGCTCTTAAGGAAAGGCTGGACGTGGAAAATATTGAGGATGATCGAAAGGGTGATGATGACTAAAAAGTTGATGGCGAGGAACAAAAAGATCCGTTTCGCGTATGCCATAGCAAACCCCTAATAAATTTCAAATTCAGACAAAACGATTATCCCCCCTTTTTTACATGTTGTCAACGCACTTTTTTCCTTTCTTTTTCTTTTGCATATTAATTCGAGTTTGTGACATGTATCTCCTAAACAAATGCGAAGCAATTTGCACAGGTTCACAAGCGAATTCAAAAAGCAGTTTTTGGGTTCACTTGTGTATAAAAAT
>JAFEGU010000122.1 GCA_018239725.1 Verrucomicrobiota bacterium | reverse complement strand
TTGGTCTTGCCGGAAGAATCAACAGGGAAGTTCGCTTGAAAAACAGAGTTGGAAGAAAAACGGACATCTATGAGCTTCGATCGCATAGGATGACCTACCGGACATAAATGAAATCCTCTAGAGCCCGGATCAATCAGATGTTGGATATTGATGATCCCTTTGGACAAAGGACGTGCAGGCTGTTCAGAAGGGGCTTGTCGAGTGAAGCTGAGAATTGCTCCAACTAGATCCCTCAACTCTGCTACCCCCATTAAAAGACAATGAGCTCTTTTGTGATATTCGGTAGGTGTAAATTGATCTTTCGGAGGGATTGAGCGTTCCCTTGGAAGTTTAACCTTGGGCACCATCTTATCTACAAACACATTGAGAAGATCGATTGCATACTTCAATACCGCTTGTTTATCTGGAGTAGATTTCAAGGCCGCTATCACATCATCGAACAGCTTCCGCTCACGCCCTGTCAAATCATAACCTTTGTATTTTTCAAGGAACTTTATTAATTTTCCTACTAGTTGATCCAATCCCTTCTCTTGCGGTTTTCGATCGGTTTTGCTGAAAGCTTCTTCAATCGATCCGAAAGAAGAAAAGTCAGAAAAGAAGAACGAATCGTCCATTGGACTGAAGGTTGCACCTGGTCTGATGGTTACAACGTGATCGACAGTCGAAGGGCTTGCATAACTACTTGAACTGCTTGAGCAAAAGGAGCTCGAACTTGAACAAGAACTAGAACTACTTTCCCCATGAACTGGTGAATGGGTCCTAGAGAAGGCGGTTTGAGCTCTTGACCCGAGCTCAGGTGAGGTTGCCCCAGAATGAGACGTCGGTTGTCTGAATGGACTTATTGATGAGCTACCAGTTAAAGCTGAAGACCCAATTGGCATCGAACTAGAAGAAGACATAGTAACAATCCTTTTTACTAAATTAAAATTACACGCAATACAATTATAATTTAATTATAATTTTTTGTAAATTATATATTTATATTTGAAATAGTAAATTTATTTTTAAAGATTAAATCAAACTTAATTCAGCATGCAAACTAGCGCAGCAAGCACCCAAACACGAGATCTGAAAAAATTAAAAGAATAAATTACAGGCTCTATACTGCAACCGCTTAGGTTTTGTGAATTTCGACTCGGTAAGACAAAGTAAAATCAAGGCTGCGAATACAGGAGAAGGTACGGTGTACCTTCGCAGTGAGGAGCAGGTGAAGTGCCCTTGGGCACGAACGGGTGGGCAGTGAGGAGCAGGTGAAGCATCCTTGCCTGCGAACTGGTTAGAGACAGACGAAACCCTCCCCCAAGTGGATAGGGTGAGGATGAGGATCAATTTGACAATCTCTAGCCAAGTCGAAATTCACAAAACCTAAGCAGTCGCGGTATAATATAAATAATCCGTTATGACCGTTGCAGAACGGCCTGAAATTAGACTCTTATAACGGGACATTTAGGAAAACAGCAGCCTATCAACGTCTTATACCTCTCCTTCCTTTTCCTGGGCCAGAAGAAGAAGAAGAAGAGAAAGAAGTTTGTGCACCATCTGCTTCTTTTGCTTGAAACCTGCCACCTCTCCTTCCTTTTCCTGGGCCAGAAGAAGAAGAGGAAGAAGTTTGCGCACCACCTGCTTGCATTTTTCTATCATTTGCCGCACTTCTTCTTCTTCGGTCAGCTGAAATGCGCTGTTCATCAGCTGGTATGCCCAACAGATCCTGGAGTTTCCTATCTTCTCTGATAAAATTGTCAATATAAGCATTAATATTGTCTTTATCGATTCCTATTCTTTGAATAGACTCATTATTTAAGAGGAAAGGCCATGTCACACTTCAGTTGCACCAATGAGTTTATAAAATACTTCTTTTGGCGTTTTCCATCCTAGTGTTTGTCTAGGCCTTTCATTCAGCCAGTCCTGTACTTGTTTGATTTTCTCTCTAGAT
>JAFEGU010000121.1 GCA_018239725.1 Verrucomicrobiota bacterium | reverse complement strand
GTCAACGCATAGAGATTTTCTAACGGCGGTAGTCATGACAGTGGCCTCTTTCAAAAAATTGAGGCAAAAGTTTACGAAAGAAAAATTTTAGTTACACGAGAAAAATGGCTGGCGGGAATTGCTGTAAAATTATTAATTCACAAAACCAGACAACAAGTAAATCTAAAAAAACAATTTTAATATTTCTTTATTTAAACTAATAAAATTTTATGATATGATGCATTCAACTTATTTTAATTAATAAAATTAAAACTTCATGCATAAATTAATTATTTTAAAAAGAGAGTAATATGCCAGATTTAACATTGAATGATTCCCCTTTTGCCTCTCAAATCTTCGCTAATATTTCCTTATTTGATTCTCTGATCCAAAGCGATTTAGGGTATCCGCAACTAAGAATGTATGGGTGGGAACAACTTAAAGAAAGGGCAGTTGTTGGACCTCTCAATATCCCCATGATGATGAGACAGGTTGAACAAGAGGCGCTTGCCAGTGGAAAACCCCTTCTCGAAAACGTCAACGAGCTGTTTGAGAAATTTGCAGCAAGGCTTGCCCCCGAGTTTGAAATTGCTCAAGTGCCTGTTGCGGATCGGAAAGTCACTGAATTGCAGCTGGGCGCTTTGCAAGAGCGGCTTCGAGAACATTATGAAAATACTGCACTTGAAACCATGTGGAACGCATGCTTGCTTGGGCAGTTCCAGGATCAAGGAGCCTTCGCACAAGAGGCTCCACCCAGCGGCCATCAAGCCATCCGTCAATGGCTAAATAATCCTGTTAATCAGCCAAGGATCCAACAAATTACAGAATTTGGACCAGCAGGTTCAGGTCTTATGAGACTTGGGCTAAGAGCCCTTCCACCTGAAATTGGTCTGTTTACAAGGCTGACAACTCTTAATCTTTCCTTTAATCAATTAACCTTCCTTCCCGAGTCTTTTGGCAATCTTCAGGCTTTAAGTGAGCTTGACCTTTCCAATAACAAATTAGCATCTCTTCCAGAGTCTTTTGGCAATCTTCAGGCTTTAAGTGGGCTTTCCCTTTCCAATAACAAATTAGCATCTCTTCCAGAGTCTTTTGGCAATCTTCAGGCTTTAAGTAGGCTTTCCCTTAATGTTAATCCATGGATGTTAGCTTCAGATAAAGAACCCCATAAAATTATCGATTATCAAACATATCTTGCTCTATTAGGGCCGCTAAAAAAATATACCCCTCAGTCTCCTTTAGCAACTCTATTCCATGCGATCATCTTTAACAAGCCCGACGAGGCTATCCAGCAAGCTTATGCTCAGCTTTCGCCAGAAATGCAGCAACGGATTGCCGTTCTAGTAACGCAACATCCAACTTATTCAGGTCCAGATCTGTCAACCGCTGAAAGCAGCTCCTCTACTAGTAGCTCTTCATCAAGCTCATCTTCTGATCCTAGCCCAAGCCATGACAACTTGTTTACCGATATTGGCCTCTTTGCGCGTTCTGTCCGGAAGGCTACGTATAATCTCTATGACTCTTTAGAGCAAGAACACAAGAAATTGGTTCACTGGCACGTTTGGGATCTGGCAGGAAGACCGGAAACAGACGATCCACAATGGGGAGAACACCATGCGTTCGACCATGTGCTCCGCTTTACAGACGCGCTAGAAAAAGCAACACAAAACTAATCATAAACAATAAAAGGAACATTTTATGGCAGCGCTTCCACCTATTTCACGAGCTGGCTTTCAAATCCCTGAGAGCTTAACCTTATTTAATTCTCTTCTCCATTCAGATTTAGAAGATAAAGAATTGAGGCTCACTGGATGGGAAGATCTGAAGCAAAGGGCTCCTATCGGTCCTCTAAACATCCCTAAAATGATGCAGGAGATTGAGCAAGAATCCCTAAATAATGGAAAGCCTCTTGTCGATCATGTCGATGCTCTCTTTAACCGTCTAACTGAAAAACTAAGGCCTGATTTCGAAGCAACTAAGCTCCCAGACGAAGAGCTGGAAGTAACCGAACTCCACTTGACCGCTCTGCAAACTAGGCTGCAAAAGCGCTACGAAGATGAAGCTTTACAGACCATTTGGAATGTAAGATTGCGTCCACTATTTGAGCAACAAGGAGCATTTCAACATGTTGCACCTCCAAATGGAGTTGAGGAAATCCGGGCTTGGCTAAACGATCCTGCTAATAAAGAGAGGATTCAACAAGTAATACGGCTGGACTTGTCATCATTAAAACTTAAAGCCCTTCCTTCTGAAATTGGGCTCTTTACAGGACTGCAACAACTTTCCCTTTCTAACAACCAGTTGAGCTCTCTTCCTGAATCTCTCGGCAACCTTCAGGCTTTAACTTGGATTGCCCTTCCCCACAACCAGTTGAGCTCTCTTCCTGAGTCTCTCGGCAACCTTCAGGCTTTAACCCATCTTTACCTTTCCAACAACCAGTTGAGCTCTCTTCCTGAGTCTCTCGGCAACCTTCAGGCTTTAACTGAGCTTTTCCTTTACAACAACCAGTTGAGCTCTCTTCCAGATTCATTCAACAATCTGACGGCTTTAAATTGTGTTTTCCTTAATCATAATCCATTGATGTTGGTTTCAGATAAAGAACCCCATAAAATTATCGATTATCAAACCTATTTTACTCTATTAGAAGCCCTAAAAAAACACACTCCACAATCTCCCTTAGCGACTTTATTCCAAGCCATCATCTTTAATAAACCCGTCGAGGCAATCCAACAAGCTTACTCTCAGCTTTCGCCAGAAATGCAGCACAGGATTGCAGATCTAGTAACGCAATATCCTAATTATTCAGGATCCACTCTGGGAGCAGCTGCAAGTAGCTCTTCTGCAAGCTCATCTTCTGATCCAAGCCCAGTCCAAGAAAGCTTGTTTGCAGATATAGGACTCTTTGCTCGTTCAGTCCGGAAGGCAACCTATGATCTCTATGACTCGATAGGACCAGAACAGAAGAAATTGGTTCACGACCACGTTTGGGATCTGGCCGGAAGACCGGAAACAGCCGACAGCAATTGGGGCGAACACCATGTCTTCGACCATGTGCTCCGCTTTGTCGATGCGCTTGAGAGAGCGGCATTTAACTGATTGTGAAAAATTAATACGGGAGGAGCATCTAATGACAGCAGTCATCCGATACTCCTCTCATGTTAAAAAGATGGTTTTATCGAAATCGGATCAAAGTTGAAAAATCCGGTCGAGCGTATCCTTCTGTTTCGAAGGAACACCATGATCATCTCCGCCATGGTGGATGCGGAAGGTGACTCCGCCAGACGTCCCATCGGCCCTCTTGAAATGCAATTTGGGATGGGATCCCGCCGTATTTTGATAAAGGGTTCCGCCTAAAGCCTCGGCTTTTTTTCGCAATAAGTTCATAGCAAAAGTCGTAAAGTCTTTTGCTTTCATCGGATTACCTTTATAGATTGAAGCAACTTGTTGCTTCTCGTCAAAGTCAAGGATAAACAGGGAAAGCTCCGGCTTTTCTTTAGCTTTTTTCTGAAGGGCCTCAGCGACTAACTCTCTTTGCTTTTGTTTATAAGATTCCCTACGGCGCGCTTTTTCCACTTGTTTCTCCAGCAAACGCCGTTGCGTTTCGATTTCCTCTTTTTGTTTTGCAGAGAGAACCGCAGGCTGAGAAGATTTTTGCAATGGGACGCTCTTCTTTGCTACATTGGCTGAAGTGGCAACAGGCGCTAAAGAGGAGGCGCCGACGTTTGCCACTTCGCTCTTTTTAGGCGCATCGGAAGGCTGCACAGTAGCTGCCGGCAAAAGGTTAGCAGGAGTTGGAGTTGAGCTAATCAATTCAAACAATTGGGCCTTTACAGACGTCAGAAGTTTATTTGCAACAGCGACAGGTTGAACTTGGCAACCTTCGGGTGTTAATTCGGCCTCTTTGCTTTCACACAATTGTGCCAGCTCTTCTTCTGAAAATGAGCAGTCCAATTTCTCGGCTATATATGCGATCTCTTTTGCGTTATCCGTTGGATTTGACGTGAATTCCGTAAGAAGATGGAGCAACACCCAGAGTTTGTCCATTCGGGTTTGAGGCGGTGCAAGCTCAAAAGCGACGTGGGTTGAGGGCTTTTCATAGATAGGCGCAGTGAGTTTCATCTGATACACTTCAAATAGGAGCTCCGCTTCTTTTTTCATTCTTTCCAATTGTTCAAAGTCAATGAGGTCACTAGGGTCGGTAATCCAAGGAGCGTTTTGACTGAACTTCTGCATTGTCAATGGCTGCTGCTCGAGATCGATATAAAAGCAGAACGTGACTGCATTGTCTTGCCCGTTGAACAATTCACAAGGACCTTTGCAGAGCGTAATATCTACTTTTACGTTCTTTGTAGGCTGTCCGTGGATGTTTAAACGGCTAGACGCTTCGATCACCACGGAGGGGCGGAACAGAGGTAGATTGTTATGATCAAGGACCAGCTTTTTTGTATTGTTAGTGTTGAATTTGACAACATGTGCGGTTAACTCTGGCGAAACACTATAGTCGCCTACTAGCCAACCATTTACTGTCTGGTAGCAGCAGAGCCGTTTAAATTTGGCAACTTCATGAGTTTCAGATTGGGGCAGCTTAAAACTAAAAACCGATTTCCCTTGCAATGAGGAGGTCTTATCGACAATTTTTTCAACGACACAGTCCATCAATTTCAGAAAGACCTTTTCAACTGGACAGTTTTTGGGAAACGCAACAACCTGATGTACCCGATAAAGGGGAAAAAGAACATCATAAAGCCTATCGCCTTTTTCCCAAAAAGCAGGAAACTTCATGAAATGAAAGGCATTGAGAAAATGATCTCTATGTGTCGATTGTTTGATGAAAAACTGTCCCCTTTCATCAAAACCGATCTGCATCCCTTTTTTCGAAGTTTCAAAAAAACTAGGATCGTAAGCCCATGCATCCTCTTGGCACAGTTTAAGAAGCGTTGTCGCGTTGTCTGCGTCTAAGTTATCATAAAACCGATCCCTCCAAGTTCTAAGTAAATCTAGAGGGATACCGTTATGATAAATTTCTTCGTTGCTAAGGGAAAGGATCCCTTCCAACGGATCGGCGGGACTTAAACTTAATGCATCCGTAGAACTCGGCAGGATCTGAGGAAGCTGCTCTAGAGAAGATGATTGTCCGGAAGAAGAGATTGGGGAAGCGTTAAAAGCCATAAATTACCTAGATGAAGAATTAGCTAAAAAAGAGGGAACATCTTATCAACCGCAAAGCTTCTAGCAAATAAAAAAGAATTCTAAAGAAATGACGTTCTTTTTTTCAAATTGTTCGAAAGTTGGCTAAGGAAGGAAGCGGGAGCGTTCGTTTTCGGTAAACGAGGAGTGTTGAGAGGATTTAAGGCTGTGGCGATGATGGGCGATAAGACGGTAGGCCAGGTCGGGAACAAAAGGGATCCAGCATAGCCAGCCGAGCAGCTTCCACCAACCGCCGACCAACCATAGGATACGCGCAACCGCTTTTGCCATAAGGAAGACTTTTTCCTGGGAAGTGTTTGGATTTTCAAGGAGGACAAGAGAGTTTTGAGCAAGCAGGTTGCCGGGCTTCAGCGACAAGCTCTGCAAGGCTGTTTTCCCTTGGAGAGGCGCAAATAAGAAGCGTTGCTTGCCATCGATGTCCAAGATAAAACGCACGGAACGCAAGCACAGTGGACAGCCATCATCGAAGAAGATAATCGGGTTCATGAAGGCAGTACCAGCTCGGGAATGTTCCGCTTGATCGCATCGAACTGCTTGGCAAGCTCGATCGCGTCATCGTCGCTTAAGTTGCCGCTGTGGATCTGGGTGCGGATCTTTTCCCGTTCGTCCATCCAATGGCGCACAAGGATCTTCCGGAGGGTCTCTTTAAGTCCTTCCTCCCCTTTTTGGACGTTGATCTTACGCTCCATGATCTCAGAGAGAAGTTTCGCATCATCCCCTTCTTCGACGCATTGGCCTAAACTGAGCAGGTCGCAAGGCTGGCCGCTCTCATAGGCCTCCATAAAACCTTTGAACAGGCGCAAGGCGCTTTTGAGGTAGAAGTGGTCATCGCGGATATTGGCCTTGGCAAGTTCAACGATGCGAGGCTCCTGCTTGCCGACGAGGATCAGCCAGCGGAGAAGGTCTGCCTCGAGGATCCGGTTGGCATCGACATCGTGGAACTGGATCGAGCCGCTCTTTTTGATGAAGAGGTCGGGCAAGGAAATGTTGCCGATGTTAAGGGCTGCTTCAGGCACTTTTGCAATTTCCGCAAGCTTGCGCAAGCTTTCATGGACCATCACCGGCTGTTCCCAATTGCGAATCATCGCCGTGATCTTCTCAACGATCTCATTTTTCTGAGAAGGAGAGTTCAGATCGTGCCCTTTGGAAAAATGCTCGAAGAGGAAGTTGAGGTACTGCTTGCTCTCTTTGAGGAGCTGTTCAAAATAGGGAGGTCCTCGGTCTTTGAGGAGGGTATCGGGATCGCTTCCTTCTGGAAGAGGGACAACCAAGGCTTCGACTCCCCGTTTTTGGAAGAAATTTCCAATTTTTACAGCGGCCTCCTGGCCTGCTTTGTCGCCGTCGAGTGCGAGGTACACCCGGTTGATCCCGAGGTTCATTAGCTCTTTGACATGGTCTTCACCGAAAGCTGTGCCCTGCCCTGCTACCGTATAGCTGAATCCAGCATGGATCAACTGGAGGGCATCGACTTGCCCCTCGACGATGATCGCGTGTTTTTCCTTAGCGATCCTCTGTCGGCAATAGCTAAGTCCGAAGAGGACATGGGATTTTTTAAACAGAGGAGTTTCCGGAGTGTTGATGTATTTGCCGCCAAAGGTCTCTTCCTTGTACTTGCGGCCGGAGAAACCGATGACAGCGCCGAGAGCGTCCCGGATCGGAAACATGATCCTGTCGATGAAGAAGTCCCGTTTGCGGCCGGAAGAAATAAGGCCTGCCTGTTCGATGCACTCTCCATCGATCTGCAGTTCATGCAAATAGCGTATGAGAAGGTCGCCGTGCCGCGGGGCAAATCCCACCTCGAACGCCTGGATGAAGTCGAGATCGAGCCCCCTCTCATAGAGGTAATGGAGGGCAGGCCTCGCTTCTTCCGCATGGAGCAATAAAAAATGGTACAGCTTGGAGGTCCTTTCGAGGGCTTGCTTCAAAGAAGCTTTGCTGGGGCCTTTTCGCTCCTCATGATCGTCGACTTTTTCAAGGACAACTTGGAACCGTTCTGCTAAACTCTCGATCGCTTCGACAAACCCCATTTTGACATGGGTCATCAAAAAGGCGATCGCATCGCCATGCGCGCCGCACCCAAAGCAATGATAGTGGCTATCGCCGCGCTGGACGATGAAGGAAGGAGATTTTTCTTCATGGAAAGGACATAGGGCTTTGAAAGAAGCTCCCGATCTTTGCAGCTGCAGGTGCGATCCTAATACCTCGACAAGATCGATCCTCTGCCGCAATGTCTCCAGACTTTCTTTGGAATAGATTGCCATTTTCGACTCTGCTGTATATCCTCCTCTGATCATACACAATAAGGACGATTCCGAGGAATTGTAAAAAGTCTTTATAAAAATTATAAACTGTTTTACAACTGCAAAAGTTTTAGCTGCATTTTTTTTCGAGATAGCTAGCCCTGATCGAGGCTGATTGATGATGAAACACAACGAAGAAACTCCGACCGAAAGCCCCACCTCATCGCATAAGTCGCCATCCTATTCCCAATTAGGCGCTATTTCCGATCCTTCGCTCGGTTCTTTGCGGGACCATATTAAAAAGGTGATGATCCCCATGCTCATCAAGATCTTCCAGCTCAAGCTCGAGCTGAGCCAATCGATCAGCCTTCCGTCCCGTTTGCAGCCAAAGTCCAAAGAGTCTCCCGAACAGATCATCGCCCAGCTGAAAAATTTGGATGAAGACCTCCATTTGCTCAAACAGTGGTGCGAAAGCGCGCGCAATCAAATTGCCAAAGCAATGAGCGTTTCTGAGGAGGAGCAAAGAAATAAGACCACGGCAACAGCCAACTCAACTCCCCATCCTTCCGTTGCCAAATCATTCTCCGATGCCCTATCGGCTCAATCTTCTTTGTTCAAAGCAAAGGAAGAGCTGCGCGGAGCAATTTCAGAACCTCTAGCCGAAAGCAAAGAGAAAAAAGGCTGGTGGAAACAATTTTTCTCGTAGAAGATCCCATCGCTGCCTGCTAGAATGTTTCCTTGTGGAAACCACCTCAATTGAAATAAG
>JAFEGU010000120.1 GCA_018239725.1 Verrucomicrobiota bacterium | reverse complement strand
GACACTTCAAGCTCTTCGATGACATCCAAGCATTTTTTTGCGCCCATCTTCAATAATGATTTCCCATTATGGCGCACGCTTTTAATGTCTCATTTTCCTACCTCTTTTCAAAATATTCCCCTTCGCCAACAGCCGATGATGAATCTTTATCGGAACTTGAAAATCACAGATCATAATATGAGAACAGGAACATATCAAACACACACCTTGAATGGGCATGCAGAAGAGATCACTTGCCTTACTGTAAAAAACGGGATCCTCATTTGCAGCTCTTGTTATGATACAACGATCAAGATCTGGGACCTTAAAAGCCATCAAGAGCTTTGCACCTTGACTGGGCATGAAGACGGGATCTCTTGCCTTACTGTAAAAGACGGAAAGCTCATTTCAGGCTCCGATGATAAAACGATCAAGATCTGGGACCTTGAAAGCCATAAAGAGCTTTCCACCTTGAATGGGCATGAAGGATTGATCACTTGCCTTAACATAAAAGACGGGATGCTCATTTCAGGCTCCGATGATAAAACGATCAAGATCTGGGACCTTAAAAGCCATCAAGAGCTTTGCACCTTGACTGGGCATGAAGAAGCGATTAAATGCCTTACCGTAATAGACGGGATCATCATTTCTGGCTCCTTTGATAATACGATCAAGATCTGGGACCTTGAAAGCCATAAAGAGCTTTGCACCTTGACTGGGCATATAGGAGCGATTAAATGCCTTACCGTAATAGACGGAAAGCTCATTTCTGGCTCCTATGATTATACGATTAAGATCTGGGACCTTAAAAGCCATCAAGAGCTTTGCACCTTGACTGGGCATAAAGACGGGATCTCTTGCCTTACTGTAAAAGACGGAAAGCTCATTTCAGGCTCCTGGGATACTACGATCAAGATCTGGGACCTTGAAAGCCATAAAGAGCTTTGCACCTTGACTGGGCATGAAGGATTGATCACTTCCCTTAACATAAAAGACGGAAAGCTCATTTCAGGCTCCTCTGATGATACGATCAAGATCTGGGACCTTGAAAGCCATAAAGAGCTTTGCACCTTGAATGGGCATAAAGGAACGATCACTTGCCTTACTGTAAAAGACGGAAAGCTCATTTCCGCCTCCCGTGATAATACGATCAAGATCTGGGATTTTACGCAGCATCTGAGGTAAGCCAAAGAGAACCACATGAATCTTTTTGATTAAAAATTAAATAAAAATGGGATTTTATGCTTTGTACAGGAAAAATTTAATGTGATTAAAAGAACTCGTTGAGCGTGAATTTATCTACCTGATTTTAGCCAACTTAGGAGTAGCGATGCATCGCAAGACACCTGCAAAGTCGCATAAAAAATTTGAATTACAGTACAATGCTCGCTGCTTAACTCACCCGAGGAAATAGAATGCAGCTTTTCGAATGTCTCCAAAGTATCCCCGATCCCCGTAAAAAACGTGGAGTTGGCCACCCGTTTCAGCCTGTATTAAAGTTCGTCCTATTGGGATTTACCTTTCGACTTGTAGCCATTGAACACATGGTCTCCTTCTTCAAACCTATTTGGACCCAACTTAAGGGGGTTTATGGTTCAATCGTCCCGAGCCACCAGATCCTACCACTATTCGCCGTATGCTCAACGGTCTCAAGCCAGAGCAACTGCAGCAAGCTTTTGAACAGTGGGTCACCGAATTAATCGGTAACCAGACATTTATGGCTTCTGTGGATGGAAAGGCAATGAGAAACGTGAAGGGAGAAAACGGATTGGCCCTTATGCTGGTCAATGTTTTTGCTCACGATCTCAAACTGGCCCTTGCTGAATATGCGATCAAGGCAAAAGAGGGAGAACCGACTCTTTTGAAGGAAGCTTTGTCTCAGTTTTTTAAGCATTACCCAGGGCTCAAGATCCTTGTTAGAGATGCAGCGTTTGCCGGGAGAGAGTTGAATGAAGCGATTATCTAACTAGGCCGAGATTACCTAGCCCAGATCAAGGAAAACCAGCCAAAGATGAAAAAATTATTGGAGGAATGGTTTGAGCACAAGATTCAAAAGGAAGTTCCGGCCGCATTAGAAGTTTAAAAAAAAGTCCAGAGAAGAAAGATGGGAACTGTGGGTTGAGAGTGATTTAGGAGCGATGTTGATAGGGCAATTGGCAAAATTCCCTGGGCTGAAGCAAATCGCTTGCATTCGGAAACGTATCTACGATAGGGGGCAACTTGCAGCAGAAGAGATACGATATCACGTCACCTCGGCTAGCAGGCGGAAGTTACCTCCTAAAAAGTTCCTATGCGGTATCCGAAGCCACTGGCAGATCGAAAACACATTGCATCACGTGAAGGATCGAAGCTGGAGCGAAGACAAGATGTATAGCAAAGTCCCCGAAGCAAGGATGGGTATTGGGGAAGTTGAGGAATCAAGCCCTAAACATAGCAGGACATTGGCTGAGAAACTGAAGTGGAAAGAAGAAAGCATGCCGAAATGGAGTGCTCAACTGCTGAGTAGACCTAAGCGAACTCTAGCGCTGATGAGAGGCTTATGAGGCGACTTTGCAGGTGTCCTGGTGAAGCACATAGTTTAAACTAACTAGGGCAAAACAATAACATAAAAAATGGCTCAAAAAAGGCGCGAAAAGCAAAGTGTTCTAATTCAGTAGCACGCCTCTAACACTAATCATCCGGTTAGAAGAAGTTCCAAAACTACCACACGTAAGCAGGTTTGTGAAAGCCTGGAGGGTATTTTAGAAACACTCCTGGATATTCTGCCTTAAGTTCTTTGATTCGGCTCTCACACATCCTGCGGAAATCCCCATTAGTGCCATTCACATGCCTATTCGTCTTCCACATGCAACTCCTGACTAACTTATCGTCTAATGGTTTTTTACCCACAGGATTAGGTTCATCAAAATGGGAATGCAGATACTCGGATAATGCGTCGATCCTTCCCAATAGCGATGCTAACTTCGACTCTTTTTTGGATGAAAAGGCACAAAAATGGTACTTACTCGGATCGGCCTGGTTCATAGTGAGGAACATCATCGAGCAGCGAGCTGCAGCTTTAGCAGCAGCAAAAGTGCATGTTCCCTGTTTGATCGGTTTTGGGGCAAATTCAGAGATCTTCTTGCATAATTCGTCTTTAACAAAACCAAACAGTCCATCTCCTGCTAGTTTAGCTGGCAGATCGAAATAAAAATAGGAGCTTGCATCGGTACGCGACTTCGATCTCTGGCTGCGGATCTCTTCGATGATCTCTTTTGTAACAAGCTTTCTATCGATCTTAACAACTTCAATGGTCGTCAGATCTTCTGGCACCCCTTCCCCTCGGTTGCAGATCGCCATATAATCTCCGAAAAACACCAAGTCGATCGCATGGCCATGCCATCCAGCCTGCGTGATGACTAATTCGTTGGATTGAATTTGGTCTGCAACATCTTCAGCTGGTGTGTTCGGAGCTGATCGTTGAAATGCTAGCAATATTGCCCTCTTATGCCCATCGGAGAGGGTTTGAGACCGTTGAAAATACTGCTGCAGCTGCTTGTGCATTAACTGATGCATATAAGGAGAATAAGCACCTTCAAGGGAAAACAGAGTCCTATCGATCTCGCTGCGGCTCCCAATCCCATTACAATGGGCCAAAACCTTTCTTTTGATAAATTCGCTCGTAAATGGGTCCATGGGAATCTCAGGAGCGATCTGTTTGTCCCAACCTTTTAGTACAGCAATCGCTTTTGCAGTATATCCAT
>JAFEGU010000011.1 GCA_018239725.1 Verrucomicrobiota bacterium | reverse complement strand
TGAATAGGACATTCAAAACGGATGTTATCAGCATGATATCCGCACGAATTTCCAGGAATGCGGCAGTAAAGGGCGCAATGATCGACTTGGTAGGGTTTGCTTGTTAGCCCATAACGTTCTTTCATAACGCTAAGAATTCGGCTGGCAATATCCGTCACGATCTGACGGATGCGCGGATCTATGGAAAATCCGAACTCCAACTGGTTATCTGAATACTGGTTGAGATCGGATTTTTGCGAATCATAATATTGTATCAATTCTTGTGAGATCTCAGGAGAAATGAAATTTTCGATCTGAATGATCTTAGATTCCGGACTAGGCAGAGGATTAGAAAAAGTCCAGACTGAAATGAGCTGAAATGGAATTAAGCACATCAAAATCAAAAAGCGCATATTCAACATCCTCTCAGGTTAAAATATCCCACCGTCCTTTTATCCGCAGGCAGTATAGCTTAAAAGGCAGGAAGCACAGCGCCTTTATACGTGTTGATGATGAACTGCTTCATTTTTTCTGATGTCATAGCTGTTTTGAGGGCAACGATATCCGGCCTGTTCTCATCTCCAATTCTGACAACGAGCACGTTCACATAGGGGGAGTCCTTCGACTCGAGAGCCAGTGCATCCGCATCCGGAGACAGCCCGGCTTGAAGCGCATAGTTGGTGTTGATCGCTGCCGCGTCGACGTCTTGAAGAGAGCGCGGTAGCATTGCTGCGTCCACTTCGATGAACTTGATGTTCTTAGGGTTCTCAACGATATTGATCGGCGTAGCTTGCAGGCCGACTCCAGTGCCAAGTTGAATGACACCTTGAGATTGAAGCAGCAGAAGGGCCCTTCCTTCGTTTGTCGGGTCGTTGGGAATTGCGATTGTAGCGCCATCTTTGAGATCGGCAAGCGATTTTATCGATTTCGAGTAGATCCCCATCGGTTCAAGCTCCACTTTTGCAATGCTCTCGATCGGATAGTGGAATTCGACGATCTGCTCGTCAAGGAACGGCTGGTGTTGAAAAAAGTTCGCGTCGATCTCCTTGTTGGCCAATGCGCGGTTGGGCATGTTGTAGTCATCGGTCACAATCACGATCAGATCGATCCCTTGCGCTTTCAGATCGGGCTTAATGTAATCGAGCATTTGGGCATGGGGGACAGCAGTTGCGGCAACTTTTAGACCGTTTTTTGGAGTTGAAGAGCAGCAAGGCAATAATAATAGAGCAAGCGCTGCAGTCAGAAGTTTGTTAATCATGAGAAAATTTCCCCCGTTTTTTTAAGATCCGTTGAGAGGCATAGCCTCCTAGCCATTGCACAATTTGGACAAGGAGGATAAGCAGGATGACGGTTACCGTCATGATAAAGGTGTTGAAGCGGTTATAGCCATATTGAATGGCGACTTGGCCGAGGCCGCCGCCGCCGACAAGTCCTGCCATGGCGCTATATCCGATCAAGCTGATCATTGTCAGCGTAAAACCGGAAATGATCGATGGCAAGGCTTCTGGAATAAGGACCTTCGAAATGATCTGCCAAGGACTTGATCCCATCACGATCACAGCTTCTAGGATGTGCCGGTCCACTTCTTTAAGGCTTGTTTCGACAAGCCTGGCGACGAAGGGCGCCGCTGCTAAAGTCAGAGGAACGATCGCAGCTGTTGTGCCGAGGCTTGTGCCGACCACCCATCGTGTGAAAGGGATCAGAGCGACCATCAGGATGGCAAATGGAAAAGAGCGTCCGATGTTAACGGCCGCTTCCAAAATGGTGTAGATTTTGCGATGTTCTTTGATATGCCCCTTGGAAGTGATCGTCAAAACGACTCCTGCAGGAAGTCCGATGAGTATGGCAAAAAATGTCGATACGACAACCATGTAAACGGTATTCCACAATTGAAGGGGAAGCAGTTGCAGCGCTAGCTGCAGGTTGTCAGAGTCCATTCTCAATCACCTCGTAGTGGACAGATTGTTGCGTCAGATATTGGAGCGCACTATGGACATTCTCTGCTTTTCCTGTCAATTCGATGACGAGGGTTCCAATCGTAAGCGTTTGCAGCCGATCGATCCATCCCATTAAAATGTTAGCATCGACGTCGAACTTGCGCACAAGTTCAGAAATGATCGGCTCGGCAGCAGCTTTGCCTTTGAACCTTAGGCGCAAAAGTTTCCTCCGCTCAGAGACCTCTTTAAAAAATTCGTCGGGGATATCATGTGCGCCGATCTGTAAAAAATGCCTGGTTGTCGGATGCTGCGGGTCGGCAAAGAGGTTTGCGACCGTTCCCTTCTCCACAATTCTTCCTTTTTCAATGACGGCGACCTTATTGCAAATCGATTTGATCACATCCATTTCGTGAGTGATAAGAACGATCGTGATCCCCAATTTCTGATGGATTGTTTTAAGAAGAGATAAAATTTCCCTAGTCGTTTTCGGATCAAGGGCAGAGGTTGCCTCATCGCATAGCAAAACATCAGGATGGTTGGCTAAGGCTCTCGCAATCCCAACCCTTTGCTTTTCCCCTCCGCTTAACTGAGATGGATAGGCATCCTTTTTTTCAGAAAGGCCTACAAGCTTGAGCAAGGTCTCGATGCGTGCAGCCCTTTCTTGCTGCGGGATCTTAGCGATTTCCAGGGGGTATTCGACATTTTCCGCTACTGTCCTGGAGCTTAAAAGATTAAAGTGCTGGAAGATCATCCCGATCTTATGGCGGAAGGCCCGCAGCTGCCCTTTGCCCATTGCAGCAAGGTCTTCCCCCGAAAACAGGATCCGTCCTGCTGTGGGAGGAACAAGGCTGGA
>JAFEGU010000119.1 GCA_018239725.1 Verrucomicrobiota bacterium | reverse complement strand
TGAGTTCTGCAATTCTCTCAGTGAGAATAGCGATTTGAACGTCCGCTGATCCGGTATCCTTCTCATGCAGTTGAAACTTTTTTGTAATTTCTTCCTTAGTACCCTTATCTAAAGACATTTAGCACATCTCCCTTATTATTGAGAGTTAAATCAGTATAGACAAACTTTAAGTTGTAAAACATTGATCTTATTGTACCTGAAAGCTCGTAATGACTTCAACCATAAAAAGCAGGTGCTTCAGGATGATCCTATGTTTCTCGAGAGAAAAGGGGTGAATTTCAATTAATTTCTACTGTTGTTGGGAGGGGTGGTTCTTTATAGATGTTTAGAGGGAAAAACATTGACTTTTTGCAGATCTTATCTATCCTTGACGCTCTCGGAAACGGATATATTTAGGTGTTTTGAGTGGATGAGCATTTCATGCAGCTTGCAGTTGAGGAAGCTAAAAAAGCTTATGATAAGGGGGAAGTCCCTGTCGGAGCTGTTTTGGTTTGGAACAATGAAGTGATCGCAAGGGCCCATAATCTTGTCGAAACGCGGCAGGATGCATCAGCGCATGCAGAGCTCTTATGCATGGCTGCCGGAGCTGAGAAATTAAATAACTGGCGCCTTCTTAACACGACCTTATATAGTACTTTAGAACCGTGTTCGATGTGCGCAGGAGCGATGCTGCTTAGCCGGATCGGGACGCTGGTTTGGGGGGCGCCCGACCTTAGGCATGGCGCGCATGGCAGCTGGATCAACGTGCTAGATCAGCCTCATCCAACCCATCGGATCGAGGTTCGGAAAGGGGTGTTGGCCGGTGTGTGCAGCGATTTAATGAGATCTTTTTTTCAAAACCGCCGTTTAAAAGAGGTTGGCAATGAAGCTGGAAGCATTGTTCGATGAGCTTGTCGCAGCGCAGCAAGAGAAGATAAAGCGGTTCGCGGACCAGATCGTGCCGAACCTCACAGCAGATGATCTGCTTCAGCCCAATGATTTTCCTGAGCTCGAGAGCCATCCTCTTTTCCGCTATGAGGAGGGGGTGCTGGAGGGGTTGCTGACCGCTCGGATGGCTTATTTGGCATTGGCTCAAGAAATCAAGGGCGAGGGTTGAACGCACGTCTTTCAGTTGGCCTCCGTTGTCGAAAGTTCTTGTTTTTTATCGAATAATGGTTTTTACTAGATGCTTCAAACAGATTTTTTTATTTTAAGGAGAGTTTAAGTATGAAAAAACAAGGCCATCCTCCCTATCAAGATGTATTGTTCGTCGATTCATCAACTGGCTACAAGTTCGTTTGCGGAAGCACGCTCCAACCTAAAGAAAAAGAAGTTTTCGAAGGTAAAGAGTATCCTGTCTACAGATTACCTGTTTCTTCCGCTTCCCATCCGTTCTTTACAGGAAGCAAGCAGTTCATCGACTCTGAAGGACGCGTTGACAAGTTTGTGAAGCGCTATGCAAAAAAACCTGAGAAGAAAGCTGAGGAAGTTGCTGTAGAGCCTGAAGCTAAGAAAGGCAAGAAGAAAAAGTCGACTTAATAAACCTCATCTCTTAAAGGTTTCACATGGAGGAGCAATTGCGCAAACTTCTCAAGCGATTTGAGAAGGTCGAAGATCTGTTAGGGCAGGCCGATGTGCTGGCCGACCAGCAGCAGTACCGAGAACTTGCGCAAGAGC
>JAFEGU010000118.1 GCA_018239725.1 Verrucomicrobiota bacterium | reverse complement strand
TAAAAATTTTCTAACTAATTTTTCCACGCGCATTAGTGCTGCAGAAATGATTGAATTTGTACGCCAAAACAGTTTTTCAGTTCTCAAATTCAATTTAAGCACTTAATCAATCTTTATTTCGACAGATTTGCTAGACTTAATTATTTAATTTATTTTATTTATTAGGTTGTAATGGTATAATGACGCATGCTTGTTTATATGTTGTTTTAACTGTTTTCTGATTCAAATTAAATGCATCAATATGTAAATGATCTCAAGGTTTGGGGAATTGACACAGCCATAAAACCAACGGTTGAGTTCATTTGCATAGAGCTAAAAAGATTGAGCTATGCCTGCTGAAATTGACATGATTCCACACTATTCTTCATCGGTCGGCGAGCGTATGCCATCTTTGGGTAGGGCGCAGCTCCAAAATAGCCTCTCTCAAATTTCAGACTGCAACATATTCTTTAAAGGCCTTAGCCTTATTTTCGGATGGGCAGCCTACCTTCCTTTATCGGATCAAACCATCAAAAATATCGGTTTATCCCGTTCTGTTACCAAACTCTGTTCTTCGACATTCAGCATTCCAAAAATGATCAATCAAGGGATTTCTTTATGTGCTGATGTAAAAGAGCTTGTTTGCTGTGTGCGCATCAACCGAGAATGTCCAAACTCCGGTGTCGATATAAGCAAAGCTGTTTCAGATGTCTTCTTTTCCACAGTCGAAATGGTCAACAAAACTGCTAAGGTGGTCTGCTGTCTAGATAAAACAAAAATCATTGATCTTGCCATGTTGGCAGAAGGGATCCCTGCTCAATTGGAAAAAGTTTGTTTTGTTGCTAATTTCATTATTGTTTCCCATCGATTCGTCTCGACAGCAAACCAGTACTATCTTTTGAGCTGCAGCATAGCAGAGCTTCCGGAATCTTTCCGGCAAGAAGAAGAAGGCCGCAAGCGGAAATTAATGGTCAAAATGGCTTCAAATGCGTTTAAAATATTCACTTCGGTCATCATTGGCGTGTCCATATTTTTCCCCATGGTTGTTTCTCCGGTGGCTGCAATGGGGCTTTCGACAGTGTCTTTCCTTTTCACGTTAAGCGGTGCGCTCAATCGCTATAAGCAAAGCGAAGATTCCCATGATCGCGGAATGCGATCGCAACCAATTTATTATTTAAATGCATAGTTTGTTTTCAAATGAACTAATTGCTTTGCAAAAAACAGGGCGATAATTGTACTCTTCACGATTTTTTAATAGAGTGCATTATGGCCTTGGCAATCAATCAAAGATCGTATTCTTCGGCAATGTCCTTCTTGCGTCTGGCGGAATCTACCCCGCCTGCAACCTTTGCCAATCAGAAAATATCTGAAATTTTTCAATCTTCAGCTCCCATCGATACGGCAGTTGCTGATTTGGCGGAAAAGCAAGTGGTCTCGTTCTCAAACCTATGGAAAGATCCAGTAACAGCAATTTTCGGCGGTTTATGGTCTTTGCTATTGCTTTTCGATATTTACTGTGTAGTCAATAGCGGTGTGCAGTTGCTGTCGCACTTGCAAGAAGGAGCTAGTTTAGGGCCCTTGCAAGAAAGGGTAGATTCTGGATCGGGTTTAGTCGGGGATCTATTCAAAGACTTGAAAAAATTCTTTATGGACGGAGTCTCTTTAACGGGCGTTTCAGCGAATATAGGAGACTGGGCGCATCGGCAAAACATTATTACACTGGGTGAAGCGGGTGGAGCCTTTAGATTAGTCGGCTATGGAGCGTCATGCATTACCTGCAGCGTAAGGGCATATACCAATGGAAAAGAACTTTTGGAGAGGTTAGGGCAATTTAAAGAGGCGCAAAGTGATGGGGCGCTTGCGCGTTTAGAGCAAAAACAATTGCTTAGCGCTTTGGACCTGGCAGCAAACAGCGCAACAGCTTTGTGGGCATTTATGGGTATTGCCACACTAGTCGCAGGGGTAGCAGTGGCACCGGCTTGGCTGATCGGTATGGCGAATGTGGCAGCCATTTTGGCTATCAGCTCTCTTTTTTATAATATACACATGATCAACCTCTATCCACCTGGAGAGCGTCAGGCGGGAGTTGTCTAAAAAAATCTATCTATTTAGAGCGGATGTCCGTGGAATGGGTATCCGAAAGTTATAGAGCTGCTATGGCAAAAAGTTTTCAAAATGAAAAAGGGCTTCAAAGGGAGAAAACGCAAAAGCCGGAGGCTGGTCAAAGGTTGACCATTCTCGAGTGGCTGGTTGTTGGAATAGCTGTAGGATTTGTTTTAACAGCGGTAGCAGTAGCTATGTATATCCATGGCTTTTGCGCTTAAAATTCCAGCGTGTGGAAATATCTTAGCAAATTTACGTTGTGGGAAAATCAAGATTTTTGATAGCCTCTTTGCTTAAGCCTAAAAACAAGGCTAACGAACAAGCAAGTACGAAGCATTATCACTAGCGCGTATACTACTTGTCGCTGTCAAATGAGAATCTTTTTCCGCGGCCAAGAGGCCAATCTAAAGATGGTAAAACAGCGATAATCAGATTAAAGGAATATATATGACTCTGAAATTCATGGGAAAAAAATTGGGTATGACCCGCCTTTTCGATGAGAATGGCAACCACGTTGTCTGCACAGTGATCTCAGCTGAGCCAAACATCGTTAGCCAAATCAAGAGTAAAGAAAAGGATGGGTACGAAGCTATCCAGCTTTCCGCGCTGAAAGTAAAAGCACCAAAGGTTAGAAATGTGAGCAAAGCGCTCCGCGGCCATTTTGCTAAAGCGAGCGTTGAGCCTCGTACGCATATAGCAGAGTCTCGAGTCGAAGGTGTTGATCAATATCAAGTAGGGCAAGAAATCGGCGTAGCCGTTTTTGCTGAAGGTGACTTTGTCGACGTTCAAGGCGTTTCAAAAGGGAAAGGCCACCAAGGTGTGATTAAGCGCCACCACTTTGCTGGAGGTCCAGCATCGCATGGTTCGGGTTTCCATCGGCATGGCGGTTCAACTGGTATGAGAACTTCTCCAGGCCGTTGCTTGCCAGGTCAAAAGAAATCTGGCCGCATGGGTGCAGATACTGTAACCGTTCAAAACCTCAAGATCGTCAAAGCTGATGAAGAGAAGCAAGTTCTGATTATTGAAGGTGCAATCCCAGGAGCGCGCGGCGGTTTAGTCTATGTGGCTAAAGCGCAAAAGAAAGCGTCAAAAAAGAAAGAAAAAAAATAAGCCTTTTAGGAGTGAGCAGTGGCTGTTCTTAAAAAATTCAATCTGGCCGGTCAAGAAGTTGGACAAATCGCAATTGACGACGAGCTAATTAAAACATCTGCCAATGAGC
>JAFEGU010000117.1 GCA_018239725.1 Verrucomicrobiota bacterium | reverse complement strand
TTTTTCAGATACATTAAGTAATTTCATACAAACATGTTACACTAGAAAAGAATTTATTGGTACGTTTCAGATGGAACCGCTATATACTGCTTCCACCTCAAAGTCCTTGTTCCTTTTGGCGTTTGGCATCCACGGGGACGGTCCTTGTGCCAAGGCCCTTTAAAACCCCTTGCATCGAACGTATGCAGCTACGCACGTTCTGCTTCAGGGACTTTAACCTCGTGGCGCCAAATCCAAAATCAACGAGTACTTTGAAGTGTCAGCAGTATAGATCTTGGCTTTGTAGCCATTGCGCCGCTCTGCACTAAAAAATTTCTTATGCAATAGCTCCATAGAGATATTGACCATGATCCTCTATTAGGATATGATTGACGGCCCTACAAGATTACGGACAGGCACATGCACGCTAATAAACCTCCGCTTTGGAGGGAGATCCAACGCACCAATTTTACCGACTGGAAAGAACTCGGCCAATTCCTCGAATTGGAAACAGATGACCTGCGGGAAGTTTGCCACATCTCCCATTTTCCATTAAACCTACCCCGAAGATTGGCTGAGAAAATTCAAAAAGGTTCGATCAATGATCCAATCATGCGGCAGTTCCTTCCCACATCCGCAGAAAAGATCCAAGCCGATGGGTTTTGTTCCGATCCTGTCGGAGACCTCCCTTCCCAAAAGACAGCAAAACTGCTCCACAAATACCAAGGACGGGCCCTGCTTCTGTGCTCCAGCGCTTGCGCTATGCACTGCCGCTACTGTTTCCGGCAGCATTACGATTATGCGACCTCTCAAAAGGGATTTGCGGATGAATTGGAAGCCATTAAAAATGAGCCGACTTTAAGCGAGATCATCCTTAGCGGCGGAGATCCTTTGTCTCTTTCCAACCGGGAATTGAAGCATTTGATCGAATCCTTAAGCGACATCCCCCATGTCAAACGGATCCGCTTTCACACGCGGTTCCCGATCGGCATCCCAGAAAGGATCGATTCCGAATTGTTGGAAATCCTAAAGGCTAGCCGCCCTCAGATCTTCTTTACAATCCACTCAAACCATTCGCAGGAATGGGATGATGATATTCGGCTTGCGCTCAAGCAAGTGCAAAAGCTGGGGATTCCTCTTTTATGCCAAACTGTGCTTTTGAAAGGGATTAACGACGATATTGATACACTGCAAAGCTTATGCGAAACGTTGGTCGACCAAGGGATTATCCCCTACTACTTGCACCAGCTCGATAAAGTCTTAGGAACGCTCCACTTTGAAGTCGCTGAATCAAAAGGGCTTGCACTCATGGACGAGCTGTCCGCTCGCCTTTCGGGCTACGCCGTTCCCAAATACGTGCGGGAAATCGCCGGAGAAAAAAACAAAACTCCGCTAATTCCGCGCCATCTTCAGGGCAGCGCTGCGATTACATCCGGTCTAATGTCTTTAGGCCAAGGATAGAAAGCCCTTTTTCCAACATACGACCGGTTGCTTCGCATAAAAGGAGCCGGCTTTTTTCTTCCGGGCTTCCTTCGACCCTGCAATCGCGGAAAAAGGCGTGGAACTTTTCTGCCAGGGCATACAAATAATCGCACAGACGGTTCGGCAGCAATTCGCGCGACATGCCATCAAGCGTTTCAGCGAACTGACGCAAGTGGATTGCAAGCGCGATTTCCGACGGATGCTCAAGGACGATCTCATGGGACTTGATGACCTCTTCGATCTCTAATCCCACTTTCCTCTTAATCCCTTGGATGCGCACGAAGGCATAGAGCAGGAAGGCTGCAGTGTTTCCTTCGAACTTGAGCATCCGCTCATAACTAAAGAGATAATCTTTGACCCGGTGGCAGCTTAAGTCGGCGTATTTGACTGCATCTATGCCTAAAATTTGGGAAAGGCGGTTCAGTTCATTTTCTTCTAAATCAGGCATCCTTTCCGACATAATCTGCTTGGCTTGACGGATCGCTTCAAGAAGAAGATCGACAAGCTTTTCCGTTTCCCCAGATCTCGTCTTGAATTTTTTCCCATCGGCTCCTAACACGACACCGAAGGGGACGTGATCCACATGAATTTTTTTGGGATCGTAGTATCCTGCTTTTTCAGCTGCTTTGAAGAGCATGGCAAAGTGCAAACTTTGTCCGGCATCCGTAACGTAAATAATCCGATCCACTTTTTCAACCTGGATGCGGTGGCGGATCGCAGCCATGTCTGTCGTATCGTAGTTGTATCCTCCATCCGATTTCTGGACGATCATTGGAAGGATCGTTCCATCCCGGTTAGCAAACCCTTCAAGAAAAATGCACTTCGCTCCGTCGGAAACTGTGATCAGCCCTTTTTGATCGAGTTCTTTGACGATCTCTGCTAGAAAAGGATTGTAAAAAGACTCCCCCCGCTCAACGAGATGGACATCGAGAATTTGGTAAATCTCAGAAAAAGCCTTTCGAGAAATAGCGCAAATGGCTTGCCAAGCTTTTAGAGAAATTGGATCGCCGCCTTGCAGCTTGACAACTTGAAGCTGGGAACGTTTTTTAAATTCTGGATCCTCATCGAAACGTTTCTTCGACTCTTTGTACCACTGCATGAGCTGCGGCAGATCAGCATCCATCGTTCCTGTCAATGCTTCAGGAGCAACATCTTGCATGTAAGCAATGAGCATTCCGAACTGGGTTCCCCAGTCCCCAATGTGATTGAGCCTAAGGACATCGTGACCTAAAAACTCGAACAGGCGGGCTAGAGCATCACCTATGATCGTCGAGCGCAAATGCCCAACATGTAGTTCCTTGGCGATGTTCGGCGAAGAATATTCAACAATCACCTTCTCTTTACGGGCAGGAAGCGGAACTCCCAAGCGCTTGTCACGTAAAATTTCTGTTGCTTGCTTCGAAAGAAAGGCTGAATCGATCGTGATGTTGATGAACCCTGGGCCTGCAATTTCGAGCTTTGAGATCATCTGCTTTCCGTTATCTCCATCCTTCTCTATCGACTGCACGATAAGGGCAGCGACATCGCGCGGACTTTTCTTAACCTCTTTGGCAATTTTTAATGCGTTATTGCATTGATAGTGGCCGAATTGGGGCTGAGTGGACTGGGTAATTTCGGAACAGAATAATTCTGAATCTTGTGGAAGCTCTGCATGAAAGGCTTTTTTGAGCGCTGCATCAAACTTTTGATGCAGCACTTGAATAATGGTTTCCATGAATGGTAGACGTCGTTTATTTTTTGTTGGTGGCGTGGTGGAACACAGGTGGATTTTGACGTTTGCCGATCCGGTACTTCAGACGATAATCGCCTAGCGCCATTGCTGCTTTATGCGTTGAACAACGGTTTTGTTCTGCAATGTCATAGATGACCATCAGTTGATCGTACAATTTATGGATCTTATTTCTTGCAGCAGAAGGATTGTACCCTGAGCCTTCAAGCTCGTGGGTCACATTAATTAACCCGCCGGCATTGATCACGAAATCGGGCGCATATAAAATCCCTCTTGCCATTAGCTCATCAGCATCCTGATCTTTCAGCAATTGATTGTTCGCACATCCCGCAATTGCGTTGCAACGCAGATGGGGTATTGTCTGAGCATTAATGACGCCTCCCATCGCACAAGGGGCTAGCACATCGCACGTCACTTTGAGGATCTCATCGGGAGATACGACTTGGGCGTCAAATTGCCTAGCCCATCGGCCGCATCTTTCTGCGTCGATATCGCTCATGATGATCTTCGCTCCGTTCCAGAAGAGAAATTCCGCAAGGCTTGCTCCGACGCTTCCCATCCCTTGGATCGCAACGACCTTTCCCTCTACCGAATCGGAACCGGTGAGCTTCTTAAGGACCGACTGGATCCCTCGGTAAGTACCCCAAGCTGTATATGGAGAAGGGTTGCCGCTGCTCTTGTCATGGGGTAAACCGACAACGTAAGGGGTCGCACGGCTGATCACCATCACATCTTGAGGAGAACATCCCACATCTTCAGCGCAGATGTAGTCGCCTTTCAATTGATCTACTGCTTGGCCAAATGCAAAAAGGAGCTCTTCTGATTTGTCTTTCTTGGGATCGGCAATGATGACGCTTTTACCTCCGCCCCAGCCGCACTCGGAAAGAGCCGATTTATAGGTCATCCCTTTCGAAAGGCGCATCACATCATTAAGGGCAGCATCAAACGTCGCGTAAGGGAAAATCCGTGTTCCTCCAAGCGCCGGGCCCATCCCAGTCGTATGAATGCAGATAATGGCATTAAGCCCTGCTTGTTCATTCTTAATACGCACAACCCTTTCATATCCAGGGACTTCGATTTCTTCTAGAACCAGCGATTCTTCAAGAATTAGAGCCATACGTCCTTAACCTCCATTCGACTGTTAACCTAGCAAAAATTAGGCACAAACAAAAATTTAGAAAAGAAAGATAAGATGGTAACAGGCCTCAAGATCAAAATCAACCACTGTTTTGACAAGCGTCACCTTTACACTTGAAGGTTAATAGG
>JAFEGU010000116.1 GCA_018239725.1 Verrucomicrobiota bacterium | reverse complement strand
CGTTATCCTTACCGCTTCTGTCTTGCGTGTTTTAATGGGGATGCTTTCCGATTATTTAGTGGGCCTTGCAACCCTTAAAGTCTTTTCCGGACTAAGGTACCAGCTCTTCCATCAATTGGAATGGCTGCCGATCCGTTTTTACCAAGGAATTAAGATGGGAGATCTGATCTCAAGGTATTCCCATGACCTGCAGCAGTCGGAAATTGTGACAAGGCAGTTCCTTCCGAATTTAATACGGAGCGTCATCCTTGGTATTTTAAGCGCGGCGATCCTATTTTATTTTGACTGGAGGCTGGCGCTGTTTGCAATTTGCATTTTTCCGTTTGTGATTGTAGGAGCAAGGCTTTTTTCGACGCAGGCTGCTAATGCGACGCGGCGCAACCAGGTGGCAAATGCTGAACTGGCAAGCATGATCGAAGAAGTTGCGACTCAGCATTTATTGGTTCAAGCGTTCAATTTGCAAGATAATTTCTTAAAGAAGTTCGAAAGAAAAATCAGAGCGTACAAGGCCGATTTTATGAAGGGGATTTTCCTTCGGGGGCTTGTGAGCCGAACATCGATCTTCGGCTTGACGATCTCTGAAGTCCTCGTCTTTAGCCTTGGTGCGATCATGACCTACCATGGGATGATGACGATCGGTACTCTTTTTGGTTTTTTTGCCCTGATTTGGAACCTCTCAGGTGCTGTTGACACCATTTCGCAATATTTGCCTAGTTTCATCGAAGCAGGGGCTAGCATGGAAAGGATTCAATCCTTGCTCAATGAAAAGACCGATGAGCCAGTGCCGGTCGATGAAAAAAAGGGGGGCAGGCATTTAGCGGCTCTTTCCGAGATGGTCAGGTTTGACCATGTATCGTTAAGCGGTCTGGAAAGCAAGGAGATCTTGAAAAATGTCAGTATCGAGATCCCGATCGGAAAATCGGTGGCCTTGGTCGGGCCTACAGGATGCGGCAAAACAACGATCCTTTCAATGCTGCTAGGATTTTATTATCCGGGATCGGGAACCCTGACGTTCGATGGACAAAATGTGGAAGGGATCTCGCAGACTTCCTTGAGGTCTCAGATCGG
>JAFEGU010000115.1 GCA_018239725.1 Verrucomicrobiota bacterium | reverse complement strand
TAACGAGGTTGAAGAGCCGCTCGTGCTCCCGTTGGTTAGTGATGATTTGAAGTAATATTAGAGCGCTATCATTATTCCTCTTTGTTATTGATCTCTAGTATTAGTAGAACTACTCTGGAAGTTCACTGTTAAAATTAATTTTAGCAAAAACCTTTTGACAACGCTGTTTTTTAATTATCTCTAAAGCTTTCATTTTGTTTTAATTACTTTTTAAGATTTTATTTTGAAAAATAAATTTGCAAGAGTTGGTGTGTATTTTGTAATTAAAATACTTGTTTTATTGAATTTAATTGCTTTATCTATTATTATTGTTAAATGTTAGTTGGGATTGGTTGTTTAAAAATAAAATCCAATGAAACGAATGATTAAATAAAAAAAGGATATATATGGCTGTTGCAGCTGTTCAAAATCAAGGGGGTCTGCCTGTAGGTGGTTTGGCTCCAATAGCACACGTTCCGGTTCATGGGGCAGGAGTGCATCAATATGTAAAAAAGGTCTTTTTTGATGCCAACGTGAAAAGAATCGATGATGTTAATTGCTTCAAAGGAATCCCGATGTCGTCTGGGGTCAAGAATATTGCTCAAGCGGTGAATGGTCTAAATGGTCAGGCAAATTTCATTACCTTTTGCGGCCATGGCGCTCCAGGAATTCAGGGGTTGGGCAGCAATAGAAATTATGAATATACGCTTGGACGTGATTTTTCTGCCGGTGCACTAAATGATGTTGCTGCTGAGATCACTACCCTTCACAATTATTTGGTGCCGGGACCGGTGGTGCCAGGACAGCCTACACCAGTTGTGTTCCTTGCAGGGTGCAAAGTTGGCAAAGGTTCCAGTGGCAGCAGACTGCTTAAGCAGCTGAGCGCTAGAATGCCAAATGTTCTCGTCGTTGCAAGTGAAGACAAACTTTCTTATGCCAAAAATAAAACGATAATCAAAATTAGCAAGTTAGTTGATGGAAAATCATCTAATATGCCGATTGAATTTAAGTTTGCTCTTAATGGAAACCTAATCGATTTTCAAGATCTACAGACCGATACGGGACATGATTCTAGCATTCTCGAGCAAGAGTTAACAGAATACAATACATTCTAAAGTTCTGTGCCTGTTTCAGCCAAAGAGGCAATTAGAAGCCTCTTTGGCAATTATCGATCATTCATTTTATCCTTAATCACCAACTGTATAAAATAAATTTAAATTTAATTTCTCGGTTTTATTGTAATTACAATATTTAATATTACACTGTTATATTTTATTTGAGTTAATTTTTCAATGTCCTTACAATTTAGATTAAAAGTTTGGTTGTGAGGTTATTTGTGGCTATTGTCTTAAAAAACAATCTTTATTTGACTGCCCCCCCTTCTGCTGCTGCCCAATTGGTTGCTCCTGTAGAACAACTTGTAGGTAATCAAAATGAACAGGGCTCAATCCCTACAGTTCGGACTGTGCATCAATATGTAAAACGAGTTTTTTTTGATGC
Source organism: Verrucomicrobiota bacterium (assembly GCA_018239725.1). Classification (GTDB taxonomy): domain Bacteria; phylum Chlamydiota; class Chlamydiia; order Chlamydiales; family Rhabdochlamydiaceae; genus Acherontichlamydia. Next base: position 1,378 of record JAFEGU010000115.1, on the reverse strand, counting down.
CAATTCAGCAAGAAATAGGAGGGATGATATTGCAAAATTCAAGGATTTGGAGATGGCAAAAGGGGTAAAATCTGTTAATGAAATGTCTGGCCATTTAGAGGGCTTTGCTAATTTCATCACGCTTTGCGGCCATGGTGCTCCTGGAATTCAAGGGTTGGGAAGCGGGGCAACAGAAAAAAACTATCAAAAAGGATATGATATCTGTGTCGATCAGCTAGCTGATATTGAAGGAACGATATCGGAGTTGCATCGGTTTTTGTGCCCATCGAATCAAAGTAGGCCATGGCCTGCTCCAGTTCTCTTTCTGGCTGGTTGTGAAGTGGGATGCGGTCCTAGTGGCACAAAACTTCTAAAGCAGTTAAGTTTAAAGATGCCAAATGTGCTTATCATTGCTAGTGAAGATCCATTAACCTATAAACAATATTCGACTGTCGTTAAAATTAATAAATTACGCAAAGGCAATCCCAGTCAATTGCCAATCGAATTTAAATTTGCTCTTAATGGAAGTAGAATCAAGATGGAAAATTTGGATGCTTACACTGGGCATGACTCGAGCCTTCTAGAGTGTGAGCTGACGCAATATTCCCGATAAATTGTTTATACAGCTTCCACTTCAATCGCAAAGACGCTTTTGACTTTTGTTCCCTAATATTACGGGGGTTGTTTCAAGCCTCATTAAAGCCGCATGCATCGGACGTATGCAGCTGAGCATATGTTCTGCTTCAGAGGTTTTAACCTCGTGACGCCAAATCCAAAATCAACGAGGAATTTGAGGCGGAAGCAGTATGTTTCTCTATGTTAAGGAGTATCTCGTCGAATAGGGACAATCCTTTCAAATCTTCAATAAGAGCTGCGATTTTTTCGTCGTATGGGGTTTGTTGGAATCGGGACTCGTTAACAGTCTCTTAAGGGATGGCAAGGGTATCGAGATAAAGATTTAATGTTTTTAAACGTATTGCTGTTTGGGTTCGAAGTTCTGCATCCTGATCTTGAGGGTTAAAGTTTTTATTACGACTCTTTTAACCTCGATGAGATTCTTGCCTAATTGCAAAAATCTCTTCAGATAGGGTATACTGAAGCACTATTAGCCCGCGCCTCAAATAGCTGACAATATGCGACAGCGAGGCAAAGCCAAATCGAAGAGGGGGATACCCCTCGTTCTGAAAGAGGAGCACCATTGCCAAGGGGCAAGGGCGACGATGAAGATCGATTTTGCAAAGCCGCAGCCAGCAGATGGTCACCTATTTGAGGTGGGGGTTAATAAAATTCAATATTAACCTCTTTCCCTCTGAAAGGGATCAAACGGGTTTATGGCAACACAAGAGCTTCTCGATAGTCGAGCCGACTATAAGTACGGCTTTGTCACGGACATTGAATC
>JAFEGU010000114.1 GCA_018239725.1 Verrucomicrobiota bacterium | reverse complement strand
AGTTCTTTAATGGGCTTCTAGCGTAGTTCTAATACAAAAAACCCCCGCATTTCTGATGCGGGGGTTTCGAATTCCTTAAGTCATTGGCTTTCAATCTTTAAATATCATTATTAGCTCTTACCTTTGTCAAGACATCCTCTAAATTCATTTCGCAACAAGCCAAAAACATAATTATCGAACATAAAATTATTAATTATTGACAATTATAGATAAAATTTAATAAAATGCCGTTTAAATTATAATTAATTTAATAAAAACAGGGAATAGAAATGGCTATTAAACCTATAAATAGAGATCAACCAAGCCTAACATTTTTTGAAAGCGCTTCCACCGAAACAGTCTATGAATGCGTAAAAAATTTGACCAAGGTAAGCGACATTTGCAGCTTTTCAATGGTCAACCGCTATTTTCAGCGGATTATTTTTAGCGACACCTTTCCTTTATGGAAGCCTCTTTTGCTATCGCATTTCCCCTGTTCGTTTCAACCAACGACTCAGCTCCTTAATCCAAAGGAACTCTATAAGCTCTTAAAGTGCACAGATAATAATATGAGGAAAGGGATTTTCGAAAAGCAGTCCTTGTCCACCCAGCAAAACGCGGTGAGCTGCCTAACACTTCAGGACAGCTTGCTCATTTCCGGGTCTGCAGATTGCACTATCCATATCAAGGACCTTAACAGCGGCGCGCTCCTGCATAACTTGGAAGGCCATGAAAGCCCTATTTTCTCCCTAGCAGTCCGAGGAGACTGCCTTGTTTCTGGTTCAGCCGATGGCACCATCAAAACTTGGAATCTAGACAACGGCTACCTGCTCCATAGCTTGGAAATGCATGAAGGCGGGGTCTTCTCTCTAGCAATCGATACGGACAGGATCATTTCTGGCGGGTGTGACCACACCATTAAGATCTGCGACCTAGAAAGCGGCAAACTGCTCCATACCTTAGAGGGCCATCGTAACATCGTTAATCTAGTAAAGACAGTCGACGGAAAGGTCATTTCTGCATCATGGGACAGCACCATCAAAATCTGGGACCTCGAAAGCGGCGATCTCCTCCATACTCTGAACGGGCATCAAGGCAAGGTCTCTTGCTTAGAAATACAAGAGCGTAGGATCATCTCAAGTTCATCGGACAGCACCATCAAAATCTGGGATCTTGATAGCGGCACAGAGCTGCATAGTTTTGAAGAGCATGATAAAGGCGTCAACTGCTTCGTACTAAAAGACGGCTTGCTCATTTCCGGTTCAGACGATTGCACCATTAAATTCTGGGACCTTGATAGCGGCACACTTCTCCAAAGCTTGGAGAAGCATCAAAAACCCGTTACCTCCTTAATCGTAAAAGATGACCTGCTCATTTCCGGATCCATCGATAACACGATCAAGATTTGGGACCTTGAAACCGCCAAGCTTCTGCACAATTTAGACAGCAATCGAGACTCGATCAGCTATCTAAAACTAGAAAAAGGGAAGGTCATTTCTGTCTCTTGGGACAACACGATCAAAGTCTGGGACTTTAATCCCGTAAGAAAGAATTAGGACAGCAAGAAAGCAGCAAAAAAATTAATTATTAAAGACAGAGAATTCAAATGGCTATTCAACCAGCAAATAACACTCCAACGAACCAACTCCTATTCGTTAGTTTCTCTGTTCCTATCTCAATTGATGTGGTTTATGAGTTTTTCAAACATATTAACCGCCTATCTGATTTTTGCAGCCTGTCATTGGTGAGCCATCAGTTCAACCGATTAATCTGCAGCGATGCATTCCCTTTCTGGCAACCTTTGCTCATTTCCCGCTTCCCCTCCTCATTCCAAAGCATTCCGCACACCCTACCGCCAAAGCTCCTCTATAAACACCTCAAATGCACAGAAAATAATATGAGGGACGGAATATTTCATAAAACCACTTTAATCGGTCAGCCCGGCGATGTCAGAAACTTATGCTTAAAGAACAACACACTCGTATCCTCTTCACGCGATCGAACGATTAAAATCTGGGACATTGAAAGCGGAAAACTTCTCCATAGCATGAACGGACATCAAGAATTCATCAGCTGTCTGGAAATAAAGGATAGTAAAATCGTCTCCGGTTCGAGGGACAACACGATCAAAGTCTGGGACCTTGAAAAAGGAACCCTACTCTATTCTTTGGAGGATCATCAAGACTGGGTCACTTGTTTAAAGATAAAAGACAATATGATCGTTTCGGGTTCCCTCGACCATACCATCAAGCTATGGGACCTTGAATCTGGCAAGCTGCTAGAAAGTTTACAGGGAGATCAAAGGGACATCACCCAACTCAAGATCGATAACGACACTCTTTTTTCAGGTTCGACAAATAACACGGTCATGACCTGGGACCTTAAAAGTAGAAAACCCATCTGCTCTCTAAGTAATATCATGAGCCGCTTTGAATTCTTCGAAGTAAAAGACAACCTCCTTATTTGCTTATCCAATCATATCATCCGCATCTATGATTTTGAAACCGGCGAGCCGCTCCATTGTTTGGACAAGCATGAAAGCACTATCCGTGCTCTAGAGATTAAAGATAACATGCTTATTTCCGCTTCAGCTGATGGCACGATTAAAATCTGGGATCTTCAAAGCGGCAGCGAGCTCCATAGTCTAGACACAAATCCATCCTATCCTGTGCAAATACAAGTAAAAGATAATCTGCTCATTGCTGGGATGAAAAACGGTTCCATCACAATCTGGGATCTCCAAAGCGGAAAACAGCTTAATACATTTGAAGTCCATCCAGGCGGCTTCTCAGCTTCTTTAAAAGTAGAAAACGGCAAAATCATTTCCGGATCTACCGACGGGACCATTGCAGTCCTCGACTTTAACGCAAACGCTAGACCGGCGTAAACAAGGGCATCTTTTAAGACAAACAAGGAATTGATAATGGCTAGCTTAGATTTCAATCCTTCTGAAACTTTGTAGAGATGCCCATGTGCGGGATTAAATTAAGAGGATTTGTTCGCCCACTGCAAATAAAAAACCCGCATTGCTGCGGGTTTATTTTCGATCAAGAGAACGAGGAGCTGGACGATATTACATCATATCCATCCCGCCGAATCCTCCCATTCCACCCATACCGCCCATTCCACCCATGCCTCCCATACCACCCATGCCGTCCATTGGAGATCCGGTTTTGGCTTTAGGCTTTGGCTTTTCGGTGATCATCGCTGCGATCGTGATCAAAAGTCCGGAGACGGATGCAGCGTGGGTCATCGCGCTCTTGGTAACAAGGACTGGGTCGATGACGCCATCCTTGATCAGGTCGCCGAACGTGTCGGTCAACCCGTTGTAACCCCAAGCGCCATCTTTTTCGTAGATCTTCTCTGCGATCAGGTTTCCTTGCTTGCCGCAGTTGTTAGCAATTGCGGTAGCAGGTGCAAACGCCGCTTCGCGGATGATCTCGACGCCGATCTTTTCATCCCCTTCCACTTGGAGCTTATCAAGAGCTTTTACAGCGCGGAGCAGAGCTACGCCGCCGCCAGGGACGATCCCTTCAGCTACAGCTGCTCGAGTTGCGTGCAGCGCATCTTCAACGCGGGCTTTTTTCTCTTTCATTTCCGCTTCTGTCGCTGCGCCTACGTTGATGACGGCAACACCGCCGACGAGCTTTGCAAGGCGCTCTGTGAGCTTCTCTTTATCATAGTCTGACGTGCAGCTCGCAATTTCCGCTTTGATCTGCGCAATCCGCTTTTCGATCTCTTTCGGATTGCCTGCGCCATCAACGATGGTTGTTTCGTCTTTGCTGACTTTGATCTTCTTTGCTCTTCCTAGGACTTCTAGGCCGACATCTTCAAGCATCAGTCCGACTTCTTCGGTAACAAATGTTCCGCCTGTCAAGATAGCGATATCTTGGAGCATCGCTTTGCGGCGGTCGCCAAATGCTGGAGCTTTGACTGCGCAGACAGGAAGGCCTGCTTTGAGCTTGTTGACAACAAGCGTTGCCAATGCCTCTCCATCCACATCATCAGCGATAATGAGCATAGGACGCTGTCCTTTTTCCATCACTTTTTCAAGGATAGGAACGAGATCGCGGGCGTTGGAAAGCTTCTTATCGGTAACAAGGATAAGCGCGTTGTCGAGTTCGACCGTCATCTTCTCCGCATTGGTGATGAAGTAAGGAGAGAGGTAGCCTTTGTCGAACTGCATCCCTTCTACGACGTCGAGGGTCGTGTCGATCCCTTTTGCTTCTGCGATCGTTACGCTGCCATCTTTACCAACTTTTTCCATCGCTTCCGCAATGATAGCGCCGACTTCAGGATCGTTATTCGCAGAGATAGTCGCAATCTGCTTCACTTCTTCCGGCTTGGAGATCTTGGTCGCAAGCTTGTCTAAAGCTTCGTTCATCTTTTCGACAGCTTTTTCGATACCCCGCTTAACACCCATCGGGTTTGCGCCGGCGATCACGTTTTTGACGCCTAAGCTAAAGATCGCATCAGCAAGAACGATCGCGGTCGTAGTACCGTCGCCTGCGACATCCGATGTTTTGGAAGAGGACTCTTTAACGAGTTGAGCTCCCATATTTTCAAACTTGTCTTTTAAGGCAATTTCTTTAGCGACTGTCACGCCGTCTTTTGTAGAAAGCGGAGCGCCGAAGCCTTTATTGATCACGACATTGCGCCCTTTAGGACCTAATGTGACAATGACAGCCTTAGAAAGCGTTTTGACACCTTTAAGGATCGATTTGAGCGCCTCTTCATTGAACTGCAGCATTTTTGCCATATGAATTTCTCCCAAGTAATTGTTATACTAAAACGCCCAAAATATCATCTTCAGACATGATCAGGTACTCCGCTTGATCATCGCTAGTCTTCACTTCAGAACCTGCGTAGGAGCTGAACATCACGCTGTCGCCGACCTGAACGTTAAGAGGCTTGAGCTTGCCGGAATCATCAAGGGCGCCAGGGCCTACAGCGACAACTTCGCCTTGCTTGGGCTTTTCTTGCGCTGTTTCAGGCAGCAAGATTCCGCCTTTGCTTGTATTGCTTTTGGAACGCTTTATCAGAACGCGGTTGCCGAGGGGCTTGATATGGGAAGCTGACATATTCGATTCTCCTTAAACTTAAGGTTAACTTAATTTTAAGCAGAAATGTAGGCGTTATGCCGTTTTTTGTCAAGGGGATCTCGCGAAGATTTAGCAAACAAGGAACTTAAGTGCTAAAATCTATTGATACAAGAGATACTTCTTCCGTTCTTTGCGGAACATCTCTCTTTCCTCCTTTTGGAAGAGGATCAGCTTCCAGGCGACATACTTCTCCTTATTTAATATGGAGAGCATCTCTTCATTGCCGTTAGCCTTGCAAAACAAATTTTTCTTTGAAGCTTCTAGCGAGGACAGCTTGCCGCTGATCTCTTTCGGATAGAGGTTTTTCAGGAGGCCTAGGATCATGTATTGGACCACGACCGGACGGTAGGTCTGATCGTTGGTGACCATGATCATCACCCCTTCGCAGTCCTTCCCTTTATAAGCGCCATAGAAAGGACGGTAATGGAACGGGAAGAAAAAGACGCCGGGCAGCTGCTGGGCATTGAGCCTCTCCGCTAGATCTTGTCCTTTGATCCAAGGGGCGCCGATCACTTTAAATGGGAGTGTATAGCCTACCCCGATGTTGACCAGGCTTAGCTCCCCCAGTATCCCTGTTGTAGCATAGAAAAGGGGAGAATCAGCTTCCGGAATGTGGGGGCTGGTCGGCACCCAATGAAGCCCTGTGTCCTTATAGCTCATTGTTCGTTTCCATCCCTTCATCAGCACAACCTTCAGCTTGCACCCGATCTTGTACTGTTCGTTAAAGAACCGGGCAAGCTCTCCGACAGTCATCCCGTGGCAATAGGGGACGTTGACGTAGCCGATGAAGGAACGCCATTTCTCTTCTAGCATGGGGCCGTCGATGATGACGCCGTTGATCGGATTGGGACGGTCGAGGACAACAACGGGGATCCTCTTTTTGGCGGCCTCTTCCATGACGTAGAACAGGGTCGTCGTGTAAGTATAGGACCTGCAGCCGATATCTTGAATGTCATAGACGAGGACATCGATCCCTTCCAGCATTTTAGCTGTCGGCCTGCGGGTCGAACCGTGCAAACTATAAATAGGGATCCCAGGAACGCTTTTCTTATCTTCGACATGCTCCCACGCGTATGCTTGCCCGTTGATCCCATGCTCCGGCGCAAATAGGGCGACGAGCTTGATCTCGCCGGCATAATCAAGGAAGAGATCGACGGTCGAGCGCAATTGGCTGTCGACTCCCGTTTGGTTCGTTACAAGCCCGACCCGTTTGCCCTTGAGCTCCTTAACAACCCCTTCTTTGAAAAAGACATCGACGCCCAGTTCGATTTTCGGCGATTGGGCATATGCAGCGGAAAAAGCTGAGAAGAAGAAAAAAATAAACAGGATGGCAGGATGGACAGGATAAAATACACATCGCCATTTCTTTATCCTGTCCATCCTGCCATCCTGTTAATACATTCCCTTACCAACTACTAAATATACAATATGACTTCTCCATAAAAAAATAAAATTAAAGAAAAAATTTGTCTAATCATTCCTATTATGATATGGAGGAAATTTGAACTTGTATCTTCCAGGAGCATGTATTTATGACTCAACGGGAATTTGAATCGCCTGCCATGCAGAGTGCTCGCGTTCAGTTAGAGAGCGTTAAGGGCAAGACTTTGACATTGGATCAGCGGGAGGCTGCTGCAGTTGAGATGGCCGCAAACATGCTGCGAGAAGCCAACCGGACAATGACGTTCGAAGAAAAGCGGACCCAAGCGGAGTTGGCGAGGATGATGCGCGATCCAAAAGGCAAAGCGTTCACCACGAGTATGACCGACCAGTGTTTTCGAAGCTACCGCCCAGCCCGTGTGGCCAACCAGTTGGTCTACCTGCTGAACCAGTTCGGCGTGCCAAGCTATTTAAGTTTCATGAAGCGTCTGCAGCTAGGCGTCTTTCAGATGTTCGGACGGCCGCTGTCGTTCTTTTTTGTTCCTGCGGCAACCTATATGCTCCGTAGAGCGACTGCCAAGGTAATTTTGCCTGGAGAACCGCATGCGCTGTCGAAACACATGCACTTGCGCCGCGAGCAAGGGGTCCGCTTGAACATCAACCATTTGGGGGAAGCTATCCTCGGAGAAGAGGAAGCTAAGCGCCGCCTGAACGTCTACCTTAAGGATTTGGAAAAGGACGACTTTGAGTACATTTCGGTCAAAATCTCAACCATCTACAGCCAGATCCACCTCCTTGGCTGGGAAAAAACACTCGATACCCTGTCCGACCGCTTGCGCCAGCTCTATAGAGTTGCGATGAACCACCAGTTCAAACGCGCCGATGGATCGACGACTCCTAAATTCGTGAACTTGGACATGGAAGAATACCGAGACCTCGTTCTTACCAAAGAACTCTTTAAGAAAGTCTTGAACGAACCAGAGTTCCATCAATTTTCAGCAGGGATCGTCCTGCAGGCCTATCTCCCCGATGCGCACGAAATCCAAAAGGAACTCACCGAATGGGCTATGGAACGGATTAAGAAAGGGGGAGCACCGATCAAGATCCGTATCGTCAAAGGGGCAAACTTGGCCATGGAGCAGTTCGAGGCAAGCGTGCGCGATTGGAACCAAACTCCTTACACAAAGAAATCGGACGTCGACGCCAACTACAAGCGGATGGTGACATACGGATGCCTTCCACCTCATGCAAAAGCTGTCCACTTAGGAATTGCCAGCCACAACCTGTTCGACATCGCCTATGCGATGCTGCTACGCGCGGAAAACCTCGTCGACGAGGAGATCTCCTTTGAAATGCTCGAAGGGATGGCTGACCATATCCGCAGGGTCGTGCAAAAACTGACAAAAGATATCCTCCTCTATTGCCCTGTTGCAACAAAGGAAGACTTCCAAAGCGCGATCGCCTATCTGATCCGCCGCCTTGATGAAAACACAGGACCGGACAACTTTTTGCGCCACACCTTCGGCCTGACGCCAGGATCTCCTGAATGGGAAGAACAGGTGCTCCTTTTTTCCAAAGCCTGCCGCGAAATGAACACAGTCTACATGACGCCAAGAAGAACGCAAAACCGTTTGGAGCAGCCGCACCAGCTTAAAGCTTCCGCTCCATTTGAAAATGAAGCGGACACCGACTTTTCCTTAAGCGATAACCGAACTTGGGCAAATGCGATTGCCGACAAGTGGAAAAAGATCCGCCTGCAGCCGATCCCATTAATGATCGGAGGCAAGGAGATCCATCAAAAAGATCCTGAAGGATCAGGTTGCGATCCAGCCCATCCGCACCAATGCCTCTACCGTTATTCGATGGCCGATTGGAAACAGGTCGATGAAGCGGTCCAATGCGCTAAATCCCACGAATCGATGTGGAGCATGAAAAGCGTCGAAGAAAGATGCCAGCTCCTCTCTCGGATCGCTCACCATATGCGGGAAAAACGGGACGATTTGATCGGCGTTATGATGGCGGACGGCGGGAAGACGATCCTCGAAGGAGACCCTGAAGTTTCCGAGGCGATCGACTTTGCCGAATACTACTTGCGCAGCATGAAAAAAATGGACTCGTGCAAAGATATCCACTGGAAGCCGAAAGGAACAGTCCTCGTCACCCCGCCATGGAACTTCCCCATCTCGATCCCCGCAGGAGGAATTTTGGCGGCCCTGGTCGCTGGAAACTGCGTGATCTTCAAGCCGGCTCCAGAAGCTGTGCTTAGCGGATGGGTCCTTGCCAATGTCTTGTGGGATGCCGGCGTGCCCAAAGAGGTGCTGCAATTTATCAATTGCCCCGATGAACCCGTCGGAAGCAAACTGATCGCCGACCGGCGGATCAATATGATCGTTCTAACAGGCGCGACATCGACAGCCCGCCTCTTCATGCGTTTAAGACCAGGTGTCGACCTGGCCGCGGAAACCGGCGGAAAAAACGCGATCATCGCCACATCGCTTGCCGATAGGGACCTTGCGATCAAAGATATCGTCCAATCCGCTTTCGGCCATAGCGGTCAAAAATGCAGCGCATGCAGTTTAGCGATCTTAGAAGCGGAGCTTTATGACGATCCCCATTTCAAAAAGCAGCTCAAGGACGCTGTTGAGAGCTTGCGCGTCGGACCATGCTGGGACCTTGCTAACAAAATGTCGCCGATCATCCGAGAGCCTGGAGAAGCGCTGCGAAGAGGCCTCACCACTTTAGAACCGGGAGAAGAATGGCTGGTCGTTCCTCGCCAAGATCCGAACAACCCCAACTTATGGTCGCCCGGCGTTAAATACGGAGTCAAGGAAAACAGCTTCATGCACCAGACCGAGCTGTTCGGGCCTGTGCTCGGCGTCATGCGCGCTAAAAACCTAAAACACGCCATTGAACTTGCCAACGGAACGCCCTACGGACTGACTTCTGGATTTCAAAGTCTTGATGAAAGGGAAGTTGCCGTCTGGATGGAGAAGATCGAAGCGGGCAACTGCTACATCAATCGAGGGATTACAGGAGCCATCGTCCGCCGGCAGCCATTCGGTGGAACAAAAGCGAGCAGCTTCGGCCACGGCTCAAAAGCTGGAGGACCGAACTACGTTTCCCAGTTCATGGTCCCGACCCAGGTCAGCCTGCCGCAGGACAAGCATCCAGTCACCGAGGAAGTGAACAACCTCACATCGATCTTGCAAAAGATCAAGCTTTCCACAGAAGAGCTTGGCGTCTGGTATGCGAGCATCGCCAACTACGCCTTCTGGGCGATACGGTTCGCGCATGACCATGACCCCAGCAAGATCATTGGGCAAGACAACCTGTTGCGCTACCGTCCGCATAAGTCGATCTGCTTCCGCATCCAAGAAAACGACAGCGCGCTAGACATCATGCGGGTGCTTGCAGCTGCATTGAGCTGCGGAGCAAAAATGGAAGTAAGCTGGACAAAAGGGCATACCCATATCGCTGTCCGCGACCAGCTTCGACCTCTGCAGCACCGTTTTCATTTCGTTGAAGAATCGGAAGACCAGTTCAACCAGCGAGTTAAGATAGGAAGTATGAAACGGATTCGTCTGATCACCCCTGCAAGCGAAGCATTAAAGTCTGCTGCAGCGGAATCAGGATGTTACTTAGGCTATGCTCCCGTATTGGCAAACGGGAGGTTTGAGCTGCTCCACTATTTGCGCGAGATTGCCTTCAGCATCGATTACCACCGCTACGGCAACCTCGGTGTCAGAGAAGGCGAGGCAAGAAAACCACTCAATTAGAAAAATAATACAATAAGATCTTCTAGGAGATCCATTATGAAACAATTTTATCTTCTTCCACTGTCGTTGATACTAATGATCCAAGGTTTTGGAAACGATCCTCTTCTCCAAGAAAATGAAGCGGAAAATTTCACAGGCTCTGTCATTTTAGCTCCTGATGAGGCTAGTTTAGAACTCGAACAGGCACAAAAGATCGTATCGGTCAACGCAGAAAAGTTCCATTTCCGCGATCCTATCTCAGATAATGAAAACGATGACAGCAATGAGGACGATGACAGCGATGATAGCGATCATGAAGAAAATGATGTTTCATTTGAGTATGATGATGAATATAACGACACTTTTATCTCCGGCGAGGATCCCCTTTCGCCAGTTGATGCTCCGGCAATGCCAAAATCACAAAAAGTAGTTCCAGCTCCTGCCAAAGAAGGAGCTTCTTATGGCATTACCGATATTCCTCCTCCTGCAACACCTGAATCGAAACCTGCGATGCCAACTCCTCGTAAAGAAGAAAGCACATATCGAGCCCCCAATGCCCCAGCGCAGGGAAAACCTCAAAGCGCAGCCCTTAAAAGACCCTCTCAACAAGTAAAACCTGCAGAAGCAACAACTCCTCAACAATCACAACAGCAGCCAACTACACGCCGCCCCTCTGCTCAGCGCAGACAACAACCTACCCAAGCTCAATCAGAGCAAGCCTCTGCAGCTGAAACAACTCAGCAGTCTCCATCCACTCGACAAGCTCCTGCTCGCCGCAGACAGCAACCTGCCCGAGCTCAATCAGAGCAAGCTTCCGCAGCTGACACAGCTCAGCAGTTTCCATCGACAAGACAGGCTCCTGCTCGCCGCAGACAACAACCTGCCCGAGCTCAATCAGAGCAAGCTTCCGCAGCTGACACAACTCAGCAGTCTCCATCCACTCGACAAGCTCCTGCTCGCCGCAGACAACAACCTGCCCGAGCTCAATCAGAGCAAGCTTCCGCAGCTGACACAGCTCAGCAGTCTCCATCGACAAGACAGGCTCCTGCTCGCCGCAGACAACAAGCTGCTAGAGCCCAATCAGAGCAAGCTTCTGCAGCTTCTAAACCAGAACAAAAACCTGCTTCCCCACGCCAGCCTTCCGTTCAACGCAGTCAGCAACCACAGGTTTCGAAAAACACACAACGATCATCAAACTCTCGGCAAAGCAGCCGCTCTGTTGAAACTGCACAAGCAGAAGATGATGTAATGCAGAGCCCAGCTCGGACAACGCCTAGACAACGGGCCTATTACCAGTCCTCTCCAAGAAATACTCGGGAGCAAGGACGCCTGCAAGCTCAAAACAACGGCCCCAACATGGGAACCCCATACACCCAGAAGATCAACCAAAGTTCCATGGAACCTTCTGGCCCAAAAGAAACTTCCCCATCAAAGCTGCCTCAAGCGATCAACATGCCTGCAAGGCCTGTTGTCCAAGATGGATGGAACCTGTGGATCCTTGGAGAAGCTCTGCTGTGGCAAGCGGTCCAAGAAAATATGGAGTACATTTATAAAGGGCATAATGGGAACAACAACTTGCGCGTTAGAGACATTAAAAAACCCCATTTCGACTGGGATTGGGGCTGGCGTTTCGGAGCTGGATACAATATCCCTCGCGATGGCTGGGACTTGTCCCTCATTTGGACCCATATCGAAAACCATGCACAAGGGACGACTCATCGGGGAGATGAACTCCTCTTCAAGATTTGGTCAGTAGCTGCCCATGTCGGTGATGTCTTCAATCCTAAAGAAGCTAATGCTCACTGGAATGTGCACTTGGACCAAGTCGACCTCGATCTAGGCAGGCAGTTTTATGTCGGCCGGTACTTGACCCTGCGACCCAACGCCGGCATGCGCAGCTCATGGATCTTTCAAGATTACGATGTTGATTTTGAAGGAATTAATGGCAAGCAGAAGTCTCACATGACCAACAAATTTTGGGGAATGGGATTCTTTGCAGGGCTGGATAGCGATTGGATGCTCGGAAGAGGATTCAGCCTCTTTGGAGATGCAGGCTTTGCTGTTCTTCTTGGCTATTTCGATGTAGACCAACATGGAACATTCAACGGCTCAACAATCTCTAAAATTTCAAAAAGCTTTAGAACCGGAAGACCGATCTTTGATTTGGACTTAGGATTAAAATGGTCTAAGAAAATTTATAGCGACCGCTTTGCAATTGGATTTAAGGTTGGCTATGAATACCACCTTTACTTTAATCAGAACCAATATTTGCTAAGCAGTGGCAATGATAACTTTGAACTGTTCAATCCCGTTAATGGAGATCTAACTTACCAAGGGGTCACATTCTCGGGCCAGTTTGACTTTTAAGGAATTTCTACTTAGCTTAGGAGATTCTAGAGCCAATTGCAAAAAACAGCTGAGCTGCAAAATGATTAATTTTATAGGTAACATGAGTTTTGCAATTGGTTCTCTATATTGATACGTTAAGGAATTGCCACTATGAAACTGATGCCTGTTTTAACCTGTTCCATGATCTTGATCGGATCGCTCGGTTGGGCTGTCAATGCGGATTCCTCTTCCACTTCCTCGATTGGACCCACAGATTCATTTCCTGTTGCTACCAATTTTCCCGCTAATCCTTGGGCCGATGACAGCAATCTCCTTTGGGTAGATGCCGAGGCACTGCTTTGGCAGGCCTTTGAAGATAACCTTCCATATGCGATGGTCTCCCCTAATCTTCCTTCAGTTAGTTCTGCAACCATAAATAGAGATATCAAGAGCCCCCATTTTGACTGGTATTGGGGATACCGGGTCGGAGTAGGTTATGAGATGCCGCACGATGGTTGGGATGGAAAACTACTTTATACGCGCATGAAAAATCATGCAAAAGGAAAAGTCCACGGCGTCGACTTTACCACACCGCAAGGCAAAGAGCAGTTCATCTTCCAATATTGGGGAGAAGAAGGCCTTTTGACTCCCGATAATATTGTTCTAGCTAAAGGGAACTGGCAAGTCGATCTTGATCAATTTGATTTAAATTTGGGACGGGAATACTACGTCGGTAAATATTTAACACTTCGGCCGAATGGGGGGCTGCGTGCAACATGGCTATTTCAAAGATATCATGTTCACTATGAGAATCAATTTGAAATAGAACAGAAGATCGAGTTGAAGAACCGGTTTTGGGGATTCGGTTTTGTCGGAGGCTTAGATTTTGATTGGATCTTTGGAGCTGGGTTCAGCCTATATGGAGGCACAGATTTCTCTCTCCTGCTAGGATTTTTCGATATCGACCAACATGCCCACCAAGAAGGTACAGAAATCTGGAAAACGGATAAAAGCTTCCGCTCTGGCAAACCGATCATCGATATGGAGCTTGGGATCAAATGGGCCCGGCTAGTTTCCAATAATCAACTAGGATTCACAATAAAAGCCGGCTATGAATACCACCTCTATTTCAACCAGAACCAGTTTTTAACATACTACGGCACCACAAGCGACTCTTCCCGTTTCAAATCGAATGAAGGGAACCTCATCTATCAAGGGGTAGCCCTTACAGGCATGATCCACTTCTAAGAAGTCAGCTCCAAATTGCCTCTAAGAACTTTTTGCGTAGGCGCATAATTTTCACGTAAGATATAGTGTAGCCTTCTACACGATGTTTCAATTTTTATAGCCACATGAAAATTTTATGAATAGAGAGGCAATGGCCGGCCCGTACTGCCCGGTTCGCGATCAAGGAAGCTTTACATACTCCTCACTGCGAAGGCCCACCAGGCCTTCTGGTGTATCCGTAGCCTCGCCTCCCTTAGCTATTCAATATGGGACTCCTCGTTCGGATCGCTTCCGCTTTGATCTGTTTTTGTCAAAAATTCTCCTCTGGCCCTAAAAAGTGGAACATCGAGTACTATGGAAACAGCGCATTCTTTAAATCCACAGCAGCAAGTTGCCGTTAACCACATCGAAGGCCCGATGCTCGTCCTAGCTGGCGCAGGGTCTGGTAAAACGCGGATCGTGACTTTTCGCGTAGCTCACTTGCTCAGCATCGGCGTGCCGGCTTCCGAGATCCTTGCCGTGACTTTCACCAATAAGGCCGCAGAAGAGATGCGCACGCGGATCTTGAACCTCACCCATCAATCTGTCCTTACTTGCACCTTCCACAGCCTCTGCGCCAGGATCCTGCGAGAATCGATCACCGCATTAGGCTACTCGCGCGATTTCACGATCTATGATGAGGAAGACAGCGAAAAGGTGATCAAAGAATGCATCGCTGCATTGAACCTGCACGAAGAAAAAGGACTCCTTAAAACCGTCAAGCTCCAGATCTCCCAGGCCAAAAACGCGCTGACCGACCCTGAACACCTTCTGAAAGAGGACGAGCGGCTCCACAATATCTACCAGCTCTATCAGAAAAAGCTCAAAGAGTACAATGCGCTTGATTTCGACGATCTGCTATATCTAACAGTCGATCTGCTACGCAAATGCCCCGAAATTTTAGAGCAGTACCAAAAGCGGTGGACATTCATTCTGATCGATGAGTACCAGGACACCAATGCCGCCCAATACACCCTCACAAAGCTTCTTGCCGCAAAGCATAACAATGTCTTTGCCGTTGGCGACCCTGACCAATCGATCTATTCCTGGAGGGGCGCTAATGTCCACAATATCCTTAACTTCGAAAGGGATTTTCCAGGCGCGCAAGTGGTCGCCCTTGAGCAAAATTATCGGAGCCGCTCGAACATCCTGGAAGCTGCCAATGCGCTCATCAAGCACAATATCAGCCGCTACGAAAAGAACCTCTGGAGCGATAAGGGCGTCGGCGACAAGATCGGCATCTTTATCGCAGAAAACGACCACGCTGAGGCTGGCTTCGTTGTAAAGCAGCTTTACAAGCTCCATTCGGAAAAAGGGATCCCCTTGCGCGACTGCGTGATCTTTTACCGGACAAATTTCCAGTCGAGGATCTTTGAAGACGCGCTACTTAAGGAGAGGGTCCCCTACCGGATCATCGGCGGGCTCTCTTTCTACCAGCGCCGGGAGATCAAAGATATCCTCGCTCTGCTGCGGATGGTCTTAGGCGGAGCCGACTATCTCGCCTTTTCCCGCACAATCAACCTGCCGAAAAGAGGCCTAGGCGAAGCGACCTTGAGCAAACTGCGCGACCTTGCATCTGAAAAGCAGTGGGACATCTTGACGACTTGCATCCAGATCGTAGAAGGAAAGACCGATTTCAAACCGACCCCTCGCCAGCGGGACGGGCTAAGGCAGTACAGCGACATGATCTGCGCCTTAAAAGAGATGATCAAGGCCAATGTTCCTTTGCACGAGGTGATCTCGAGCGCCATCCAACGCTCTTCCTACTTAGAGCATCTGAAGGAGGATCCCGAGTCCTACGATGAGCGGAAGGGGAACATCGAAGAACTTGTTTCAAAGGCTGCCGAGTGGGAGGATGAGCATGAGAGTCCGACGTTGGCAGCGTTTTTGGAAGAGCTCACCCTTAAGTCGAGCGCTGATGAGAAGGAAGCCCCTCTTGACAGCGTCCGCCTGATGACGATGCACAACGGAAAAGGCCTTGAGTTCACTGCCGTCTTCGTTGTCGGTCTGGAAGAAGATCTGTTTCCGCATGCCAATGCGCAGGACAGCCAGGATGCGCTCGAAGAGGAAAGGCGTCTGATGTATGTCGGAATGACCCGCGCCAAGGAGTACCTTTACCTCACAGCTTCCCGATACCGCTACCTGTGGGGAATGCCCCGCATGATGCGTCCGAGCCGCTTCTTAAAAGAGGTCCCCGAGCGCTTCCTGCAGTCCTACCATATCACCGTTTCTGCAAAGCGTATGGAAGAGTCTTCTTACGAAGAAGATGAGGAGGCTTTTGAACCGGGCGATGTGGTCTTCCACAAAGACTTCGGAGCGGGCATCGTTCAAAAGACATACCGCCCCTCCCTCGGGTTGCCCTACGATGTCCATTTCCCGCAAGCCGGCACCACCCGTTCGCTTGTAGCCAAGTTCGCCAAGCTCATCTCGGTCGACGAACACTCGCACCACCATCCTGCGTCAGACGAATAAAACAGCTGAGCACCTTAGGGATGCCCACCCACTTTTTCCAGTGGACGTCCCGCCATCTTAAACCTTTGACGTTTGGAATCCATGACGATGGGGTGACTACCTCTCCACGGCACCATGCTGGCCGCCAAAAGTTTGCGGCAAGCAAGCTGCGGCAGATGGTCAACGTTGGCAGCCCTAAGCACGAAGCAAGATGGCCGATGCCCGAATCATTGCCGATCATATATCCCGACTCGCACACATAAGAGCACAGATCGGAAAGGTTGGTAAAACGGGGCGCGTCGATGTGTTCTAAAGGCCATCCCTTTTTTTCCTCTTCCGTTAGCGCAAAGACCGGCTGAAAGCCTTTTTCTTTCAGCTGCTTGCTCAAGACGATGAACTTCTCCATCGGCCAGTTTTTTCCTGGGCGGGAACTTGTCGGATGGATAACGATCCTCTCTGGATATTTTCGAGGAGCGACGCCTGCAGGGATGACGATCCCATTGCCTTTTGTCGCAACGGCCAATTTCAGAACGTCTTGGCAATAGGTGTAAAGATTATCGACAAATGGACGGCTTCCATCAAAACGCCCATTTTCCCAATAAGGATAATCCCTTTTAGGTGTGGCGATCGGATTAAGAACCGTCGTCTTTTCAGGATATTTTTCCTGGCATAGCTTCAAAATAGCCTGCATCCAGGGGGTCTTTTCAAAAATGATGAAAAAACGGTCGAACTCTTTGAGAGTTTCAGAAAGGAGCTTTTCATCAGGAAATGGACGTATCGGCAGAGTGGGGAACCAGTTTTGCAACCCCTGCAAAAACGGGTGGAATGTCGTAACACGGGATCCATTGAGGTATAAATTATGGGAAAGAACCATGGTGATCAACCCATCGCCTAATCCCATGCAACTAAAGACCGCACAATTCTTCATTTTTTTTCTTCCTTTTGAAACTACTTAGCCTACTTCATTTAGAGATTTTTTTCGAGGGGTTTAAAAACCAACTAATAACAAGCTGTGTCGACAAAATATCATTTATGGTTTATCCGATAAATTATAAAAACAAATAAAATTATGAGCTTTATATCAATAAAACAAAGTCCCAACACGACGATTAAACAAAGTCAGAACCTGCTTGTTTCCATGGCAATGCAGCAGGCGTTCCACGTGCTGCAACTGCCCGCTTTAGAACTTTCAGAATGGCTCCAACAGGAAATTGAGCAAAATCCCGTTCTAGAGCTTGATCTTTCTGAAAATGAGCGGAAAGAGAGTTTTGACGAGCTATGCTCCGTCGAATATGACTACGGCTCCTTATATGAAAGCAGCGATCCTACGACACTGGAGATGGAGAAAAAAAGGAAGGCCTATCAAGAAAGCCTCCTTGTCTATCCCACTTCCCTCTATGAACATCTCCAATCGCAGGCCAGGCTGACCTTTGAAGACCCCAGCGATCTAGCTCTTGCAGAAGAGATCATCGGACATCTGGACTCGAGGGGTTTCTTTAGCATTCCTCTTTTTGAAATCCAGCCTGGACATGATCCTGTCAAGGCTCGTAAGGTCCTAGCGATCCTTCAAACATTCGATCCTCCAGGCGTATGCGCACACAACCTTCAAGAATCCTTACTCCTCCAGCTTTCCCAAGCCAAAAAGTCAGGGTCCATCGCTTATCAGATCCTCCAAGACCACTTCGACGACCTGCTTGCAAATAAACTACCGCTGATTGCTAAAAAATTAGGGCTTCTTCCCAGCCAAGTCCAAGAAGCAGTCGAAACCGATATCTCAGTCTTGAGCCTCCACCCGGGCTACGCCTTTGAAAATAGTTATACGTCCACGATCGTGCCCGATATCCATCTCGACCAGCAGGAAGGACATTGGGAGATCAGGATCAATCAAAGCCATTTCCCTAAATTCCGGGTCTCGCCGGCCTATGAAAAATCGTTGCAAGACCCCTCTCTTCCCAAAGAGGAGGAACGCTTTTTCCTAAAGCACATCGCATCGGGAAACTGGCTGAAAAAGATCGTTAAGCGGCGGGAGGACACCTTGCTGGCGATCACGCAGCACCTGATCCAAAAGCAGGCTGCATTTTTGTGTGGGGAGCAGAAGACGCTTGTCCCAATGAACATCCAAGAAATCGCAGAACAGATCGGCATGCATGAATCAACGGTTGCGCGGGCAATCTCGAACAAATACCTCTCCTGTCCGCAAGGGATCTTCTCGCTGCGCAGCTTCTTCACTCAAGGTCTCACCTGCCAAAACGGGCAGAAAGTTTCCAACCACACGCTGCGACAGCTCTTGTCGCAAATGATCGAACGGGAAGACAAAGAAAAGCCCCTTTCCGATGAAGAGATCACCTCCCAGTTCAAAAAAATGGGAATCCCATGCGCTCGAAGGACTGTTGCCAAGTACCGGCAGAAGCTAAAGATAGCTCCTGCCGCAAGACGGCGCAAATGGGGATGTCATCAAAAGTGTTAGCGCTTTTACTTACACCCCTCAACTGGCTATACGTTTAGTTTAACCTTGCTCGGATGCATCCTGTCCATGATCAAAGCAAATGCTCCGTTCCCAAGAACGTTGGCGCATGTGATGACGGGATCGAAGAGGATGTAGAGCGCTGTGATCAGAGAAAGCATCGCTGGATCAAAGCCCAAACCGCTCTCCAAGATCGGAAGCATCACAAGGATCCCTCCGCCAGGCACTGCAGCAACAGAAAATTTCGCCAAGACGAAATAGAGGGCAAACTGCAGATAAACGAACAGCGAAGGTTCAACAACGCCAAAATTCTTAAGCACAGCAAAGGCAAAAATCGGGATCGCAAAGCAATCGCCAATTAAATGGATGTTCACCGTTGCAGGGATCACCGAACGGGCCAGGTCGGGATTGCGGGCATTCTTTTCAGCGCCCAAAATTGTAAGCGGCATCGCCGCTGCGCTCGACATGCTCCCAAACCCTGCAAGAGCTGCCGGCAAAAGGTTCTTTATGCTCCTGGCGCTAGCTCGGATTTGAAACCCGTTGGCGGCAAAATAAAGGAAGGCGATGTAAGAAAACACAGCTCCAGCAACAACACCTAAGATCCATGCGTAGTCGCGCATCAATTGGACCAAGATCCCTTCATGGGAAAGCTTCACCACAAAACCTAAAATAAACAGAGGGATCGCCCATAGGATCCCTTTCAAGATCCGTCCTACGATTTTCTCCATTAAAACTGAGAACCTGCCAGCTGCCTGAGGCGCAAAAAGCGCAAGCAGGACGCCAAGCGCTAATCCAGCAAACATCGCATGGTCGTTGCCGATCCATTTCGGCAAAGAAAACGACCAAGCTGGAAGCAGCGCATCCTGTCCGCTCGGCAAGGCCATCGAAAGATCGAACCGATAGGCCACTGTTCCTACCGAGTAACTGATCCATGTGGACAAAAAGTTGGAACAGCAGACCCCGGCAAGGATTAAAGCAATTGTCCTTGTCGCCTTTTTGGCAAGTTGGACAGCTGTTTTGAACAAAAGGGCAAATATGATTAAAGGCAGCACGAAAACGATCACCGCTTTGAGCGATAGGCTGATCGCATAGAGGCCCGACTGGGCCGCAAGAGGCATCATGGGGCTAAAAAACCCCGCAAACACAATGATGCCGATTAAAATAAATGGCATATAACGGAACATACTTATGGTCTCCACCTGATAAATTTAATTTGAAAAAGATGTGATGAAAATAAAGAAAGATACTACCGGCGGAAGCCGGTGGTACGGGTGGTGACCAAAGATGTAGCGAGAAGAGCAATCGCTCGCAACATAAAAAAATCCGTTAATTTAACCTAAGTATAGCATCCTCAAGCATTATAAACAAGGGATGCATCTCAAATTCAAATGATTAAACTAAAATTATTATTAAATGGATCGCAAAACGAAATCCTCCTATAATGCTCCCCAAAATGGAGGTTTTATGTCGGTCCAATTGAATCCTCAATCCCCTGTTCATCAGGCACCGCAGACCCAACAAGCCCAATCGGTCCAACGGGCGCAAGCCAACATAGAAACTGTCCCTCAAGACAGCATTTCCTCCGCAGCGGAAGCTCCCTCCTGCTGCAATAGCCTATTCAGCTTTTTCCAAGGCTTGATCGACAGCATTGTTTCTTTCTTCCAAAAAATCTTTTCATCTAGTTCGTCAACGCCAGTATCTACCGCACCGGCACAAACGGAAGGCCTAATCAGACAGCAAACGATCCAATGCACCCATCCGCTTACCACCGATATCACAGCTTCATTTCACAACAACAACAAGCTGTTTGCTTACCAACAGTTATTGCAAGGAGCTGCTCCTAACGCCCTCCATTCCCAATTCACGAAGTATCAGCTGGGAAACCAAGATGCCATTGCCCAAAGCCGGTTGTATCCAGGAACAGGAGCCCCTACAGTCCAAGAAATAGCAAGATCATTCTCTTATGACGCATCTACGGATACAACCAAGTATTGGACTGCCAATTTCGCTGATAGGAACCTCTTCGGCTTCGGATTTGGCGGATTGCTGGCCCAGGACGAACTGCAGATTCTCGAGCACCCAGGGCTATACCACCTGAAGCTGCATTTAAGAAATCAAAGGATGGACCATCTTGGGAACAATGAAATTGCATTAATTGAAAATGTCCATCGTCTTGGCAATCTGGACACGCGATCTCCGCTGGCGACAGGCGGGACCTTGTATGGTAATAATTTCGCTGCCGCTACCCAAGACCAAATAGCCGCCAAGCTAGCACGCTTAAATCCTTCCCATGGAAGCAATATCTATGCTATGGCAGCTCCGCGCATCCCAGCAAACCTGCATAATCAACCCTACCAAAAACCACATCTTGAGCAGCTCTTCTATACTTGCTATACGGCATTTGCTGCAGCCAAGGAAAGATCAGGTAATGCACGATGTGTTATGGACATAGGTAAATGGGGATGTGGAGCATTCGGCAACCAACATAAAACAGTTGCCATCATCCAGCTAGCAGCTGCGATCCGCGCCGGAGTCGATGAAGTTCGTTATTATCCGCTTGGCGACCATGACGTTCTCGTCGACGCACAAGAAGTGGTCAACGATATTACTAATTTTCATACGGACTACACAGTCGATGAGTTTTTGACCTATCTTGCTGACAATGCCGCAACCCTGGGCTTGCGCTATGGCATTGGAAACGGAACTTAAACTCGACTTTGCACATTTTTTGATCCACTTTCCTCATCTATTTGCTTCCGAACGTTTGCCCGGAGGGCGAACTGGTCGATTTATTTAAACGGGCAGGGGTTAAAAAACCCCTTCCCGTTTAAATAAACGCCCTCGAAAGCAAATATCTGGAGGCATGCGGACCTAACATGTACATAGTCGAGTTAAAAATAAGCAGCTGCAAGCATTTTCCAGCGCAGCTGCTCGTTCTTTTCTTTTTCGACAAAAGCCTGGATCTCTTCTGGTCTCATCCGGCTAAAAGATCGGATCTCGGCATCGCTCAACCGCAAAGCAACGGCAAGACGTTGATCAGGAGCCTTGATTGCGCGCGAAAGATTGCTCAAACAACGTCGAAAAAGCCGTTGCGTAAACGTAAGCCGGGCCAACCCTCCCACGATTAGTAAGGCCGGCAGCCAAGGAATCAGAAGCCATCCAGACGACAACTCGGTTGCAAGCTCAATGCCCTGCATGGCAATCGACACCACCATTGCCCAAACAAACACCGTTGCTTCGCGAGGTTTGCGGAAAAAGGGGCCGATCCACCGGCGCCATGCTTTTGGCGAGGATGCATAGGCCAATACCTCCTCAAACTCCTCTTCCATAAAGTCGATGCGGACAGCGTGGACAATCTCATGGGCAATGAGCTCTTCTTTGGAATAAAACCTCTGGGCGCGCTGAGAAATTTGAATCTGCGGCAGCATAAAGCCAGCATCGGTCTGGGACTGCCAAAGGACAGCCCCTTCCCATAAATGCATCCCTTCATTGCTCGATTGGATAGGGACCCAGCATGGCTGGACATCCATCGGGCCGAGCAATAACGGAAGAGGTTTGCTTAGGGTAGATTGGATGGAAATGTAATCGACTTTAGCCCAAAAGGCCTGATCGGTTTGCCCAGGCGCAGGGAAAAGCCCGTTCCGATTGAGCTGTACTAAATTGTCCATGGCATCGAGCTTACACGATCACTCGATTTTTCTCGATCTTTGCAAAGTAGTTTTGCAACTGCCCCTTTAATATTTGGGCCCGCCCTCATCGATCGATGTCGTTGAATACCTCAGCAAGTTCCAATCGGCTGGATGGGAAGCCCCTACCGGCAAAGTGATACAGCCTGGGAAATACATACCAAAGTACATTTCCGGCTTCGTGTTGCATAACCAAATTTCTGGTCCTAGGGTCGCGCCAGCCGGATTGTTTTTTAAGAATGCAGCCATAAAGCTATAATTAGAATTCGAAATAATATGGTTGAGGCAATAGGTCATCAAGTAAAACTCTAGAATATGGTTCTCTTCATGAATAAAAATCATATTCGGTTTAGCTCCTGCCAGATACTGCTTGGCCCACTCAATCCGGTCAGAAAAGATGACGAAAAGATGGTCATCGGTAAAATGGTTCATTGCAGATTGGAAATATTCCCTTCCTAAAAAGAAAAGGGTGTTGTTGATATTGGGATGATAAGTGCGCACATGGACAGCAACCGTCTTCGGATGATTGAAAATCTGTTCATATTTTTGATTGAGGTATCGCTTGACTGTGTCAGTGGGAGCAAAATACTCCCTTAACCGATCCCGATGGTGGGCATAGGGATAGATGCCCGCCGCGCACAAACATACATTGCGTCCTGGATAGAGAGAATAATCGAGATCTGAAATATGCAACGGCATGCTTTTGTCGACATGATCGGGAAGCTCTTGATTTAACCGGTTGAAAACGTAGGGGTAGTTGATGCTAGCTCCCTTGGTGCGCAGCAAAAAATCCTTGGGAAAATAGGGCACGAGATCATGGTCCCATGCATATGCCAGGAGAGAAACAATATTCAGCAATTGTCCGCCAAATTGATCGCCTGTTTTAAACCGACCATTTGCATCGCATAATGTGACGTAGTTTGTCGATGTTCCAAGCATCGGCTTGCCAATTAAAACACTTGCTACCAGGCAAAACAGAATTTTTATAATTGGTTTCATTATCGACTCCTTTTATTAATAAATTCGAGAAACGTTTAAAAAACCTGGCGTCCAAAAGATGCGTAAAAGGCCTTTTTATAGACGCTCCCAAGCTTTGGGAATCACGACAAGTTTGGCTTTAGAGTCTATCCTTTTTGGAAGAACATAATAATATTCATAATCGGAATAGATTTTTTCCAACTTAGCTTTGACATAATCGTAAGAACATTCATCTAGACCAGATCCCGATATATCGTAGGGAATATCTGGCCTTCCCGGGACTTTGAAATCATCAATAACAACGATACAATTATCCTTGTGGGTTTTACTGATTTCTTCGAGCTCGTCCAACAAGGGCCAATAATCTTGCCAATGGGCGTCAAGGTAGAAAAGCAAAGATTGATTTTCGAGCTCTGGAAGGATCTCTTTGAGCACCTGCTCCGAACTTCCCAGATGACAAACTGCATTCGGCGAGCCACGCAGGTAACTCACCGATGTTTGGTAATTTGATGGATTGATCTCGATAGTATGAACCTGATCGAAAATGCTAGCTAGAAAGATGGATGTATGGCCATATAGCGTACCCGTTTCGATAGCCGTATTGATGTTGTAGCGGGTTTTTAGCATGTTGACAAAGGAGCCGATCTCTGGTGCCCAATTGAACGCTCCGCGGGCGAACATGTGTTGGAAATATCCAAACTGGTTCGGAATATCTATTTGGCTAAGATCAATATAATGGGCAACCCCATCTTCATGAGACACACTAGCACTTTCTAAATGGGAAGCAAATAGGAAACCAAAAATGACAGATAAGCACAGAAGAAATTTCGACATCAATTGCAGCCTCTCGATTTTTCAGATTCATCCGGCATAACGCAACAACGGTTGACCATATGCTTTGAAAAAATGCCAAATCAGATCAAAAAATAAGCTATAGATAATATAACTGTAGAATTTCATTCAAAGCAACGAATCTTCTTCCCAATTTTTCAAGTTGTTTCGGTATAAACCTAATATTGAGGCCCGCCCTCATCGATCGATGTTGTCGAATAATTGAGCAAATTCCAATCAGCTGGCCGCCTTGGCCCTACAGGCAAAGCGACACATCCTGGAAAATACCAGTCCTCATAATCTTTGGGCTGTGCATTGCTATGCCAAACTTCTGGAACAAGTGTTTTCCCAACTGGGTTCATTTTAAAAAAGGCAGCCATCAGGCCAACGTTGGAATTAGAAATAATATGGTGCAGGCAATAGGTCATCAAATAAAAGTCCACAATATGGCTCTCATCTTGAATGAACCACATGTTCGGTTTTGTTCCTTGCAAATTTTCCTTGGCCCATTCAGTTCGGTCGGAAAAGATGACAAAGAGATGATCATCTGAAAAGCAGTCCATTGCACTTTTGTAGTACTCTGAACCTAAAAATAGCTGATGGGTAATCCCTGGATGGAATGTGCGCACATGCACTGCAACGGTCTTTGGATGATCGATAATTTGTTTATATTTCATAGAGAGGTAGCTCTGGATCTCCGGAGAAGGAGCAAAATATTCTCTTAAGTGTGCTCGATAGTGAAAATAGGGATAGACCCCTGCTCCGCACATACACACATTTTGGCCAGCATAAGGAGCATATTGAAGAGGATTCATTTCATTCCTTCCTAAAGGAGCATAGGGAGAACGCTCTTTAATATGGATTGGATCACTCTTATCAATATCGCTGGGCAAATCCTGGTTAAATCTATAGAAAACAAGAGGATAGTTTCTTTTAGCCCCTTTCGTATTTAGCAAAAACTCACGAGGGAAATAAGGAAACAATTCATTATCCCATGCAAAAGCCAGCACAGAACAAAAATGTAAAAGTTGCACGCCAAATTGATCGCCGTTTTTAAAACAACCATCTGATGCACAAATTGTTACGTAGTTAGAGCTTACGCCAATTGCAGCTTTAGCAACTACAAGTCCCGCAAACAACCTAAAAACAACAGTTGACCATCGCCTCATAAAAAACCTTAGCACCAATCAAGTTTTAGCACTTATACAGATTCTAGTATTGAGGTCCGCCCTCGTCTATCGATGTTGTCGAATAATTCAGCAAATTCCAATCAGGAGATCCTCTTGGCGCTACAGGCAAAACGATGCATCCTGGAAAATACATTCCCTCATAATCTTCCTTACATGTATTGCTCAACCAAATATCGGGGACGAGGGTTGCTCCAGAAGGATTATTCTTAAAAAATGCTGCCATAAAGCTGAAATTGGAATTTGAAATGATATGGTTGATGCAATAGGTCATTAAATAAAAATCAATGATATGGCTCTCTCCTTGAATGAACACCATATTTGGTTTTATTTCTTGTAAATTTTCCTTGGCCCATTCAATGCGGTCGGAAAAGATGACGAACAGATGGTCGTCTGAGAAATGTTCCATTGCACTCTTGTAATACTCAGGCCCTAAAAATAACTGAAGGGTAATCCCTGGATGGAATGTACGCACATGAACCGCAACAGTCTTCGGATGATCAAGAATTTGTTTATATTTCTGATTAAGATACCTCTTGATCGATCGTGAAGGGGAAAAATATTCCCTTAATCGGTCTCGGTGTTGATAAAAAGAATATCCAGGAGCAGAACAACGGCATACGTTCTGCCCTGCATAGGATGCATAGTCGTTATGATGCATATGGATGGGATCCGTTTTATCGATATCTAACGGAAGATGTTGATTCAACCTAGAAAAGAAAAGGGGATAATTGATGCTAGCGCCCTTTGCGGACCTCAATAGCTCAGGAGGAAAATAGGGGACCAGTTGGTTGTCCCAAGCAAAAGAGAGCACCGATACAATATGATTGAGCTGCACTCCAAATTGATCCCGAGTTTTAAAAGGTCCATTCGATGAGCAAGTGGTAGCGTAATTTGCAGCTAAGCTTATCGTAGGCTCTGCCAATCCTAAGCAGGCAACAATTTTCAATAAGAATATTAAGCCTGGATTAACACTCCTCCGACCTATTCTATCAAACATGCTCTTGAAACTAATATTGAGGCCCTCCTTCGTCCATAGAAGTCGATTGATAATTAAGCAAATCCCAGTTAGGCGAGCATCTGGTTACAGGCAAAGCCATGCATCCGGGAAAAAACAAACCCTCGTAATCACTTGGCTTTGCATTGCTATGCCAAACTTCTGGGACGAGCGTTTGTCCGGAAGGGTTAACTTTCAAAAAGGCTGCCATAAAGCTAAAATGAGAATTTGAAATAATGTGATTTTGACAATAGGTCATTAAGTAAAACTCAAAAATATGATTCCCTTCCTCGATAAAAACCATATTTGGCTTTGCTCCGCTTAGTTCTTGCTTGGCCCATGCAATACGATCTGAGAATACAACGAATAGGTAATCATCAGGAAATTGGTTCATTGCATTGAGATAATATTCTCTCCCTAAAAAAAATTGCAGGGTGATTTCAGGATGATAGGTCCGAATATGTAACGCAACAGTTTTTGGGTGATCGATGATCTGTTGATATTTTTGCTTCAAATATCTTTCAAGGTCTTGAGTGGGAGCAAAATATTCCCTTAATTTATCTCGATAATGATAGTAAGGGTAAATACCTGCTAAACACATGCACACGTTATTTCCTGCATAGGGAGCATATTGCAGGTTGTTCATTTCGTTTCTGCCTAAAGGGGCATAGGGGCAACGTTCCCGAATATGAATGGGCGGGCTTTTTTCGATATCTTCAGGCAATTCCTGATTTAGCCGAAAAAAAACATAAGGATAATTGATGCTTGCGCCTTTTGTGCTCAGTAAAAATTCGGTCGGGAAATAGGGAACTAATTGATTATCCCACGCAAAAGCCAATACGGAACAAATATCTAAAAGTTGGACAGCAAATTGATTTCGGATACTAAAACTTCCGTCTTTATCACAAATAGTGGCATAGTTTGTAGCTATGCTGCTAATAGGCAATAAAAATGAAATGCTCGAAAACACCTTAAGAAACAAAATTGAAACTTTGATCATTTAGATTCATTTCATCAAATTGGTGACGTAGAACTCTGTTATTTCTCTATAATACTCGCCATTTTTTGGGAATTACAACCAACTTAGCTCTACTCTCAACTCTTCTGGGCAAAACATAATAATAATCATAAGACGAGTATATTTTATCTAGCGCATTTCCTACATACTCGTACGAACATTCATGTTCGCCATAGGCATCATATGCAATGTCCGGTCTTCCAGGAACTTTGAAATCATCAATGATAATGATGCAGTTGTCTTTATGGGTTTTGCTGATCTCCTCAAGCTCATTCAACAATGGCCAATATTCATTCCAATGGGCATCCAGATAAAAAAGCAATGATTTCCCTTTGAGCAATGGCAAAAGCTCCTTTAATACTTCTTCAGAGGATCCAAGATGGCAAACTGCATTAGGAAAGGGATACAATGTATTTTGTGAAGTCAGATAATTGGATGGAACAATTTCAATCGTATGGATCTCGTCGAATGTGCTAGCAAGAAAAGCGGCTGTATGACCGTATAACGACCCAGTTTCAATAGCCACATGGATATTGTATCGAGATCTGAGCATATTCACAAAAAGACTGATTTCTGGAGCGCCATTAAATGCCCCATTAGCAAGATTTGAATCGATATATCCCAACTGATAAGACATATTAACGTGGCCGAGATCAATATAGTGAGTTATTGGATCTGCATCTGGGAAGCGGGCGCTTTGTACGTTACCGATAAAAAACGAAAAAAAAATCAGAGATAAAGATAAAAAATGTTTCGCCTTCATTCCAGTCTCGAATTTGTGAAAACTTGAGGTGTATCTACGTAAAGAACATTTCTAGTGGAATAAAGACATAACTAAAATTTTTATTTCAGTCCAAGCAAAACTACTCCATCTTGCAATGCATATCGACTCTTATTATGGGTAAGAGACTGTTAACGAATTTAGTTTCTGTCGATTTTTTGGATCAATAACGATCGGCCGGCCTATTTGAACTTAATCATCAAGAATAGGACTAGGAATCCGATCAAGTTGAGTCCAAACATCAGGCCGACGAAGAGGAGCATCTTATTGCTTTTTTTGCTCAAGTAGACGAGGCGCTGCCTGACCATCTTTTCAAACGGGGTTTCCGTCTCATGCCAAACACCTGCATACTGATGGCGGGCCCAGATCGCCAGATCATCATGGGGCGCATCAAAATAGTAGGCCGGAAAAACAATGTCCCTATTCCCTTGTTGGCAGCTAAACTGCTTGACCGCTTCGCCAAAAAGCCAGAATGTCCGATGCAAAACGCGGTTGAGCATCGAGTCTCGATCGTCTCCTGGGTAGGCTTTTTGAAGCGAGTCCCACTGCTGTTCGATGAACTTCATCGAATGCAAGATAATGGGATGGTGCGGCTTGACGCCGATCAGGTTGTTGGTCGTATAGATGCAAGAGGGGAGGCTGCTGCGATAGGGCATATCGATGCCGCAATAGAAGTCGTAGGCAGCGTTCAGCGGGTCGAACGATTTAAAACACTTCACATCATGGTCGACATAGACGCCTCCGTCACGATAGAGGATCTCTAAACGCAATAGGTCTGATTTCTCTCCATAATTATCGCTTTTTTCAAAACAAGGTCCGAGGGTGGGCATGTTCAGATTAGAAATGTTATTGAACTCCATCCCAGGAACTGGGACAGGGCGTTCGCGGTCGGTCCAAAATTTGATCGTCCAACTGGGATGCTTGGCCATCCATGTTCTGACATTTTCAACCGATTCCCGAGGAAATGAGCGGCCGCCGATCCAAATGAAGTGCAGGATCTGCGGAACCCTAAACGAATGGACTGGCTCTGTATGATAGGTCTTTTGGCTCTCATACAGGGATTTGTAGAATTTCAAATGCTCAAAATCTTCCTTCGTTTGAACATATTGCCACGTAGAAAGCTCTTTTCCAGTCAGGCTCTCAAAGTCGTCCGATGCGGGCTTGGAATAAACCTTTTTTCGTTTAGAGCCTTTGATAAGCTTAAGCAAAATCGAGGCCAAGGTTGAACGGGTTTTATTCATTTTCGTATCCTTTTCGACGAATGAGTTTTATTGACAGCGCTAAAAATAAAGAACTGAGGAGGAAGAACCCTCCAGTTGCATACATGGTTTTGCTGCTCTTGCGGCGGATTTTTGATAACGACCTTTCTCCAAGCTTTTCGATCTCCGATTTCCGGTACTTGAAAGAGTCCCACATGGTCAGAGAAAAGTGTTTCGAATAGATCGATGGGATGCCGCTTTTAGCAAAAAAATACGCAGCGGGGAAGACAATATCGGTATTGCCGCTTTGATCAAGCGAGCCTTCGAGTGCTTGAGTAAAAGCAATGTATGTCCGCTGCATGACGACCTCCACTTGAGAATAGAGGTCTTTTCCCCGAAAGCGATACCCGACATCGTCCCATCGGTCGGCAACTAGATCGATTACTTTGGAAAGCGTTGGATGTCCTGGGCGGGAGCCGATTAATCCGTTCCAAACAGTGATGTTGATGCCTACAAAGGGCTCGTGCGGCGCCTCCAGGCAGCAAAAAAAGTCATATCCTCGCACTAACGGATCAAAAGAAGCGATGCAGTAGGTGTCGTGGTCGACGTAAACGCCCCCTTCTTCTAAAAGGATCTCATACCGCAGCAGATCTGATTTCTCCGCCCAGTTCCGTGAGTCATGGAAACACTTTTCCAGCTTCGTAAACCGCACATTCGAAATATCAATCATTTCAACTCCCGCACAGGGAGGCTCCCGGTCTCGATCTGTCCAAAATTTGATCTTCCAATCAGGATGATAGGCGATCCATGATCTTAGGTTCTCCACCGATTTAGGGGGGAAAGTTCTCGGCCCCAGCCAAATAAAATGGATAACCCGCGGAATTTTCTCATTTGCGGAGGCAGAAAACTGGGCATCTTTGTTTCTCTGATAGAGCGATTCGAAACGCTCCAGCATGGCAAGGTCTGTTGGCTGCTGCAAATGGTTCCAGTGGGGAGTCCCCTTGCCCATTAATGCCGAAAAATCGTTGTAGTCGATATGCTTCTCAATGGCGAAGCCCGGCATGATTGCAGCAACAGCCAGGATGGCTGCACAAATAATTGACCTCATTGCTCCGCCCTCTTCCTAAACGGGAAACCTAACTTTCTTAAAAGAAAGATCCCTAAAACTAGATTAATGACGCCAAACAAAATAGTAACGATTGTAGAAAGGCCGACCTGCTCTTCTGCTTCGATAAAGGCATGGCGGACCTTCTCCTCTTCTTCTTTTTTTAACCAGGATGCGAGATGGTAGTGAGCGGCATAGATCCCTTTTTCCAAAAGGGGCTCGCTGAAAAATGCGGAAGGAAAGACAATCGAGCAGGGTGTGTTTTTTGCTATCGCCACGCCATAGCTAAGCGCACGAAACCCTCGATGTTTGACCCGATTTTCCACGGCTGCCTCGTCGGACCCTGGAAAATGGATCTCAAGCCGGTCCCAATTCGACTTTAACCATCGGATTGCTTCTTGGAGAATGGGATGGTTCTGGGAGGAAGCGATCAGGTTGGTAGCTGGATAAACGGATGAGCTCAATAAAGTCGTCATTAACGTTTCAAGCCCGCAAAAAAAGGAAAAATCGGAAACAAGCGGGTCCAACGATCGGATCGGCTCCATGTCATGGTCCAAATAGACCCCGCCCTCGGCATGCAGAATGGCTAGGCGGAGCACTTCCGATTTTTCTCCAAAATTATCGGAATTGAAATAACAGTCGGTCAAAGCCCCTAGATGGGCAAGGGGATCCGAAATTTCCACTTCCGGAGGAAGGGCGTTTCGCGGTTGGTCGGTCCAGAGTTTAAACGTCCATCCGGGATGGAGTTCGATCCACTGATGCATGCGAACAAGGGATTCGGAGGGAAAGGGCCTAGGCCCTAACCAAATCCAATGCAAGACTTTAGGAATATGCTCGATATCTGAAGTTCTTTCCAGATTTCGATTTTTTTCATAATGCAAACGGAACTCGTCTAGGAGCTTACGATCTTCCGGCGTGCGTATACAATCCCAAGCCGTCGTTCCCTTTCCCATCGCTTTGTCAAAATTGGGCAAACTCTCTGAGTGCACAAAAAAGGGTAATAGAAAAAGAAAAAAGAAGATAAGCAGCCTGTTCATCGGTTAGCAATCTGCTCCTTATTTGCATCTAGGATAAGATTAGATAAAGGTTTGTAAGGAGGGCGGGAACAGATGTTGTGCAAACACTCCTGCTGCCTTTTAAACCGGATCTTATCGTCGTTCATAGGAGTCACATGGTTGTAGATGTAGAGGATATCTCGGATATGGCGGTAGTGGGATCCTGCCATCTCTGCCATCGGGACCATCATAGCCACATCGGAAGTGCAATCAAAAAAATGGCCGTCGATCTGAAAATCTTCAAATTTCACTTTTTTAAACAAAGCTGTATAGAAAGTTTTCAAATGTGAGAGGGGATATTTGTATTGAACATAGGAGCGGAGGCTGTTTGAGTTTTGGACTTCTTTGGGGATTCCCCCTGCAGCATCAGCCCTAATGAAGGTATAAGGGACATATTGAAGGTGGTTTCCGCAGGTCATCCATACATCAGGATCTGCGTAGACCTCGTTCAAACGTTGTAAAACGTGATCGTGCGCTAGCCAATCATCTCCATCTACAATCACAATGATTTCGTCATTTTCACAGCTCATCACCGCACGGTAAATGTTTTCCGATGCGCCAAGATTCGATCTGTTGTCCCAGAGCTCGTATGGGATGCCGTTCGCATGCTCCTCAAAATATTTTTCAACTTTAAACTTCGTTTCATCAGTCGAAGCGTCATTGATGTAAATGATGCGAAAATTATCGTAATTTTGCTCTAAGATCGAACCGAGGTTTTTAGCGACCCATTTCTCATTATTGAAAGATGGAACGATGACAACAAAGGGCTTATGCTCCAAAACGGGGAACACAGCTTCCACCGCTTTTGGAGTCCATTTTTTTTTGAGGGAAACCAGAGTTTTTTTGCTGTTGAGCCCTAAAAGGAACACGATAGGCAAAGCCAAGATGAAAAAAACCGCCTTGATGAACTTTTTCATCGCTTCGCGCCCCTAGGCTCTCTCCCTGTAAATGTGGGATCATAATCAATATGGGCGGAATGATGCAGATAGTGGTGCAGAGGTTCAATATCCATCTTCTTTTTATCGTTGAACGCCTCCAACAGCTCTTTGGGGCTGAAGCGCTGCATATTGCGGTTTGTCGAATTGTGCACGAGGTTCAGAGGGATATTGACCATTCGAGAGGTCTCATGGCAAAGACCGACCCTTCTTGGGCTGGCTACTTTAAGCCACTCGCTTTCCATCTGGTTAGGATTGGAAAAGGTAATCTTGTCGAATTGCCGCAGCACCGTCTGTTTGTTATAAAGGGCCACATCCGTCGACGTCGGATAGCCCCAATACCCTTGCTGCTGTTTAAATATCCATGCATAGACATCCTGATCGACTTGCATAAAGGATGGCTGATGGATAGTCATATCGAGCATATAATCGTAATTGATCTCTTTTCCCAACCGGTAAAAGAAGCCATAAGCTCCCGTCTTCTGCAGAGCTGATATTCCTTTGGAAACATCGATCGTGTCTGTAATCACAATATCATCGACAGCAAAGATGAAATATTCAGAGCCGCCGCTTTTCAAAGCGCGGATGACATTCGGCTGAAAATCTTTATGAGGAGAAGAACCTTGCTGAACCATGTTGACATTTGGGAAATCATCGCTTACCTGATGATATCCCTCATCGTATTCCGCTCCGCTGCTTCGATAAATGACAGTAATCTGTTCGATGCCAGAGCAATATTTTTCAATCGACTCAAGAAGGGCATAGAGCTGCAATGGCCTATCATAGGAAAAAATAATAAAATCTGCGGTTTGGTGCAGATCTTCTTCCGACTTTGGCAGTTCAGGCAGCGGCATGTAAGAGGGTCTTCGATAGATCGCTTGCGCAATCTCGAGCTGCCGTCTGCCTCTAATCTTGTCATCATTTAAAGGGGTTGCCCGGTTCCAAATGTACAAAATTTCCGGTACATAGCGAACATGAGGTCCTGCCATTTCCATAACAGGAACAAAAAAGGCGACGTCGTTGGCGGCATCAACAAACTTCCCTTCATACGCAAGGTCTTTGAGCTTTAATTTTTGAAAGAGCCCTGCATAAAACGTCCTCAGCTGGGAAAAGCACCAATGGTTTTTTGAATACTGACGGATTTTCCGGCCGTCGATGACCGATTGAGGCAACGGCTGTGCAAAGTTGGCGACATGATAAGAAGAGTAGTTGGGATATTCCACATAACTGCCCCATGTGACCCAAACATCTGGATCGGCATAGACCTCATTTAACTTCTCCAGGACACGATCATGGGCAAACCAGTCATCGCCGTCTAATACAAGCACAACTTCATCAGGATCGCATCGATGCACCGCCCGATAAATATTTTCCATTGCGCCCCGGTTAGCCGCATTGTTGACGATCTCGAACCGATGCCGCTCTCCCCAAGAATCGACCAGCTCTTCCACCTGGAGTAATGTCGAGTCGGTCGAAGCATCATTGATGTAGATGACGCGGTAATTGTCATATTTTTGCTCGAAGATCGATCTTAAATTCTTTTCTACCCACAGACTGTTGTTAAACGAGGGAACGATGATCACAAACGGCTTATGCTCATTGACGGCATAAGATGGCTGAGCCTTGGAAGAACGAAATAAGCTGAGGGTTTTTTTTGCAAACTTTCCATCGCTTTTGAATTGTGTGCCTAGAAAAAAAGCAGATGCGACGCCTAAAAATAAAAAAATGAATTTAACCCATCTACTCATAATGCAAGCCTTGTTCCAGAAGAATTCTGCAAAGGATCCTAACGCTATTTCTTGATTACCGTCAACAAGCTCACAAAAATTCACTTGATTTTGAGCTGGCATCGTAATAAGCTCCCCTTCACTTGTATTAGTAATAGGAATGCAATGGGAAAAGCACTCATCGTCGTCGAGTCTCCAGCCAAAATCAAAACTCTGAAGAAATTTTTGGGGTCGAACTACATTTTTGAATCCTCCCTCGGCCATGTCCGCGATCTGCCGCAAAAAGGTTTTGGAATCGACGTCGAGCACGACTTTGAGCCCCAATACGCCATCCTTCCCGACAAACAAGAAGTGATCGACCGCTTAAAGAAAGCTGCTAAGGTAGCTGACGTCGTCTACTTATCCCCCGACCCTGACCGCGAAGGGGAAGCGATCGCCTGGCACATCGCTTCGATCCTGCCTAAAGGAACTAAGTTCAAGCGGGTCACCTTTAATGCAATCACTAAAGAAGCAGTTTTAGATGCCCTTGACCATCCTCGGGCGATCGACCAGGCGCTCGTCGATGCGCAGCAGGCTCGGCGTCTTTTGGACAGGATCGTCGGTTATAAAATTTCACCTATTTTGACTCGCCGCGTACAAGGTGCCCGCGATGGCGGACTCTCTGCAGGCAGAGTGCAATCTGTTGCCCTCAAACTGGTCGTTGACCGGGAAAAAGAGATCGAAGCTTTTATCCCCATCGAATACTGGAACATCGAATCGATCCTGCAAACGAAGAAAAACGAACAGCCCTTCCATGCAATCCTCTACTCTGTCGATGGAAAAAAGGTGGAGAAAGAGGCAATTCCTGGAAAAGATTGCTACACGATTTCCAATGAGAAAGCTGCACGCGACGTCGTCGCCAAGCTCCAAAATGCTAATTACCATGTGGCAAGCGTTGAAAAAAAAGAAAAGCGGCGCAATCCCGTAGCCCCTTTCATCACTTCAACATTGCAGCAAGAGGCCAGCCGCCATTACGGTTTTTCAGCCTCGCGGACAATGAACATTGCCCAAGGGCTTTATGAAGGGATCGACTTTGGCAACGAAGGCGCAGAGGGTTTGATCACCTATATGCGTACCGATTCGGTCCGCTTGGCCCCGGAAGCGATCGAGGCTGCCCGCAAGTTCATCCTAAAGGAATACGGCCCCCAATATCTTCCTCCTGAAGGGAAGCAATACTCAACGAAAAAAAGCGCCCAGGACGCCCACGAAGCGATCCGCCCGACAAATCTTCAGCACCCGCCCGATTCGATCAAGAACTATTTAACGCTTGACCAGTACAAGCTCTACGTCCTTATCTGGCGCCGTTTCCTCGCTTCGCAGATGAATCCTGCTATTTATGACACCGTTTCCTGCGATATCGAAACCGATAAAAACATTGTGCTTCGCTCTAGCGGGTCTGTGATCAAGTTCAAAGGATTCCTTGCTGTCTATGAGGAGCGGGAAGATAAGACGAATGGCGAAGAGAAAGAAAAAGATGACCAAGATCGAATCCTACCACCGCTTGTCGAGGGGCAGACGCTTCTTCTGAACGAAGTGCAGTCTCACCAAGCCTTCACCCGTCCTCCTCCACGCTTCACAGAAGCATCTCTTGTCAAAGAACTTGAAAAATCAGGGATCGGACGTCCATCAACGTACGCTGCGATCATGAATAAGATCCAGAGCCGAGACTACACGACCAAGGAAAAAGGGACGTTAAAGCCGACCGAGCTTGGGAAAGTCATCGCACAGATGCTTGAAGACAATTTCAAGATCATCATGGACATCGGTTTTACAGCAGCGATGGAAGATGACCTCGAGTTCATCGCAGAGAACCAGAAGAATTGGAAGGATTTGATCCGCGAGTTTTGGGATAAGTTCATTCCTACTGTGGAAACTGCTGAAAAAGAAGCCCATGTACCAAAAGTTGAGACCGATCTTGATTGCCCCGAGTGTGGAAAGCCCCTGCAAAAAATCTGGTCCCGCCAAAAGTATTTCTACGGCTGCTCTAATTATCCTGATTGCCGTTTCACAGCGCCGGTAGAATCCTTTAATTTTAACAAAGAGGACTTCGATCCCGCGTTCGATTGGGAACAACCTTGCCCCAAATGCAGCAGCGAGATGAAAATCCGCTATGGCAAATTTGGCCCGTTCCTAGGCTGCTCCCGTTATCCTGATTGCAGAGGCATCGTCAACATTCCTCGTAAAGATGAGATCCCTGCAAGCGAAATGCCCACATGCCCAGCTATGGGATGCGATGGGAAAATGGTTCAGCGCCGATCCCGTTTTGGCAAACCCTTTTTCTCCTGCTCGAACTTCCCCGATTGCGATGTGATCGTCAATAACCTCGACGATCTCAATGAAAAATACCCGAACCATCCTAAAACAGCCTACGTCAAAAAAGCTGGAAAATTCGGCAAAGGCAAGGGCGGGAAAGGGAAAAAAGAAAAAGACGAAGCGGCTCCTAAAAAAGGAAAAGAAAAAAAAGGCAAGGCAAAATCCACCCGTCCTCAAAAGGCCTACGCCCTATCCAAAGAGCTGCAGGCCATCGTTGGAGAAAAAGAGCTGTCGCGGCCGGAAGTCGTTAAAAAGACCTGGGACTATATCAAAAAGCACGATCTCCAAGATAAGAAAAACAAAAGGCTGATCGTGCCTGATGCCAAGCTGGCAAAGGTCTTCGGCTCCGATAAAGCATTAGATATGATGAAGCTTTCCGGCGTGCTTGGCAAACACCTAAGTTAAAAGCCTTTGGTTGAATTTTGAAGTTCTATAATGCTGAAGCGTCTCTACGATTGAACTGGAAGCAGTATATAACTGTTGGAGGAATGATGAATCGCAAAATGAAAGCATTGCTCTTTATCTTCATGGTTTTTATTGGATCCAATGCACAACAAGCTGCCGCAGAAGAACGTTCGGCTACTCCTCAGCTTCAGGTCCTCAGCTGGAGCCCAAGAATCTTTCTCATTGAGAATTTTCTTACCTCCGTTGAATGCGACTTGATCATTGAAAAAGCAAAGCCTCTGTTGTCCCGCTCCACCGTTGTCGACGACCATTCTCCCGGAGGAGCCCTTCATGAAGGAAGGACTAGCCAAGGGATGTTTTTTCCAAAAGCCTCTTCCGATATGATTATCCGCAACATCGAAAAGCGGATCGCAGCGCTGACTATGCTTCCAGAGGAAAATGGAGAAGGGATCCAAGTCCTTTCTTACGGACCTGGAGCGGAATACCAGCCCCACTACGACTATTTTGACCCAGCGACCCCTGGCGGAAAGGCCTGTTATGACCGTGGCGGGCAGCGTATTGCCACATTGATCATCTATCTCCATACGACAGAGGAGGGAGGCGAAACAATCTTTCCTAAAGCGAGGATTGGGGTCCGTCCCATTAAAGGCAATGCGGTCCTCTTTTACAACTGCACTCCCGATGGGATCGAAGATCCCCTCTCTTTTCATGGCGGGGCGCCCGTCAAAAAAGGAGAGAAATGGATTGCAACGAAGTGGATTCGGAAAGGGGTGTTCAATTAACGGAAGATAATTGCAAGACTATCTTCTACCTACATCCTTCGTAAGGCTGCGCAGTCAAGTTAAAAGCAATACCCAAAGTTCACATCGAATCCAAAGAACTGATAGGTGTTTTCTGGAAGCCCTAGCGAAACGCCCGTTGTTGTTTTAGCCGTCGACCTGCCATCTTGCCAATACTCGTAAAATGGCGTTACGATCAGATGGTATCTAGTATTTTTTGTCGGTGTAAAATCAAGCGGCAGCTCAACAAGAAAATTCGCAAATTTCTTTTTCAGGCTCCAGCTGGCCCCCCTTAAAGGATCGATCCATACCGTTGGAAAAATTTGAGGCATCCAGGTGAAGTTGACATCCATGGTAAACCACGAATTGATCGTAAATTCAGCCGTCCAGCCTACGGGCACATAGAATTCGCTGTAATTCAACGTGATTGAATGTCCATGGTGAGGATCAAAATCATGCCCAAGATACCGGTAGCCAATCCCAGAATAGATGCTCCATACCAGGTCAGGCTTTTCCCAGGTCAGCGCATAGCCGAGCCGCTCTTGCGTATCAATATAAACAAGAGAGCGGTGTCCGGCATCGCCATTCATATTGCCTTGCTTCCATGCCAACTTGGCACCAGCATAGAAATGGCTTGAAGCCCAATATTCATACAGCCCTTGTAAGCCCCCCATATTCCCATCGAAGGATGTCCTTCCGTCGGGCTTTAGATCCACATGGGTATAATCGGCGCCAACTTGCAAGCGGGAATGATACTCTTTAATCGATCTCTGACGATCTGCTGTTTTTTGCGATCTGCCTGGAGAGGTTTGATCTGCATCCGCAACCGAAGAATTCCAAAAAAGCGGCTGCATCTCATCATCTTCGGCCATGTCCATCTCTTCTTGGGAAATGAGCTCATCCCCAACCACATCGATCCAGTCAAACTCCTCATCATCTTCGTATCTTTGGTCATGGTAGGAATTGCGAGAATGAGCTGGAGCAGCTAACACTCCTATAGCAGAAGAAAGGATTGAAAATATGAAGAAATTAGATAGTTTTTTCATTTTTTGGGACCCTGCCTATATAAGACATTCAAATGATGTTATCATTTGTTTGCACACTATCAGCAAAATTATGAAATGATCAAGCTATACTTTTTGCGGGTGATAATAATAAAGAGGACAGAAACCAAAAGAATGCCATCGTAGGGATGTATTGGATGGCGCCATCGGAACAGCAAACGATCAAATAGAGGATCAAACCCGCAGCAATTCTGTCTTGCGCGGCCCGATTATTTTCATCCCCCCTTTTTTTAGCGCCAAAAAAATGGATCGCTAAAGGAGCAATCATTCCAAATAGAAAAAGAAGAAGGCCAATCATCCCAAAATTCTGCAAAACACCCAAGTAGACGATCTCCCATATCTGTTCAAATGCAACAGAAGGAAGGTATGAAAAGCTCTTTAATGCATCCAGCTGCCATAAACGTCCTCCCAAATGGGCGTCAAAAATAAACTCGGTATTGATGTTGAACAGGGAAATACATCCTCCCAAAAGAACAATGCTCAAAACCCAAAATAAGCTATGCCTAATCCAGTTTGACCTTGTCTTCACTGAGAAAAAAAAGCCTAGCCAATAAGCGACCAATAGACCGATCCAAACCGTGCGTGAAAGAGTTAATAGAAGAGCAAGAATAAAAACCGACTTCTTAAACCGAGACTCTTCTATGTGAAAATAATAATTAGAAAACATTAGCATACAAATCCCGTAAATGTTTCCATTATTATACGTCGAAACTAATTTAAAAATGTTCCCACGATCAATCATTCGCGTGAAAGCAAAGGTTGAAATGTCTTCTTGAGGAATCATCAGATGGGGAATCAATAAAAAATCAAAGAAAACAGCAGTATAAACAAAGGCAATGACACCGAACAGGGCGACAACAAACAAGGAATTGGCAAGCATCCTATTAAAAAGAACTCGATCGACATCGGCTAAATATTTCGAAAAAAAAAGGAAGAATATAACCGGCAAACAAAGAAATGAGATAATAAAAGAAGCAGCAAAACCCACATCTCTGGTTCCTAGAATACTCATCGCTCCGATCCCCAACGCAGCAAACGGCAGAATACAA
The DNA here is from genome assembly GCA_018239725.1 of Verrucomicrobiota bacterium. Taxonomy (GTDB): domain Bacteria; phylum Chlamydiota; class Chlamydiia; order Chlamydiales; family Rhabdochlamydiaceae; genus Acherontichlamydia. Next base: position 13,370 of record JAFEGU010000114.1, on the reverse strand, counting down.
AGCACAGCGATGAGTTGCTGCTTTGAAAATGAAAACCGAGATTTTAGGAAGGAGATAGCAGAGAACACGGCTAAGAAAAGATAGCCCCATGTCAAAGGGATGCCTTGAATCTTCAAGCCCCCTTTTGGAAAAACCACCAAGAAAAAAAAGAAAAGGAAAAATAAGACATGGAGAAGATGTCTGTATCTCACGCAAATGGCTTTTATACCGCAATCGGTCAAGTTCTGTGAATTTGACCGATTGCGGGATACCGAGCGTCTGAGAGATCCGGGTTGAAAACAGAATCTAACTCCTTTGATAGACATCTTCCAACCGTACAATATCGTCTTCGCCAACATACTCGCCGACTTGGACTTCGATGAGCTCCAACTTCACTTTTCCAGGATTTTCTAAACGGTGGACGCAACCTTTGGGAACATAGATGCTCTCATTTTCATGGACGAGCTTTTCTTGAGCGCCTATCGTGACATTTGCAGTTCCTTTCACGACGATCCAATGCTCGCTGCGATGGTAGTGCTTCTGTAGACTTAGCTTTTGCTTGGACTCAACGACGATCCTTTTGATCTTGTACCGTTCACCCTCCTCTAAAATTGTGAAATGTCCCCAGGGACGGTGGGATGTAACGTGCTCGTAAGGCTCCTTGGCATTTCTTTTCTTCAGTTCTTCAACCAGATGCTTGACACGCTGCGATTCCCCCTTTCTTCCGATAAATAGGGCATCGTCAGTTTCGATCACGAGAAGGTCTTCCAAGCCGATGGTTGAAATCAACCTTTTGCCTCCCATAATCAAACAATTCTTCGTATCGATGTCGAGGACATTTCCGACCTTGGCATTATGGTTGACGTCCTTTTCAAGGACATCATAAACACTGTCCCATGACCCGACATCCGACCAGCTCACTTCCAACGGATGGATCATCACATTGCTCGACTTTTCCATCAGAGCATAATCGATGGAAATATCGGGCATGTCGCAAAATCTTGTGCCAAGTTCCTTAAACGACCCTTTTGCAAGAGAGGCTACCGACGGACAATACTGCGCCATCTCTTTCAAAAAGGAGCCTATTTGGAAAAGAAAAATCCCAGAATTCCATAAATATTCTCCAGAAAGTACGAACTCCTGCGCAAGGGAATACTCTGGCTTTTCAATAAACCGTTCGACTTTCCAAACAAAAGGATTTTCAGTTGGTTTGCCTTTGACATAACCATATCCTGTTTCAGGTTTATTAGGACGAATTCCAAAGATCACATGCCATCCCTGTTTGGCGACCTGTTCCGCACGCTTGATCCCTTCAACAAAGGCCGATTGGGGGGAAATTAAATGGTCGGAAGAAGAGACTAAAAAGCATTCCTCTTCCTTGCAGCCCAAAAAGTCTTGCAGGTATTTGACAGCCAAGCAAATCGCAGGAGCTGTGTTTTTTTTATCCGGTTCAACAAGGATCTGCCTTTCCAATAGGGGATCGATAGCGCCTGCTTGCGTTTTTACCAGATGATAATAATCCTGATTGGTAACGATCAAGATATCAATAGGCGCAACTAAGGGAAGAAAACGCTGAATCGTCTTTTGCAAAAGGGACAAGTCATCGCCAAAATTCAAAAACTGCTTGGGGAAAGCATTTCTTGAAAAAGGCCAAAGCCTCGTGCCGCTACCGCCGGCTAGGATGATGACTTTCATAGAACGCCTCTATGTTATGGTCCACAAACAGTTTAAATTCCTTTTGGAACCTTTCTTTACTAAACTTGTCCGCATGATCTCGGATGGTAAAAGGATCAAAATCGATCTTCCTAAACCTTTGGACAGCCTCCACAAGGTGTTCAACGGTCGGTTCTTTGAAAAACACACCCGTTTTTCCATCAATGACCGTCTCTAAAGCGCCCCCCTTGCCTAATGCAATGACAGGGGTTCCTGCAGCCTGGGCCTCTACGACGACAATCCCAAAATCTTCTTCCGCCGCAAAAACAAATCCTTTGGCCCTTCCTAAATAATCCCGCAATACAGGATCGCTCTGATAACCTAAGATCTCAACATTTTTTCCCGTCTTCTTTTTGACCTTGGGCATCTCAGGCCCATCTCCAATAACGATCAGCCTCTGATCCGGCATATGGGAAAAGGCTTCCACAATAAGCTCAATGTTCTTGTAGGGAACCATGCGGGAGGCCGTGACGAAAAATTCTTCCTTTTGCGTTTTCAGCTCGATCAAATGGGTATCGACTGGAGGATAGATGACTGCTGCCTTGCGCCCATATACTTTCTCGATCCGCCGAGCAATATAATGGGAATTTGCAGCAAACTGATCGACCCGGTTTAAAGAGGCGATATCCCAATTGCGCAAATAGTGCAGGGCGCATTGTGCAATTGCCTTTTGAAACCCTGAGATCCCTTCTAAATACCGGTGGGTGAGGTCCCAGGCATACCGCATTGGAGTGAAGCAATAGCACAAGTGCAGCTGGCCAGCTTGGGTCAATGCTCCTTTGGCAACGGCATGGGATGTCGAAATGACCACATCGTAACCTCTTAAGTCAAACTGCTCAACGGCCAGAGGAAAAAAGGGGAGATAATAGCGGTATCCTTTCTTTGCAAAAGGCATCTTCTGCAAAAAGGAGGTATGGACTTCTGCATCTGTAAAAGAAGTTCCTTCCATTTTGCTTGGATCATGGACCAATGTATAGATCGGGCTAGGGTAAAGCTGCGCTATCGCATCAAAAGTCTTTTCACCGCCGCCGACCGTCACTAACCAATCATAGACAAGAGCTGTTTTTATGACATTTTCCATTGAACGTTTCTTTTAAACCTCTTTGAAGGCCATATTTTTGGTATCTGCAAGGGATACTCGCTCAAGGTCTGTGCGCACCATCATTCGGACAAGCTCTCGAAGCTCTGTTTTTGCTGACCATTTCAGTTGAGTTCTAGCTTTTGTGGAGTCCCCAATCAAAAGGTCCACCTCTGAGGGGCGGAAGAACTCTGGGGAAACGGCCACTCTCAAATGCCCTGTTTGGGCATCAAATCCCTTTTCTTCAACTCCCTTCCCTTCCCAGCGAAGAGACACACCGACCTCTTCAAAAGCCATTTCAATAAACTGCTTCACAGTCGTCGTCTTTCCTGTTGCCAGCACAAAATCTTCAGGAGTTTCCTGCTGAAGCATCAGCCACATTCCCTCGACAAAGTCTCGAGCATATCCCCAATCCCGTTTTGCCTCTAGGTTGCCCATCAGCAGGACATTGTCGATCCCGGCTTGGATCCGAGCAATCGTACGGGTGATCTTCCGCGAGACAAAGTTTTCACCTCTTCGCGGGCTTTCGTGGTTAAACAGGATCCCATTACAGGCATAAAGCCCATAGGCTTCCCGATAATTCACGACAGCCCAATAGGCATAGAGTTTTGCGACGCCGTAAGGCGAACGTGGGTAGAAAGGGGTCTGTTCATTTTGAGGAATCGTCCTGACCTTGCCAAAAAGCTCCGAAGTCGATGCTTGATAAAACCTTGCCTTTGGGCAATTTTTTCGGATCGACTCTAATAGACGCAGCGTTCCCAGTCCGTCAACATCTCCCGTATACTCGGGAATATCAAATGAGATCTTAACATCGCTCATTGCAGCTAGGTTATAGACTTCGTCAGGTTTAACCATGCCAATGATCCGCTCTAAGCTGGAAGAATCGGTCACATCCCCTTCATGAAGGAAAAACTGTCCATCATAAGGCAGCCCGTCGAGAAGATGGTTTATCCGATGCAAGTTTGCAGTGGAAGAACGACGGACCAGTCCATGGACTTCATAATTTTTTTCCAATAAGAGTTCAGCTAGATAGGATCCATCCTGACCGGTGATCCCTGTAAGAAAGGCTTTTTTTCTCATAACAGGCTTCAACACATCTTCTATAAGATGCTACCACTATGCAAAACCACTCGTTTTATGAAAAGCGCAAATGCCCGCTGATAGTTTCGGATTAAAGGCTCAAGAGTTTTTGATGATGGTACTGTTTTAGGATATCCACAGGGGATCCATCTGCCATCAATTGCCCATTTTTCAACAAAAGGGCCCTTTTGCAATAAGTAGAGATCCATTCTTCATGATGGGTGACGCACAAGACTAGCCTGCCGTCGTTCGCAACTTGCTTGATCTTATCGAAACATAGGCTCTGAAAGTCGTAATCCCCGACGGAGAGGATCTCATCTAAGATCAGAATGTCCGTCTTCAAATGCAGCAAGATCGAAGCTGCTAAGCGCAACGCCATTCCGCTGGAATATTTTTTAAAGGGCGTCTGTAAAAAAGCCTCGATATCAGCAAAGGAGATAATCTCGTCTAAATGACGAACGACCTCCTTTTTTTTCATGCCGAGGAGAGCTCCGCAGAAATAGATATTTTCTAAACCCGTCAGATCAGGATGCATCCCTGTGCCGATCTCTAGAAGGGCGCCTAATCGTCCAGAAAGGATGATCTTCCCCTTAGTGGGCTCGATAATTCTCGACATGAGTTTGAGAAGTGTGCTTTTCCCCGAACCATTATGGCCTAAAATAGCAACAACTTCTCCTGGATGCAGAGAAAAGGAAATATCCTGCAACGCCCAAAACTCGACCATTTCGTTGCGTTGCCAGCCGCCGGCAATCAGCCGATGCAAGGTTTTTTTCAAACTGCGGTGTTGGTTTTCTGAAGGATCGGAAAAAAGCTGGTAGCGCTTGGAAATGTTGCATACTTCAATAATCGGTTTCATAGCACATCAGCGAAGTTGCGTTCCAATCGACAGAAAATATATACGCCTGCAAACCCGATAAATAGGGCCACGCAGCACGCTGTAAGGAAACTGGTTGTTGGAAAATTTGAGCCGTTAAGAAAACTCCATCTCATCGCATCAAGGATGCCGGCCATCGGGTTCAAGCGGTACAATGAAATCCATTTTTCAGGAACGGCCGAGGTTGAATAGACGATGGGAGAGCAATACATCCAGGTCTGTAAAAAAAACGGAAGTAAAGCTACTGCATCGCGATAGTAAACGCCTAATGAAGAAAAGAGAGAACCCATCCCTAAGCCCAACAGGCAAAGCGGTACAATCCATAAAGGAAAAAGCGTCATTTTCCAGCTGATAAGAGTAGGATTGAACAGCAAAAGCAAAGACAAAACAGCGACAAGAAAAAAGGTTTCGATCAGAGTTTCTAATAGGGATGCCAAAGGCATTAATAGACGCGGGAAATAAATTTTTGTAATAAGCCGGCTATCCATCAACATAATGCCGCTTGCCCGCTGAATGCAGCTTGAAATAAAAATCCAACAGATCAAACCTGTAAAAGCGAACAGAAAATAAGGGACCCCGTCGCTTGACATCTGCATCCATCTGCCAAAAATAACAGAAAAGAGAAGGACGGTAAAAAGTGGTTGAAAAAGGATCCAGCCTACTCCCAAATAGGTTTGCGCATAGCGTGCTTTCAAGTTGCGACGCAAAAGCATAAATAGCACTTCGCGATAGCTGTAAAGCTGCCGGATGTTGATCCGGGACCATCCCGAAGTGGCTTGAACGATAATCGGCTTCATAATTTTTATGGATTTAGACTAGGCATGAGGTTAGTCCGTTTCCTGGTAGAAGTCAACCGATTTCTCCTCGGAAAATTGCTATTAATCCAACTTGCTCCCTACTGGTTGGCTGATTTGCTCCACGAAAGGCTCAGGCCTTTTGAACGTTTTTAAGTCAGCCTGCAGCAAAGCAGCAAACAGAAAAAAGAGACATTTTCCATGATGGGTATGCAGGAAGTAAAAATCACAGAGGCCGATAAACAAAAATCCTGCAAAGATCGCTAATGCGGTCTGGATTGCTTCGTCGTCTGCCCTCCTTAATACCCTTTTAAAAAGGGAGATGAGAAACAAAACAAAAGCTCCAGCTCCCAACAAGCCTGTTTCCGCAAGCACGAGAAGATAGATGTTATGAACCTTAGCGAAAAGGACGCTTGTATTATTTTCTGGAATGTATTCGTGGCTTAAAATTTGATAATTATTGTACCCCCCTCCCAATATCGGGTGATCCTTAAACATCTCCCAAGCGATATTTTGATAAACAATCCGCTCCTGGTCAGCAACGGCGACAACTTGGTTGTAATTGATAATTCCGCCGCGAGAAAAAAATTGATTATAAAATAACGATAAGCAGATCAAGGCGCTGACCAAGACCGCAGCAATCACCGAAACTCTTCTTAGAAAAAAAAGGTCGTTCCGTTTTTCCTTGCGAAAGAATTTGACCATAGAGACACCGAACCAAACGAAGACGCCGATCACCGTTGCAATGATTGCAGCTCGAGAAAACGAGATCGCCAAGGTGAAGATTTGGATGAATATGGCACCATAAAGCAGCCTGCGGACTGTTTTTTTATTTTCGACGATAATCAGATAAAACGTTGCGAGCAGCGATGCAAAAAGGAATCCTCCCAGGATATTAGGATGGGTAAAGGTTCCGCTGCATCGGCATAACACAGTGCGATCAGTCATGCACCCAGTCCATTCATCAATGATCCATCGATAGCCCCCTTGCATCGGGAAATGAAAGCCTGAAATATTGACTTCTCCTAAGCTTTTGAGTCCTAACGATCCTTGCATAAAGTACTGGGCAATCCCGATGCCGCATTCAACCAAAGCTGCAAACAAAAAAACCCAAAATATCCGATTGACTAGTTGCTGTACCTCCAATGATCTTAAGACATCAGATATGGAGCAGAACAGGAGTAAAAAGAGAAGAAGCTGCACCAGGCGATAGTATTGGATCGCATAGTCAGCCGTGACGGAACAAGCAACGGATAACACTGCAGCGGCGAAGAAAAGGATCAAAAATTTTGCTGGACCGCTGAATAAAAAAGCTCCCACCCTCTTCCGTCCTCGATACAAACATAATCCAATCATCAGCAAGATGATCAAGTCGGTAAAATAGAAGTCCATTTTTTTTGAGAAAAAGGAGGGAAGCTCGACATGGGAGGGGACAAATGAGTAGGAGATCCCTTTTAGAGCGCTTGAAAATCGTTTTTGAAAGGGAAAATACGCGATGATTAATAAAAGCATCCATTGAACGGCCTTCGCTACGTTTAATGGATAGACTCCACTTTTAACCTGCTGCGACTGATAAGAAGCACTGTTTTCCATACAATTTTCATCCCCAATGTGTATATTTCAAGAACCTTCAAGAATTTGGAGTTTTTGATAATGCTGCATCAGATCGCGGAAGTGGGCGGCATCTTCAAACCGCATTTCTTTTGCAGCGCGGCGCATTTCGATCTCATATTCCCTGATCCTTTTGTCGATCTCATCGGCATCGATGTGTGTAGAAGGAACCTTTTGAGCTTCTTGGAGGGTATCGACCACCTCTCCAAAAGTTTCTGCGAGGTTCTGGATGAGCTCCCTCTTAACCGAGCGTGGAGTGATGTTGTGCTTCTCATTATAAGCTTCCTGGACAGCTCGGCGCTCCTGTGTGATCGCAATTGTCCTGTTGATCGAATCGGTCATCTTGTCAGCATACATAATCACTCGGCCCTGTACATTGCGCGCTGCTCTGCCGCATGTTTGGACCAATGATGTTTCGCTCCGCAAAAAACCTTCCTTATCCGCATCAAGGATAGCGACGAGGGAGACTTCAGGAATATCAAGCCCTTCGCGCAACAGATTGATCCCGACAAGAACATCGAAAAGCCCTTTGCGCAGATCGTTAATGATCTGGACCCGCTCAAGGGTGTCGATATCTGAGTGGAGGTACTTCGCCTTTACGCCGATTTCGGTAAGGTATTTGGTCAGATCTTCTGAAAGTTTTTTAGTCAGCGTCGTCACAAGAACGCGCCGTCCAAGCTCCGTCTCCTGGCGGATCTGTTCCAAGCAATCATCGACTTGGTTTGATGCAGGTTTGATCTCGATCTTAGGATCGAGAAGCCCCGTTGGACGGATGATCTGCTGGACGACATCTCCGCTTGCTTGCTCTACTTCCCAACGTCCGGGAGTAGCGGAGACAAAGATCACTTGGTTCATCCGGGCATGAGTCTCTTCGAATTTCAGCGGCCGGTTGTCGAACGCCGATGGAAGGCGGAAACCGAATTGGACGAGAGATTCCTTGCGGGCCCGATCTCCGTTATACATCGCATGAAGCTGTGGCAGCGTCTGATGCGATTCATCGATAAAGAGGAGAAAGTCCTTGGGAAAATAATCGAGAAGGCATGGTGGCGGCTGGCCTGGAAGCCTCTGAGAAAAATGGCGGGAATAATTTTCCACCCCTTTGCAAAATCCGATCTCTTTAAGCATTTCGAGGTCGTAATTTGTCCTCTGCTGGATCCTTTGCATCTCGACAAGGAGGTTCTCTTTTTCGAAATGGGCAATCCTTTCCTTAAGTTCTTCACGGATCGTCTGTATCGCATTTAAGCGGACGCTCTCTGGTGTAACGTGGTGGGAACCTGGATAGATGCTCACTTTATCAAGCCGCTTTCTAACTCTGCCCGTCAAAGGATCTATCTCGCTGATCCGCTCGATCTCATCCCCAAAAAATTCGATCCGGTACGCTAAGTTCTCTTCATATGCAGGCATGATCTCTAAATTGTCGCCGCGGGCACGGAACGTGGATCTAATCAAGTCGTAATCATTGCGCTTATAATGCATCTCGACAAGATGGAGCAAAATATCGTCGCGGCGGCATTTTTGATTGATCGTCAAAGTCAGCAACATTTGGCTGTAGTATTCTGGCAATCCCAAGCCATAGATGCAAGAGACGGAAGCGACGATGACGACATCCTCCCTTTCAAGAAGCGAGCGCGTTGCGCTCAGCCGCATCCGATCGATCTGATCATTGATCGCAAGGTCCTTTTCAATATAGGTATCGGTACGTGCGATATAGGCTTCCGGCTGATAGTAGTCGTAGTAAGAGACAAAGTACTCGACGGCATTGTCGGGGAAAAAAGACTTGAACTCTTGATAGAGCTGGGCGGCAAGCGTTTTATTGTGGGCAATGATCAAGGTCGGCTTTTGGACCTTTTGGATCACATTAGCCATTGTGAACGTCTTTCCTGAGCCGGTAACGCCGAGCAAGACCTGGGATTTTTTATTAGCGCGAACCCCGGCAACCAGTTTATCGATTGCTTGAGGCTGATCTCCGCAGGGAAGAAACTCGGTCTTCAGTTGGAACACTACATCCCTCGGGGAAGGCTATGAGGATCTGGAACAAAATGGAAGCCGATCATCGAAGAGAACTGAAGAATAAAAATGAACACCGCTACGATTAAGACCCCAATCAGAGTTGCTTTGCCGCCAGGAACTTGATATCCGGAACTTGTCTGCTTCCGATAACGCCCCATCCATACCATCAAGGCTGGCATGATGCCGAACAAAACAACAGCGCAGATACCCCCCGCAAAGTTTAACGCCTTGAAAAATAGCTGCGGATAGATCAATGAAAGGACAAGCGGCGGCATCAGGGCAAGGATGCACAAGCTGATGCTTTCCTGTTTCTTGTAGTTGATCTTAAAACCGTCTGCAAGGAAGTGGACAAGGCTGAGCGCCTGCGCTAGAAAGGAAGTCAGGATGGCAAAGAATGCCAATCCTTGGGAAAACACGCTGATCGCAGGAGACCGGACAATAGCAGCTATCGCTTGGGACGCTTCTTGATCGCTCATCAAGCTTGCAATCAGTCCATTAGGGCCTCTTAACGGAACGATCCCGAGCACAAGAATCTCCCATATGAGGTAGATGAGAAAGGCCATTAAGCTTCCGCCGATAATTGTGATTCTGACCTTTTTCAAGTCTCCATTTAAATAGGCGGTCAAACTAGGGATCATATTATGAAATCCAAAAGCGATTACAAGCAGAGGAAGAGCGGAAAAGACATATTTTGGCTCCGTGCGCAATAAAAGTCCGGGACGCAAGAACTGAATGCCGATAATGATCAAAAGGATAAAAAAGCCGATCTTACCGAACATCAGCCCTCGGTTGACATGATCGACCCGCCGCGTTCCCAAATAAATGACCCAGCCGAAAAAGATAACAAAGAAAAGACTCGCTATCCAGATTGGCAATTTAAACGAAAAGGCATTTTGCAATATTGTCGAGACGAGGCTGCCGCTGCCTGATATGTAGGCGACAAGAAGGGAATAAAAAAGGAACAAGTACATGACCCAGCACAAGTTCTTCCCCCATTTTCCGAGCGTGCTGCTCGACATGGACAAAAGGTTGACCTGCTTGGAAAACCATCCATTGACTTCGACAAGAAGAAGGGCGGTCGCGGTCATAAAAATCCACGCAATGAAGAACATGAGAAGCGAAGGAAAAAAGCCCGCAAATCCGGTCACAATAGGAAGCCCAAGCATCCCAGCTCCAATGCAGCTGCCTGCAATCAACAGCATTCCGCCGATGACGCTTCCCGTTCCTTTAGCCATGGGAGCTCCTTGCTAACCGTTTTTCCACGATCCGGATTTCCTGGCCAAGGCGTCCAAGTTCATATCCTTCAAAATCAACAAACTTAAAGAACCGCTCAAATGCTGGAAACACTTTGATCACCTGTTTGGCGAGCTCTTGAGCGACGAAGCGATAGTTGGGATGCCCAGCTGGGGAAGAACGCAGTTCGCAGAGCCATTGAAGAGAACGAAGGTTCACATTGTAATACCAGTGGACATTGTAGGCCATTGGAACGACATACTGCGCTTCTTCAGGCAGCTCTTCAGCAATTTGCTCATAAACTTTTTTGGCTTCGTCCATTGCATCCCGATATTGCTTTTCCATTTCCGTGTCCAGAATCTCATGCGGGATGAAATATCCGAAATTGCAAGTAAGCATCTGCCTGTCTTGCGTGAGCATCCGGTGGCGGTGCAAGTCTCGGAAAATGCCAAAGTCTGCAACGATCTCAAATGTGAAAAAGGCATTTTCAAGAGCGCGAGGGGACTTATGCCTCCGATTTTCACGGTAATTGCATCCGGCATCTAAAACGCGATAGAGCTCTTCTTCAGGAAGGTGGCGGGAATATTCTTCCAATTCATGCAGGCCTGCGTCCGCGTATTCGAATAAAAGGGACGCAGCGACCTTATAAGGGCTATCGAGGTCGTAAGAGATCAAGCGGACCCCTGCGCTCGACATCTTGGGGAGCGAAGAAGCATGGCGGTCTGCAAGCATTTTAAGATCGTTTTTCATCTGCTCATTGTACTGAGAGAATGAGCGCTGGTACTTATGAGATGGATCTCCGCGGCGGATAAAGGAAGGGATTACTTTTGACAGCTCTTGATACGACTTCCTGCCGACATCTTGCATTTCAGCCAGGTTGTGGCTGTTTAGCTTCTGGATCAGATTCTCAAAGAACCTCCCGTTTCCATACATCCCCATATTGGTCAGAGCGCTGGAAGGGAGCAGGCCGCGCAGGCAATCAAGCACTTTAGCGCGCAAAGCTGCAGTATAGGCCACTTTCGAGACGTCATGTTCTTTAGGGAACTTCTTTTCCATCAATTCTGTCAGCGGCGGGATCAAGGCGGAATAAGTCTCAAACAAACGGTTGCACGTTTGGATATAGGTTTCCCGGAATGCCGACGTCATCAAGATCGGTTCCCGGTAATAGAGATATTCCCCGTCGACCTTTTGGTCGAAATAGATGTAGCGGGTCGATTTTTCTAAAGGCGAGCCGCCAATGCGGCAGTCTTCCACAATTTTGGCAGCGAGCATCGAAATATTTTCAATCGCCAGGTGGGCGCCGCCCAGCTCTCCGATAGAATCATCTCCATATCCATCTAAGATCCGATCATAAAAGTTTTGGGCCTTCTTGATCGCCATGATCTGGTCTTCGAGGTCTTGCTCTTCCCGCCCCGTCTGATGGGTAGGGCCTGCAATAGCGGAGAACGCCGTCTCTTCATTGAGGATAAAATCCTTCAAGAGCAAAGACCTTAAGCCTAAGCTCGAACGGGAGTACCGGGAAAACAGAGCCCCTTTGATGACCTCAGGCAAATTGCGCAGCACAAAGACATTGCTAGATGTGTTTGTCACATACCGTTCCAAAATCTTTATTTGGCTTTCTGTGAACTCTTCATAGCCCTCAATCATTGTTCAACCTCAATTAAATTCAGAATTTATTAAATCAGGGTGGCATATTCCTTTTGACACTTCAAGAGAAAATTGGCTCTGCCGATTTTTTATTGAAAATTTTGCACCTGTCTCTTACGTTCCCAATTATGCATAAATTCTATTGGATCATTATTTTCTCATCCTGGATGACAAGTGCATTTGGGACTTTTGATGACCTTCCGGAGCCTTATCGAAATGCCTCCTTGCTCCCGTTTTCTCCTCATGGCTGGTATCTAAACGGGCCCCAATTAGAAATCTTGATCCGGCAGCATCAGGTCCGCGATATCATTGAGGTTGGGAGCTGGCTCGGACTTTCGACGCGACATATGGCATCTCATTTGCCCCAAGGCGGTAAATTGTATGCGATCGACCACTGGCTCGGTTCTCAAGAACATCAGCCCGGCCATGAGCATTGGAGGCCGGAACTTAGCATGCTCTATGAATATTTTCTTTCCAACGTCATTCATGCAGGGCTTGCCGATAAAATCATTCCTATCAGGATGGACAGTTTAGCTGCAGCAAAAACATTGGACATTCAAGCAGACCTTATCTATATCGATGCGAACCACGAGACTAAGGCCCTTTACGAAGATCTCAACGCATGGCACCCTCATCTGAGGCCTCAAGGAATCCTTTGCGGAGACGACTGGCACTGGCCGTCTGTTCGAGCTGCTGTAGAATTGTTTGCAAAGGAAAAAGGATTAGCCATTTTATCCACGGAACACTTTTGGTGGTTATCCCCATAAAAACAGATCTCTTGCATAACCCGCTTTGCCTGAAAAAAGAACGATTTGGCGAGGTGAATGGGGTTACGCAAGAGATCTAATATTTACTTCTTTTATGTTGTGGACAAATTTTCAAATCCGCAGTCTAGTTAAAAAATTGATCGCGAGGCTGGACAAATGGGCGCATTCCATCGCAAATCTTCGAATCCCTATGCATCTCTTGATCTGACTAGCTCAAGCTTAGGCAGCATTCCGGAAGAGATATTTGATCAAATTCATTTAGAAGAAATATGGTTCGATGATACCCAAATCAGCGAAATCCCTAAGCGTATCTGTCGGTTAACATCTTTAAAAAATTTGAGCGTTTATAAAAACCGGCTATCTTCTCTTCCTGCCGATCTGTTTCAAATGACTCGCCTCGAAAAGATCAATGCGAGCGTTAATCAACTCTCTTTTCTATCGGAAGAAATTGGAAATCTTGAGAATTTATTAGTCCTCGATCTCAATTACAATGTTTGAAAGGCTCTCCCGCTATCTCTAGGCAAGCTACTGTCAACTTTCGATTGCACCATGTAAATTATCAGATTTTACATGGAGTGTTAAGT
>JAFEGU010000113.1 GCA_018239725.1 Verrucomicrobiota bacterium | reverse complement strand
TCGTGGCATAACAGACAAAGCTGCGGAAATTATTAGAATGTTCAGCGCCTGTGCGTTTGCTTGCGGATCAGCGATGACGGCCGTTCTGCAGATTTTATAAATTTTTGAGAGTCGGCGCTACTCGACGGTGACCGATTTGGCAAGGTTGCGCGGCTGGTCGATATCAGTCCCTCTTTCCAAAGCAATATAGTAGGCCATCAACTGGCTGGCGACAGCGTAGGGGATGCTTGCGAGCTCATCGCAGACATTAGGCATCCAAAGGACGTCGGTCGCAATGCTTTCGATATCGGGAGATCCGATAGGGGCCATTGCTAAGATGGGCGCTCCTCGGGCCTTTACTTCCATCAAGTTGCTGACGATCTTTTCATAGGTGTGCTTATTGCCGCACATGCCGATGACGACAAGCGAAGGGTCGATCAGGGCGATCGGGCCATGTTTCATTTCTCCTGCAGGATAGCCTTGGGCGTTGATGTAGCTGATCTCTTTGAGCTTAAGGGCAGCTTCCAAGCTGGTCGTGTGCATGTAATGCCGGCCGAGGAAGAAAAACCGCTCGTAAGGAGCGTATTTTTTCGCTAGGGCGTGGATTGTCTCTTTTTGATAGAGGACCTGCTCGATCTTAGGAGGAAGCGATTGGATCTCGTGGATGAACGCTTGCCCTTCTTCCTTGCTCATGTGGCGCAGCCGCGCCATTAGGAGAGTAAAGAGGGAAAGGACAGTGAGTTGGCTGGTAAACGCCTTAGTGGAGCAGACGCTGATCTCGGGTCCGGCGCGCAAGAAGAGGGTGCAGTCGGCCTCTCTGGTGAGGGTAGAGTTGCGGACGTTGCAGATGGCAAGGACTTTGGCGCCTTTGCTTTTAACTTCGCGCACAGCTGCAATTGTATCGAGGGTCTCTCCTGATTGGGAGATGGCGATCACCAGGGTGTTTTCAGAGATGATAGGGTTTTTGTAGCGGAACTCGGAGGCGATCTCCGCTTGGGTCGGGATACGGGCTTTGTCTTCAAGAAGGGATGCTGCGATCAGTCCTGCGTGCCAGGATGTGCCGCAGGCCAGGATCAGGATGCGGCGGACGGCAAGCAGATCGGAAGGGGTTAAGGTCAGATTTTCAAATTCGGCCGTGCCGAAGTCGGGAATGAACCTGTTGTGGAAGGCTTGCTGGATGGTCTGAGGCTGCTCAAAGATCTCTTTAAGCATGAAGTGGTCAAACCCATTTTTAGAGATCGAGAAACTCTCGTGGCCGAGCTTTTCAGTTGTTTTCTGGACAATGCTTGCGCTGTGGTCGAAGACTTCGACCTTGTCGGGGGTGATGACGGCGATCTCGTCGTTGCGCAGGAACATGACATCGAGGTCTTTATCTCCGAAGGCGTTGGCATCGGAGGAAACAAATGCTTCAAGGCGGGTTGGATTGTAGCCGATGGCGATCGGATTTTCCCGGGCCGCGGCGATGATCTGGTTGGGATGGTTTTTGTGGATGACGGCGATCCCCCAAAATCCTCGGAGCTGGCCGAGGGCTTGCTGAACGGCTGCTAAGAGGTCTCCCGTATAGTAGTGGGAGACGAGCTGTGCGATCACTTCCGTATCGGTATCCGAGTAGAACTCCTTGCCTTGGGTGCGGAGCATTTCCCGGAGGGAAAAATGGTTTTCAATGATCCCGTTATGGACGACCGCGATCGCTTGCTGCTGGTCGAAATGGGGGTGGGCATTCTCGACGGTCGGCTTGCCATGGGTGGCCCAGCGGGTATGCGCGATGGCGAGGTCGAGGTTAACAGAGGTCTTTTGCAGCGCGGTCTCAAGAGCAAAGAGCTTGCCGACCTCTTTGCAAGAGAACATCTCGCCTTGCTTGATGCCGGCAATGCCGGCAGAGTCGTAACCACGGTATTCGAGGTGTTTCAGTCCAGTGATGCAAATATGAGCGGGATCTCTTGGTCCAATGTATCCGAATATGCCGCACATGGGGTGTTCCTGAAGTTATTTTGGGGTAGGGGTGGGTCTATTTTAAGTCGTATTAACCCGAAATATAGCAAATAGGTCGGTTAATTTGCACCACGTAATCTTGGGCCTGTCGTCAATTCAGGTTTCGTCGATTTTTTGGATTATTTTGGCCGATAGAAACTGAATTGATGACAGGTCCTAGCGTCTTAAGTCTCGAGCATTTCGACGCCCGGCGAAGCCTCGAGCTCATATGCTGCGCCATTTTGAGTGATCCTCAACGAGAAATTATTAATATGCGGGGGGATATGGACGGCCTGATGCAGGTGGTCCTCCCCATCAAAATATCCGATGATGTAGTAGTTGCCCGATTCAACTTTTGGGAATTGTGAGGCCTCAGGGAAGCCTAAAGGTTCTATTTCGAGCAAGGTCTGTTCTTCATCATCTTCTAAATCGTTTACCCACAATTCATAATCAAGGATGGCAAGAAGGTTGAGGTTGTTGGGCGCATCGAGCAGTTGGAAAGAAATTGCAGGAAAAGGGGGTAGATACATCGAACTGAATGATATGGAATGAGGTTCACTGATTTGCATAAAATTGATTGGTTTTGGTTGATGGTCGATAATTATAAGAAAATGAACAAAATAATTGAAAGATTGATATAATTAAAATAAAAGCTTTAGGGTGATATGTCGCACGTCAAAGCAAAAAGGGTGTCGGAATCAGCTATTCACGATCAGACTTATAAGGTCTTTCCCAATGATCTGAACTCCTATGGAACGGTTTTTGGGGGGCTTGTCATGGCGATCTTGGACAGGGTGGCCCTTGTTGTTGCTGAGAGGCATAGCGAAAGAACTTGCGTCACAGCCTCTGTCGACTCGATGCACTTTCTTAGGGCAGCGGAAAGGGGAGATATCCTGATCTTCAAAGCTTCGATCAACAGGTCATGGCGCTCCTCCATGGAGATCGGGCTCAAGGTCTTGGCCGAGCACTACCAGACAGGAGAGCAGAAGCATATCTTGTCCGCTTATTTCACGTTTGTTGCGGTCGACGAGAATCGGAACCCTGTGGAAGTCCCAGCCGTCATTCCTGAGACAAAGCTTGAAAAGAGGCGTTTTCTCGAAGCAGAGCTCAGACGGGAAAACCGGAAAAAGGAGAAAGAGGAGCGGATGCGCCGCCGTCAGGAAGAGAATGAGCTCTAATCTTTAGTGCGTTGGCTATTAATCAGATTCATCTAAAAGGATAGAGGACAGATTTTTCTTGATCAGGGGAAGCTCATGTTTTACGACCTTTTAGGTAAGAAGTAAGTCTTCATCGAAATATTCGTGGATTAAAATATCTCTCATTCCTGCTATTTGCTTCCATGGTATTTCGGGATATTTGTTTTAAATGATACAGGCAAGTTCTTCACAGCTTAGCCTATAATTTCTAACCGTCGAATAATTGCATCCTGAAAAGGGCGATTCTTTTGAAATTTTGCTTGAGTCAAATTTTTTGAATATTCTTCAATGAGTTGAATGGAGTCTAGTATATGGGAAAGAAATACTTTAGGGTCTTTTTTTACAAAATCTCTATTTGCTCTGCAAGAATGGTATCCCGGATTCTCCAATAAATTGAGTTATAGGTAATCAGGTCTACTTTACGATCTAAGAGACGTTCTCTGAATTAGAACAGTTTGCTTTTCGCGCCTTTTTTGAGCCATTTGCATGTTGTTGTTTGCCCTAGTTAATTTAACTATGTGCTTCACAACAACATGCAAATGGCTCAAAAAAT
>JAFEGU010000112.1 GCA_018239725.1 Verrucomicrobiota bacterium | reverse complement strand
CGGCTCGATCGACAGCCCCAACCTTTACCTCTACGTCCGGAACAGTCCTCTCAACCGCCTCGACCTCTTCGGTCTTTATTCCGCACCTCCGATGCCTTGGTCGAGCCGTGGCGAGGATTCTCCAAGGCTAGAGATTTTCATTTCCGACGTCCAATTAGCAAAATTTGGTGATGGCATTCGATGCCGAGGCAGCATAGGAGGAGTAGAGGTCGATTGTGTTGTTAGCTTTGATCATTGGCATAAGCTCATGTTCACTGCTGAAGAAATTGGTGCGAACAAAGTCAATATTTTTGATCATTTGTATGAAATCTTTCCTAAAGAAGGTTCCGAGATAGGGCTGTGGGCTTTTATTAATGGTATTAATACGATTTTCAACGACATGGACACGATGACGAGTTCTATTGCAAAAGAGATCTCGGAGGGAACTCTCGGTCTTGGATTGTATAATCCAACGGAAGGGTTCTTTAAAGATGTTTTTAGGGCTGTCAAAGAGTTGATAGGGATTGAAACATCTGCAGTTGCTAGGATGAGGCAGGTAGTATGCGCACTTTCTGATGTATTAGCTAAAGTTAATCCGGATATGTTAATGGCAGTTTTTTTACATAGCGAAGCTGGAGTGATTTTAAAAAATGGTATTGAGGGGATGACTGAAAAGCAGCAGCAAACCTTACAAAAACAGATGGTTTGTGTTACCTTTGGACCAGCAGCTCCGCTATCGAAACAACATGCCTTGGATGCTATGAACTTTTACTCAGAAGAAGATAAAGTCACTAAATGGTTTAATGAACACTATCTGACAGATCCAAATTATGATATACAGATTGTGAAGTGCCAGACTCCATTGGATGAGCTGGATTTTTTGATTAGAGATCATGGATTTTTAAAACCTACATATCAACAAAGTTTAAGAAACGAAATTGGCAGGAAAAGAGATAGTTATGGATTTTATAATGCGCGTTAGTGTGCTTTTAATCTGTTTTGTTTTTAGTGTAAATGTTGGTGTTTCTATGGAAAAAGCTCCACAGCATGTTGTTTATGTAGAACAAATTATTAAAGCTTTTACTAAAGAAATGGAACGGAATGTAAATTTTCACGCAATTGGAGATGGCGGATCAATGCCTTCGGTTGTAAATAGTGTTTATGTTCAGTTTCAAATTTTCCATCGTGCAACAATTGAGGAGGCTCGGCTTTTGGAAGTTTTTGCAGTTGAAAGACTTACTGAGATGATCAATGCTCATGAGAAAATTAGACCTTATTTATGCGAGTTTCCATTCCCATCTTCTCGAGTAGAGATTGGGCTTACTTTTTGCTTACCTTCCGGACTTTCCTTTGCTGATGGTACGGTTGCTAGTGTCATGCAAACTCGTGGCAATATTCGCTATTCGTTTACTGATCCAGACTCTGGTAGTCTTGTTTCTTTATTAAAAGAACCTTATCTAGAGGCAAAAAAGACTGTTGATGCTTCCGCTAATATCAAGACATTAGCGCATCATGAAAAACCTCATGAGGCATTGATCGATATTATTTTTGCAGCGTACCAGAAAGAAATGTGGAATGATTATGAGCTTGAAATTGAAAGAATTGGTGGAAAATTGGTCGATCGAGTTGAGGAAGTAAGTGTAAGATTAATTTATTTTAATCCTACTTATATTGAAAAAGCTAGGGAATTACAAATTATCGCCACTGAAAGGATGCTACATCTTATCAACAATGATAAACAACTTAGGCCATATGTTAACGATTTCCCTCTAACCATTGATAAGCTAAAAGTCGCTGTTATATTCCGTAGAAAGAACTATTGTCCTTATTTTGACGGGAGCTTGGAAAGTGTATCTCGTGTTGGGAAAGAAATTACCTATTTTATCGAGCAAAAAAGAGAGCCAATTGGAAAAACTCAGATTATTCGAGCTGAACGACCTGTGTTTGCCAAGGAGTCATATCAAGAAGCGTTAAACACGACGGAAGGTTCTCGAGCTCTCGAAAAAACGCAGGTTAAATGCTGTTTAAAATGAACGATTTTGCTGATCCAATGAAATATTGATAAGCTAAAAATTGTCGTTATAGAACGATTTTTGACTGTTTTCTAATGTTCAATTTTAATTGCCTCTAACTTGTTTTTCCATTCTTGAATTTCTTTATTTTTTAATGCTTTTGGTAGGTTTCTTTTGTAGCAGATGGAATAGAATTTTAGGTCAGAAAGAAATAATCGTTCTACTTGAGTAACTTGAAGATTATCTTTCGGGTATACAAAGCTGTAAACGATTTCATTCGCATGGTAAGCAAGAGCTTTGTTTTTTTTGAGGGATTTTTTGTAAATAGCTCGATTTTATCCTCTTTTTTTTCCTACAATGGGTATCTCTGATTTATATTTTTTGCTTAGCGAGGTTACCTATGTTGCGATTTGCTCAGTTTATCTATTATGTACCTGACGTGGAAAGAGCTCTGCAGTTTTATGAAAAGGCGTTTGGGTTCAAGCGCAAGTTCATCGATCCGACAGGTCAATATGGGGAGTTAGACACCGGAGCGACGGCGCTGGCGTTTGCTGCGCAGGAGCTTGCCAAGATCAATTTGCCCAAGGGGTTCCGCCCTTTTAACTTAGCAGAGGCACCGGCTGCGTGCGCTGTGACTTTTATTGCAAAAGATATCCACAAGGCTTTCGCAAAAGCGATCGAAGCTGGAGCTGTCGAGGTAGCCCCGATCGAGCGGAAGCCATGGGGGCAGTCGGTCTCTTACGTGCGCGACCCAGAGGGGATTTTAATCGAGATTTCCAGCGAAATGGAAGATTGTCCTCATTGATCGGCAGGTTTGGTTTGCAATTCTGTCTGGATCTCTGTTAAGTTAGGCATACTTTGAAATTAAGTTAAGACGACGAGGAGTTTTTGTCATGGACGCGGAGTTAAAGAAGCAGCTCGGAAAGATTGCCAACACGGTCAGAAGCCTTTCGATGGAGGCGGTCCAAAAGGCCAATTCAGGCCATCCCGGCCTTCCGATGGGGTGCGCTGAATTTGGAGCTTATCTCTATGGAGTCCTTCTTCGCCACAATCCTAAAAATCCGAAGTGGCTCAACCGCGACCGGTTCGTCCTTTCTGCAGGACATGGGTCGATGTGGCTCTATTCGCTGCTGCACTTGTCGGGATTTGATCTGTCCATGGACGAGATCAAGCGTTTTAGACAGCTCCACTCCAAAACTCCAGGTCATCCTGAATACCATATCACCGCAGGCGTCGAAGCGACGACAGGTCCATTGGGACAAGGGGTCGGTAATGCCGTCGGACAGGCGCTCGGATTAAAAATTTTGGCTTCGAAGTTCAACAGCGAAGGTTTTCCATTGTTCAACAGCAAGGTCTATTGTCTAGCTGGCGATGGATGCTTGATGGAAGGGGTTTCTGCCGAGGCATCTTCTTTAGCTGGGCATTTGGGATTGGACAACCTCGTATTGATCTATGATGCCAACAATGTGACTTTAGACGGGTTCCTTTCCGACTCTGATTCGGAAGACACCAAGATGCGTTATAAGGCATACGGATGGGAAGTCTACGAGCTCGACGGGTATGACTTTGATGCGATGGAGAAGATTTTTTCATCGCTGCGCGATGAGCAGAAGAAGCCCGCTTTTGTCATGATGAAGACGATCATCGGCAAAGGATCTCCGAACAAGGCAGGAACGCACAAGGTGCATGGATCTCCACTTGGCCAGGAAGAGGTCGAAGCGACCAAGAAGGCATTGGGTCTTCCTGAAGAAGATTTTTACGTGCCCCAGTCTGTGTATACCTATTTCGAGCAGCGGCTTGAGAAGGATGCATCGATGGAAGGCAAGTGGAAAGAGATGTTCCGCAGATGGTCGGAAGCAAAGCCTGCCCTCTATAAAGAGTTCATGCAGATGGTCGAGAAAAAGCTGCCCGATGATCTCGAAGATCAGCTACGTAAAATTGAAATGAAGTCTCCTCTTGCAACGCGGACCTCTTCGCAAAATGTGTTGAACGTCCTTGGCGAACTGCTTCCGCAATTGATCGGAGGCTCCGCCGACTTGTCTTCATCTGATATGACGATGATGAAGAAATTCCCGATCATTTCCTGCACCAATTATAACGGACGCAATATCAAGTACGGCATTCGGGAGTTCGGAATGGCGACAGCGGCGGCTGGCCTTGCGCAGACCGATATGATCGTTCCCTACATTGGGACGTTTTTGACTTTTTCCGATTACATGCGCAATGCGATCCGCTTGGCTTCCCTGTCGAAGGTCCAAGTGATCTACCAATTCACGCACGACTCGATCTTTTTAGGCGAAGATGGTCCGACACACCAACCTGTGGAGCACCTTGCCGCTTTAAGGGCGATGCCTAACCTTCATGTGATCCGTCCTGCGGACAATGCAGAAGTCAAGATGGCGTGGCTCGCTGCGCTGCGCTACAGAGGACCATCTGCGATCATCCTTTCGCGGCAAGCTCTGCCCGATATTGCTGGCTGCAACGTCGCTTACGAAAAAGGGATGGGGAAGGGCGCCTATATCGTCAAGAAAGAGGAAGCTAAGCCAGATTTCACGCTGATGGCAACGGGATCTGAGGTTTCGTTGGCCCTTGATGTGGCTGTTGCTTTAGAGAAATTAGGAAAGGCGGTGCGGGTCATTTCGATGCCATGCTGGGAACTGTTCGAAGAGCAGTCGGATGAATATAAGTTTAATGTGGTTGGCGGAGATCTCGGACAGCGGGTAAGTATCGAAGCTGGCGTCAGCTTTGGTTGGTCGAAGTGGATTGGACCAGATGGAGTTTCGATTGCAATCGATACTTTTGGAGAATCTGCTCCACAAAGCGACCTCGCTGCTGAATTTGGATTTACCGTCGATTCGATCTTAGACCGGCTCCTTTCATGAACAGTCGGTTGTTGCAGGCGCTGGCCTGCAAAAATGAGGGACGCGCTCCCGTTTGGCTCATGCGCCAAGCAGGGCGCTACATGCCTCAGTATCGTGCTATGCGTGAAAAGCATTCTTTATGGGAGCTGTTCCACAGAGCAGATCTTGCAGCGCAAGTGACGCGCCTCCCCCTTTCTTTGCTCGATGTCGATGCAGCCATTCTGTTTTCCGATATCCTTGTGATCGCTGAGTCTTTAGGCCTATCCATCCATTTTCCTGAAACAGGAGGGCCTCGTGTAGAACCTGCTGTCCGCACTGCTGAGCAAGTCGACGCGCTGCCGATGCTCTGCGTCGAAGAGAGCCTATCGTATGTGTTGGAAACAATCAGGTTGTTAAAACCTGACTTGAATGTCCCTTTGATCGGGTTTTGCGGCGGTCCTTTTACCGTGGCAAGCTACCTGATCGATTCAGGAAGCAAGCAGGAATTTTCTTTGACCAAGCAATGGATGAAAGAGGATCCATCAAGTTTACACCGTCTGCTGCAGAAGATCACTCTGGCTACGATCGCTTATTTGAAAGCTCAAGTGAAAGAGGGTGTTAACGCGCTTCAGATCTTTGATTCTTGGCTGAACATATTAGATGAACAGCAGCGGCATGCGTTTGCCTATCCCTATTTGAAGCAGATCGTGGATGCGTTGGCAAATGAAGCTACTCCTGTGATCCTTTTCTGCCGCCATTCGAGTTTATTTCCCCAAGAGTTGGCTGCTTTAAACCCGTCCTGCATCAGTTTTGACTGGCTCCGTCCAATGAATGAGCTGAGGAGCTCAGTTTCAAAAGAGATTGCCGTGCAAGGCAATATCGAGCCGTCGATCCTTAAATTATCCAAACCGGAAATCACGCAAGCTACACAGTCTCTTCTTCAGTCGATGGATGGAGAAAAAGGGTTTATCCTCAACTTAGGCCATGGCGTCACACCCGACATCCCACTCGATCATGTGCGCCACTTTGTCGATGTCGCCAAAGCCTGGAAATAGCCCTTTCTTTTTTTTTCCATTGTTACCTTAATATTTGCATGGGGTGATTTCTAATAGATTGTCTTCAGGGGGATATGAATACATCACGCAATTACTTTTTGATTTCTGCATGTACTGGATGGGGAGCGCAGATCCGAGAGTGTGAAACAGGGCCTGATGCCTTGCGGAACGGAGGCTGCTTGGAAAAGCTGCGCATCCACCAGATTCCTGTTGTCGAATGGGATATTCTTTATCCCTTGATCCGACATAGCGATCGAGATGTAGCGCTATCTGATGCGTTGCCTTTGATTGTCGATTTCAACCAAAAGCTTGCAGATAAGGTCTTGGATATCTTGAAACGGGGATTTTTTCCTGTTGTAATCGGAGGCGATCACAGCATTGCGGTAGGGACCTGGAATGGAATGGGAAACTATCTTGGAGAGGAACCTTTTGGGATGATCTGGATCGATGCGCATATGGATTCCCATACGACGGAAACGACGCCTTCGGGCGCTTGGCATGGGATGCCGCTTGCTGCATTGATGGGGCATGGTGAACTGAGCTCATCGATGTCGCAAAAGAAGAAACCTGTCCTATTGCCGCAAAACCTATGTTTGGTGGGAGTTCGCTCATTTGAAAAAGGAGAGGCTGAACTTCTCAAGCGGCTCAATGTCAAAATCTACATGGCCGATGAAGTGAATGAAAGAGGGGGCCAAACTGTTCTTGAAGAGGCGGTTGCCCATGTGACGAAGCGGACGAAGAATTTCTGTGTGAGCCTCGATATGGATGTCATTGATCCCACTGAGGCGCCCGGTGTGGGAAGTCCAGAGCCTGGGGGGCTTTCTGCGGATGAGCTGATCAAAGCGCTTACGACTATTGGAAAGGACGAACGGTTGACAGGATTTGAGCTCGTCGAGTTCAATCCGGTAAGAGACCAAGAGAAAAAAACGTTTTCTCTTTGCTATCGGATTTTAAGCGCAGTCCTATCGGGAGGGAAAAGCAATGGATGAATGGATTTCTCTTGAAGAGCAGTATGGAGCGCACAACTACCATCCTTTGCCGGTCGTATTGACCCGCGGCAATGGAGCTTGGGTCTGGGATGACCAAGGGAAGAAATACCTCGATATGCTCAGCGCCTATTCTGCTGTAAGCCATGGCCATGCCCATCCGCGGCTGATCAAAGTCCTTAAGGAGCAAGCGGAAAAGATTGCTGTTGCCTCAAGGGCCTTTTACACTGACAAGTTGGGAATATTTCTCAAGCGGTTGTGCGAGCTTGCCGAAATGGAGATGGGCTTGCCGATGAACACCGGGGCCGAAGCTGTTGAAACCGCGATCAAAGCGGCGCGCCGCTGGGGATACAGGACGAAAAAGATCCCGAAAGACAAAGCGGAGATCATCGTTGCAGAAGGCAACTTCCATGGCCGCACAACGACGATTGTGGGATTTTCATCAGAATCTGCCTATCAGGAGGGGTTTGGCCCCTTCACTCCCGGTTTTAAAATGATCCCGTTCGGCTCAGCATCGGCCCTTGAAAAGGCGATCACTCCGAACACATGCGCTTTCCTAGTCGAACCGATGCAAGGCGAGGCTGGAATTGTATTGCCGCCAGATGGATGGTTGAAAGAGGTTTCTCAATTATGCAAGCGGCACAATGTTCTTCTGATCTTAGACGAAGTGCAAGCAGGTCTTGGGCGCACAGGAAAAATGTTCGCTTTTCAGCATGAGGGGATCCAGCCGGACGGATTGATCCTAGGAAAGGCGCTCGGAGGTGGTCTGCTGCCTGTTTCTGCGTTTTTGTCCAAGCGGGAAGTGATGGAAGTTTTCAATCCAGGAAGCCATGGATCGACGTTCGGCGGCAACCCTTTAGCAGCAGCAGTCGGCCTCGAAGCGATCAAAGTGCTCCTCGAAGAAAATTTAGTGGAAAAGAGCCGGGATCTGGGCGCTTATTTGATGCAGAAGCTAAAAAACTTGAAAAGCTCTTTGGTCGCAGAGGTCAGAGGAAAAGGGCTATGGGTCGGTGTTGTGATCGATCCCAAAAAAGCATCGGCGCGCAGCGTCTGTGAAAAGCTGATGACAAAAGGAATCCTTGCCAAGGAGACCCACCAAGTCGTCGTCCGGTTGGCCCCTCCGCTTGTCATCACGCAAGAAGAGATCGATTGGGCAGTCGGACAGCTAGCCGACGTGCTGAAAGAGCTTGAATGATCAAGTTGCAAAGTTGAGGTTACCACTTCGCAAGAGGGGGCATCGAACAGAGGATCGCCTCCGGATTGCCTCCTGACAGAAATCCGAACTTCGTTCCCCGGTCATAGAGGAGGTTGAACTCGACGTAGTGGGCCCTTAACCGCTGCTGGACCTCTTTTTCCTCTTCGGTGTAGGGGGTGGAAATCCGCTTGCGGTAGATCGGCATGATCGTCTGAACAAAGGTATTTCCGACCGATTTCCATAGCTGCATGTCTTTTTCGATATTGCCGGTGTTGTAGTGGTCGAAAAAGATCCCCCCGACGCCCCGCTCTTTTTTTCGGTGGGGAATAAAAAAATATTCCTTCGCGCTTTGTGCAAAGGCAGGGTAGATCTCCTTGCCAAAAGGGTCTAATGCGCTTTGCGCTACCTGGTGGAAGTGGAGGGTGTCTTCTTCATAGGGAAATCCCATCGGCGTCAGATCATATCCTCCTGCAAACCAACTTCTCTTTTCCGTTTCGATGTAGCGGATATTAAAATGGACGGTGGGAGCGTGAGGGTTGCTCATGTGGGTGATGAGGCTGACCCCTGTGGCAAAAAATGCCCCATCGCCATCTGCCATTGGAAAACGGTCTCCCGAAACGCCAGACCAGTTGACGGCGGCCTTCTCAAAAACATCGCCTCGGATCACCGACATCTCGCCGCCGCCGGATCCGTTATGATAGTTCCAGTAGGTCCTTTCAAAACGGGCGGCAGGCTCAAGGGACTCAAATTCAGCGATGATCGCATCGCGCAATGATTTTAAGTAGCTGACGATCTCTTCTTTCATTTAATATATCCCTTAGCTTAAAGTTGATACCCGACAAAATTACGAGGAAATTGCAAAACTCAAAATCATCGATTTTTCCGGGCAAAGCAGTTTTGCAACTGCCTCATCTGCCAAAAGTATCGAATTTTTCGAGCTTCTGAGTTTTGTAATTTCTTCTCACACCAATCGATAGCACGCAAAGACAACGCGTATTAATTTTGGGAGCGGGCATATCAGGCCTTTCGCTCGCTTGGTACTTGAGCAAATCTTCTGTTCCACTTGACATCACGATATTAGAAAAAT
>JAFEGU010000111.1 GCA_018239725.1 Verrucomicrobiota bacterium | reverse complement strand
GTCAACGCATAGAGATTTTCTAACGGCGGTAGTCATGACAGTGGCCTCTTTCAAAAAATTGAGGCAAAAGTTTACGAAAGAAAAATTTTAGTTACACGAGAAAAATGGCTGGCGGGAATTGCTGTCCAACCTTTAGAATCCCGGATTACGAATATTACAACATCGTTCTTTAATTCTGTTACGGCAGAACTACTCTCTCCGCTAAGAGCTCTGGAGAAACTATTCAGGCCCTCTTATTCTTCAATTTCCGAGTCCTCTTTGGTTCACAAAAATATTGAAAGTGTTGTAGTTGAACATTATGTTTTTGGAAGTATTTTTAAAAGTTGTCTTAACGGCTTTCTAAAGGATTTTTGTTCTTTTTTTCAGATACCCGCGTCTAAATTTGACGAAGAACAAAATGAAATTTCAAGAACTCATTCAGCGCCTCGATCTGAATCTAAAACAGAGTCAGCCTCTAGCTCAAGGCCAAGGGCCCATTCAGCGCCTCGCGCCGAACCTAACGCAGAGTCTTCCTCTAGCTCAAGGTCAAGGGCCCATTCAGCGCCTCGCGCTGAACCTAATGCAGAGTCAGCCTCTAGCTCAAGGCCAAGGGCCCATTCAGAGCCTCGATCTGAACCTAAAACAGAGTCAGCCTCTAGCTCAAGGCCAAGGGCCCATTCAGAGCCTCGTGCCGAACCTAAAACTGGGTCAGCCCAAGGCTCAAGGCCAAGGGCCCATTCAGAGCCTCACTCCGCACATAACGGTCGACCAGCTCAAGGAGCATCCAAGCAGGCTCAGCAAGAACCTAATCCTGCTGTTGAATTAAAAAATCGAGCTTTTGGTTTACTCGGCGTGAAAGAAAGCAATCCTAGCAATTACAAACTCTTGGGGCTTCCCGAAGGTGCGAGCAAGGCTGACATTAAGAAAGCTTATGTTAAGCTTTCTCTACAATTTCATCCTGATAAGTATCAAGGGAACGATAAACCAGCAGCTGAGGAGGCTTTTAAACTTTTCAGTGCAGCTTATCATGCGCTTTACGACAACTAAGCCTTTCTGGATAGGAAATTGAGATATTCCAGAAGTTGTATTTGAAAAGCAAAAAGAGGGGGTCTATGGCAATATTTCCAGAAGATAAAATCAACAACGAATTTACCAACAGGATCAAGTATTGATCCGAGCACTGGCGTTATTACAGGTCCAAACCTCAACGATGGTGGTTCTTATCAAGCAACGATAACAGCTTCAAATAGTTGTGGATCTACCTCGCAAGATGCAATTATCCGTTTTAGTTCCAATTAAAAAAGAGGATAAGGACGGCTTTTAAGAAGCTGTACTAAAGCCATGCCGTCGGTCTTTGGATCCTTTTAGCGATCTTTGACATCCGGTTCTTCAGACATATATACTGCTTCCGCTTCAATCGCAGAGACGCTTTTGACTTTTGCATCCCTAATTACGGGCTTTGTTCCAAACCCCTTTAAAGTCTCATGCATCGGACGTATGCAGCTGCGCATACGTCCTGCTTCTGGGACTTTAAAATTAGGGCGCAAAAGCCAAAATCGCGTGTGCGATTGAATCGTCACCAGTATATAAACATTATGCCCTTGTCGACTGAATGCAAAGGCCCGTCAAAGTTCATCAAAAAGGCTCTCAAATCCCTTATAGGCGAGGTTTTAGTACAGCTTCTAAGAGGTTCTTTTAAAGCGCAATGCTGATGGAGCCTAAGGATTAATGCTCCGTCTTTTATGACGAGGTATCATTCCAAGGTTGTTGTCTTGCTAGAAAGATCTTAAAAGAGATTTGTTCAGGAAATGGATTCGTTAACTGAAAATCTATACTATCAAGACAGAAGCCTATATCTATGGAAGCATAGCATTTACAAATACACGCATCACTGCAGGTAAAGCTAGGGCCCCAACCCCAACAGTATGGACTTCTGCGGCAATTGTATCTTGCAATACAACGGGTAGGGCATTATATGTAGCTTGACTTAAGTTCTGTATATAGT
Organism: Verrucomicrobiota bacterium; assembly: GCA_018239725.1. Lineage (GTDB taxonomy): Bacteria > Chlamydiota > Chlamydiia > Chlamydiales > Rhabdochlamydiaceae > Acherontichlamydia. The sequence continues at coordinate 7,314 of JAFEGU010000111.1, read as the reverse complement.
TCCTTCCAAATTCATGGACATCAATCTGCGTTAGTTCCCAAATATCACGTTCGATCTGATTCGTTGTGGCTAGGGGAACTTGATTATAAAGAGCTAAGAAACCCGCGTTGTTTGCTGCGGGAGGTGGTAATATTATTGCTGCCATTTTAAAAAACTCCATTTTAATTGTTTTGTAAATGAATCTAAAAACCAAATATTCGAAAAAAATTTTATCAAAAATTATAATTTTGATAAATAAAAATAAACGTCTTAATATTAACTATTTGTGTTATTTCCTTAAAAAATAAAAAATTGTTTTACTTCGAAAATAACCTGAAAAATTGGTTTTTAAGCGGGTTGGACAGCAGTTGAATTAGAATTTAGAATGCTTCCTCACTAAATTACCGGTTCTTCAGGTTGTCTCAGTTAGAAGCTTATGGGAATCTTCTTAAGAAATATGCTTGAAACGTAATGCAGACCAGGTTTCGTCAATTGAACAAATTGCGATCCCTTCTAGCGCATATTGTTTTAAAAAACTGGCGATGATGTCCCGATTGATCCCCAAATGGGGAGATGCTTTGGGATAGGTCACCCATAGAGCGATCGAATTTTTGAGCGAAGAGCGGTTTGCATCGATAAAATCTTGCAGATCTTGTTTAGAGGTAATGAAGAGCTGAATGATGTCCGCTTCTTTGATTGCTGAGCTGCCTTGGAGATCTATGTAGCCTTGGGGAGGATTGAGGACAAGGACTTGCTTCCCTTCTTTGATCCCAAGCTTTTCTTTGACGGTTTTCATTCGATAATCTCCATCAAATAAATAGGAATCGAGGCTAGGAAGTCTCGATTCCCAATAATAGGCTTAGCTTCCCTTACGCTTGCGTTCATTTTCGCTTAAGAACCGTTTTCTTAGGCGAATGAAATGAGGCGTCACTTCGACAAGCTCGTCGTCTTGGATGAAGTCGATCGCTTGCTCGAGGGTAAACGTGCGCGCTGGAACGAGGATGATGTTCTCGTCGCTGCCCGATGCGCGGATGTTTGTGAGCTGCTTGCCGCGGGTCACGTTGACGACGAGATCGTTATCGCGGTTGTTTTCTCCGACAACCATCCCTTCATAGACTTCATCTCCTGGGGAAACGAATAAGGTGCCGCGTTCTTGGATCCCAAAGCAGGCGTACCCTGTCGTTTTTCCTGCGCCGTTAGAAATAAGGGCGCCGTGGACACGTCCTGGAATTTCCCCTTTCCATGGTCCATAGCTGTCAAAAATCGACGTCAAGATCCCAAGGCCGCGGGTGATCGTTAGGAAGTCATTGCGATAACCCATAAGGCCGCGAGTTGGGATGAGGAACTCGATTGTCGTGATGTTGTGCTCGTTGGTATTTAAGGAGCGCATTTCACCTTTACGGCGTGAGAGCTCTTCAATAATCGTTCCCGAGTATTCTTGGGGAACTTCAATGTGCGCTATTTCGTAAGGTTCATGGGTCTCGCCATCAACTTGCTTCAGAATAACTTGAGGCTTGGAGATCGTAAACTCGTAGTCTTCGCGCCGCATCGCTTCCATTAAGACCGCCAAGTGGAGTTCGCCGCGTCCGCACACGCGGATCGCATCGTCACGAGACGATTCTTCAATTTTTAACGAAATATTGGCTTTTCTCTCTTGTAGCAACCGGTCGCGGATCTTGTTCATCGTGACATGCTTGCCGTCTTTTCCGACAAATGGGCCGCTGTTGACCATCATTTCGATCGAAAGGGTAGGCTCTGCCAATGTGATCGGAGGAAGTTGGACGATGTGCTGAGGATCGCAGAGGGTGTCGCCGATCGAGATTTCAGGGATCCCTGAAATGCTGACGATGTCGCCGACTCCTGCTTCTTCGAGCTCGACTTTCTTCAGACCATGGTAGCCTTCGATGCGCTGCACGCGGTGCTGGGTCGGATGGCCGTTCTTATCGACCTTAGTGATCGTTTGCCCTTTTTTAACATGGCCTTCCAAAATCCGGCCGCAGGCTTGTCTGCCGACAAAGTCGTCGTAACTTAATGTGGTTGCTTGCATTAAGAAGGGGAGGTCGAGGTTTCCTGGAGGAGCAGGGACCGCTTTGAGGATCAGTTCGAAGAGGGGGCGCATATTGACACGAGGGTCTTTAAGGTCTGTCACAGCAAAGCCGCCGAGGCCAGAAGCATAGCAGATCGGGAAGTCGAGCTGTTCGTCATTAGCTCCGAGTTCGACGAAGAGGTCGAAGGTCAGATTAAGGGCGCGGTCAGGATCTGCATGGGGACGGTCGACCTTGTTGAGGACGACGATCGGTTTTAAACCGATTTTTAACGCCTGGGAAAGGACGAACCGGGTCTGCGGCATCGGCCCCTCTTGAGCGTCGACGAGCAGAAGGACGCAGTTGACAAGCCCGAGGACCCGCTCCACTTCTCCGGAGAAGTCGGCATGGCCGGGGGTGTCGATAATATTAATTTTAAAGTCTTCGAAATAGATGCTGGTGTGCTTGGCAAAGATCGTGATCCCGCGCTCTTTTTCCTGATCGTAGCTGTCCATGACCCGTTCGGGGATCTTCTCGTTGTCGCGGAAAACGTTGGATTGCTTGAGAAGGCTGTCGAGCATAGTGGTCTTGCCATGGTCGATGTGGGCGATGATCGCGATATTGCGGATTTTTTCTGGTTTGAACATAGATAAACTTTATTTATGGATTGGTGCTTGAATTCTAGTAAAGTGCAGATTTAATTGCTATCACCAAATTGGTAAAGAGTTGGTGCATTTGCGTTTGAAAAATAAGGGTAATACAGGGTATGATCGGTGGCAAGACTCGGGCTGAGGTGGATCATGGAAAACGTCACAGAAGAGGTCCAAAAAGTTGATGAGCTGCACCATGCAGCAGGCAACTTAATGGACTCCAAAACATCGCAGCTGCACGACATTTTACAAGAAAAACTTGAACAGGCGTTCCATAAACAGACATCGACCGTCGTCATCCACGACCTAGCAAAAATTGCTTCGGAACATTCTCCTGTCGACTTGGCCTACGCTGCATTCAGGCTTCCTTCCCACGCTAGACCTTTCTTATATGAGAATTTGTCCGATATTGAGGGCAAAATCGAGTTTATGGTCAATACAGACAGCAATACCCGCGTCGCTGTGCTGCGCCATATCGATGATGGGGAAGTCAAGATGCTCTTTGAGCATATGCCCCCTGATGAAGCGGTCGAGGTCTTAGAAGATATTTCCGAGCGGAGGTTCCGTCGGATCGTCGACATGCTCGAAACAAAAAAGGCCCAGAGGATCCGGGAGATCAAAAAGCATCATCGGAACACGGCAGGCCGTTTGATGACCAATGAATTTTTTGCTTTTTCCATGGACGTCACCATTGGCGAAGCTGCCGCCCACATCCGCGACAATCCCGGGATTGATCTGACCCGCAAGATCTTTGTCTTGAACCAGGAAGGGGAGCTGCTGGGCTATGTGCCTGCTAGGAACCTGATCGTTAATCCCCCTCATCTGCCCCTAAGACAAGTGATGCGTTCGATCCTGCATAAAGTGGCGCCTGAGACATCCCGCGAAGAGGTCGTTGAAATTGTTGAGCGCTACAAGATCCCGGCGCTCACCGTCGTCGATGAAAAGAACCACTTACTCGGCGTGATTACCTACGAAGATGTTCTCGACGCTGTTGAAGATATTGCTGATGAGACGATCGCTAATATGGCAGGTACTGCGGAAAAAGTCAGCGTGCCAGAGCCTTTGTTCAAACGCTTTTTGTCGCGGGCTCCGTGGCTTGTCGTTACGCTGTGCGCCGGTTTGATCAATGTCGGTGTAATCTCCTCGTTCCAATCCTATGTTGGCGGCGTGCTGACCTTTGTCCTGTTCTTTGTTCCGCTCATTACAGGGATGTCGGGCAATATCGGTATCCAATGCAGTACGGTGCTTGTCCGCAGTATGGCGACGGGGCTCCTGTCTTTAGGCAATAAAGGAGAGGCTGTCGTTAAAGAATTACTGCTTGGCCTGACAACAGGCTCGATATTTGGAGTTCTTTGCGGTATTGTTGTGTATGCGCTCGATTTTGTCGGCGTTTCTGGAGCGGATGTCAGCCCTGTTGCTGTCGGATTGATCGTTGGGATCGGGTTGATGGGCGCTTGTTTGGCAGGAACGGTGCTTGGTGTGTTCTCTCCGTTGTTTTTTGCGCGGATCGGCGTTGATCCCGCAGTTGCTGCAGGTCCGATTATTACGGCCTTTAACGACTTTTTATCGATGTCGATTTATTTCCTGATCGCCATGGGTTTAAGCGCCCTGCTTTTTTAGGATCTCGACATTGCAAAGTCGAGGTTGCAACTGGCTCATTTTTCTATTGCTATAATGGGGGGGCTAAAATATAGTCCTGGTTTGGGGTAATTTCTCCAATTTTGATAAGCTATGGCTAAGAAAAATCAAGACCATCGCGTGCCATTCGGTTATGACGGCACCGAGTCGACGAATCGCGATATGAAGTCATTGTTGCCGCGCCTTCTTGGGCAGATCGGCGAAATGCATAAGGAAAGGCCCGATTTGATTTTAGCGTCGTGGCCAGAGATCATCGGTAGCAAACTTGCGCCGATGACAAGAGCTGTCTCTTTTGTGGAGGGGATCTTGTACGTCAAGGTCAACAACTCGACCTTGTACAGCCTGCTCTCACAGCATGAAAGAGGGCGTTTGGTCAAATGTTTGCGGGATAGGTTTCCCGCTGTTGAAATTAAAAATATTGTATTCCGTTTGGGCTAAGTCCAACGACAGAATGTAACGGAAATTGAAAGAGATTTTAAGGTATGACGACGATGACAAATGAAAAAGAATATGATGCCAGTTCGATCACCGTCTTGGAAGGTCTTCAAGCGGTGCGCGAACGTCCGGGTATGTACATAGGCGATACTCAAGTCAACGGCCTTCATCAACTGGTCTATGAGGTGGTCGACAATAGCGTGGACGAGGCGTTAGCCGGTCATTGCAAAGAGATCACGATTACGCTCTACAAAGATCATTCGGTCAGTGTCGAAGATGATGGACGGGGGATCCCGATCGGCAAGCATGAAAAAGAGTCGGTCAAGCAAGGGCGCGATGTTACAGCTCTTGAAGTTGTCATGACCATTTTGCACGCAGGGGGCAAGTTTGATAAGAGCACTTATAAGGTCTCTGGGGGTCTTCACGGAGTAGGGGTCTCTTGCGTCAACGCCCTTTCCAAAAAACTAGTCGTCGAAGTCTCTCAAAATGGCAGCGTCCACGAGATGACCTTCTCAAAAGGCAAACCTACATCCACCTTGAAGGTGACCGGTCAAACACAAAAGCATGGAACGAAGGTTTCTTTCTGGCCCGACGATTCGATCTTTACTGTTACTGTTTATGATTATGACATCCTTTTAAAGCGGTTCCGCGAACTTGCTTTCTTGAACCGAGGCTTGAAGATCAACTTCCGCGACGAGAGGGAGACAGCTCCGGTTGAGATCTCTTTCTGTTATGAAGGGGGCGTGAAGTCTTTTGTCGAGTACCTTAATGAGAACAAGACTCCTCTTTTTCCAAAACCGATCTATATCCATGGAATGAAAGAGGGAGTCGACGGGCCAATCGATTTCGAAGTGGCGATGCAATGGAACGATACCTACACGGAAAACACCTATTCCTACGTCAACAACATTGCTACACGGCAGGGCGGTACGCACGTCACAGGGTTCAGCACAGCCTTGACACGCGTTCTTAACCAGTATATCAAGGGGCATAACCTTCTAAAGAGCGATAAGATCGGAGTACAGGGAGACGATATGCGGGAGGGAATGACGGCGGTCATTTCTGTTAAAGTGCCCAACCCTCAGTTTGAAGGGCAGACCAAGCAGCGGCTCGGCAACAGCGATGTTGCATCTGTCGTCCAGCAGATTGTCGGTGAAGAACTAATGACCTTCCTCGAAGAAAACCCTGTGATTTCTCGGATGATTGTCGAAAAGGCGATATTGGCCGCGCAAGCGCGCGAAGCGGCACGCAAAGCCCGCGAGCTCACCTTGCGGAAAACAGCGCTCGACAGCGCACGTCTCCCAGGAAAGCTCACTGACTGCCAAGAAAAAGATCCTGCTTTGTGCGAGATCTATATCGTTGAGGGAGATTCTGCGGGCGGTTCTGCAAAGACAGGACGGGACAGAAGGTTCCAAGCTGTTTTGCCAATCCGCGGTAAGATCTTGAACGTTGAAAAAGCGCGCCTTGAAAAAATCTTACAAAACCAGGAAGTCGGTGCAATGATCGCCGCTTTCGGCTGCGGGATCGGACAGGACAACTTCAACCTTGAAAAGCTCCGTTACCACAAAATCATCATCATGACGGACGCTGACGTGGACGGATCCCACATCCGTACGCTGCTCTTGACCTTCTTCTACCGCCATATGCCGGCGCTGATCGAGAACAATTTCATCTACATCGCAAGGCCTCCATTGTATCGGGCGACGCGCAAGAAGGTCAGCCGCTACATCCACTCGGAAAAAGAGATGGACGAGTACTTGCTCAAACTGGGCACAAGCGATGTCCACTTGCGCCTTGTTGGAAGGACAGATCCGCTCTCCAAAGAGCAAGTCGATGAGATGATCGACGCTGTCCGTGAAGTTGAAACCTTCATCGTTTCTGTTGAAAGAAAAGGGATACCGTTCCGCGAGTTCATTGCTTCCAAAGATGAGCAAGGGCGCCTTCCCCGTTTCCAGCTGAAACTAGCTGATGAGAGCCGGTTCATCTATTCAGAAGGTGAGTTTGCCCAAATGAAAAAACAAGACGAGGAAGTGCAGCGGCAAAAGCATGCTGAGACGCTGGCCTCCATTCCGGAAGCCGAACAGACGGAAGAAATGAAGGCTTTTAGGCCCAAGTCGATCCCGTTTGTTGAGCTGTATGAAAAGCAAGCTCTAGACCAATTGAAAAACCGATTGGCAGCATTCAATTTTGCCATCGACCAATACGTCATTGCAGACGGCAAGCTCTTCGATATCATCGACGAGGAACAAAGAGAGACGCCTGTCCATACCTTGAAAGAGGGGATAGAGGTCCTGCGCAATAATGGCCGAAAAGGGATCGAGATCCAACGGTACAAGGGTCTTGGCGAGATGAACGCCGACCAGCTGTGGGAAACGACCATGGACCCAGCTAAACGCACCCTTCTCAAGGTGACTTTGCCAGACGCGATCGCAGCAGACCACATGTTCACCATGTTGATGGGTGAAGATGTTCCGCCGCGCAGAGCCTTCATCGAGCAGCATGCTCTATCAGTTAAGAACTTGGATATTTAAGAGAACCGCATATGTCTTATACAAAAGATGAAATCGTCGTCCCACGCAACGTCGAAG
>JAFEGU010000110.1 GCA_018239725.1 Verrucomicrobiota bacterium | reverse complement strand
TTGAAGGGCATTCCGATGATGTGGTACTTGAAGAAACTTTATTTTCAGATGCTTCCTTGTCATCATCTGGAGACAATGCTGCTGCAGCTGCACTAGCTGCCGCAGCAGCGCCTTTTGCAACACAAGCACTTACTGCATATGTCACAGCGCCAACAACGACCACGACACCGGCTCCTATGAGGATCTCTTCCTTATGATGTCGAATAAACTTTTCAACTTTATGTGCACAGCGTTTGATCGCTTTTTTTGCCGACTTCCAAAAATCGCAATGTAACTGTTGAAAATAATCATCAGACCAAAGGGCAGTGCAAGCTGAACCATCGAGGAACTGATCAGCATTTAGCCAAAGATTGCAAGGATCCTCTCCTTCTTCGTCAATCAAGAGGTCAATAATATCTCGGTAGAGCGCATTAGACTCTTCTAAAGAAGATGCCGCTCCACCATATTGCGCTAGTCGAATAACTAACAACTTGAGTTCATTGAGCGCCTGGGGATTAATATTTTCATCTTTTTGAAGATCGTTTGCTAATCTTTCCAGCCTTTCTACAAGAAGAACCAGACCCTCATACGAAGAATCAAAATCACTCCACATTTCATCCATTGGCTTTTGCACTTCAATGGTAATCGACGTGACATCCGCAGAAAGCTGAGGTAGAGGAGTTAAAAGAGCTGCTTGCAGAACCAGCAGCACTTTTGCACTTGTTCGTTTGAGCAACTTAGCAATCGAGTTAGCACTTCGAAAATAATGGAATTCCATGAGCAACCTGGGTCGTAGTAGAAACTAAAAAATGGTTGCTAAAGAATTGAACTAAAATATTTCCTGAAAGTCAATCAGCAAAACTGTATTGGACTAATACTGAAACTGATTCTAGAGAGAATGTCCCCCCTTATCCCTACTGTTTCCTTTCGCTAAAGGTTGGCCGAGAAGGCCGCGGACTTCCATTTTCCGAGCGGAAACTTCGACGAGGTCTTTGTCGAAGACAATCCGGTTTGGTTCGAAGAGAAGGACTAAGCACGATCCGCCGAACGAAAAGTATCCCTTTTCATCCCCCTTGGAACAAGGCTGGCCTGAAGTAAAGGTCTGATGGATGCTGCCGACATTGGTCGC
>JAFEGU010000010.1 GCA_018239725.1 Verrucomicrobiota bacterium | reverse complement strand
TCACTTGCGGAAGGAAAAGAACGGGATTGCACCAAAAGATGATAGCATTAGAAAAGTGGACAAGCCCAAAAATGACCGATGTGACAAAAACTGATGTCACACGCGCAGCCATGTTAGCAGCAGAATTTTCTAGTCCCCGATCAAGATAAAACGACTCAAAGGCGTCTTTTAAAAACCCTTGAAGACCGCCTCTAAATCCTAGCTCCTCTTGAATCGGGCCGAGGATACATATCAAAGGCATTAGAAGGATCTTGGAAGGGAGTCCCATCGACATGAAAGGATCTGCACCGCCCGAATCTGAAACGACATAACCCATCGCTGTGAGGATTCTTTCTGTAATCGGCCCATAGGCAAGATGCATACCCAATCCCAATCCGAACCCGATCATTCCTTGGCCGATAGGAGACTCGATAAAGTCTTGAACTTTGGGGACTGTATCATTGAAGGTGGTCTCCGCTGCGACGCGGAAAGAATGAAATCCTTCGCAGATTGGATTTCTTGCATGAGAAGGATTATAATTAGTTGTTGCTAATGACATTATTTCCTCAAAATTAATTGCGGAGATAATATATTATCGTAATTATGAAATCAATTGTAATTTTGTTGTGTTGGAAATGTATTTCTGCTCAGGAGTTTATTGATTTAAATAAAAATTTAATTAGGGACTTCGTCGATGCCGCCCGGATGCCAGGGCTGGCACTTCAAAAGACGTTTGGCCGTAAGCCAAGAGCCTTTCCAAGCTCCATGTTTTTTGACTGCATCAATGGCGTAATCAGAGCAGCTCGGATAGAAACGGCAGCACTTGCCCAAAAATGGGCTTAAAGTGAGCTGGTAGAGGCGGATAAGAAAAATGAAAAAATATTTCAATCGTTTACTCAATCAGAATGAACTAGGTCATTATCTCGAGGCCTTGATCCTAAAACGTTGCAAAGCTGGGATCAGCATAACACGTCTAAGCAAATTATTTCCGTTTGTAAAATAATCTCTTGCATTTTGGGTTGGTAGAGATGCTTTTAATGAACAAGTTGGCAAATTGTGCTCTAGGATTTTGCAATTAGATTCATAGAATCTGTCTGCGGACTTCGTTATGCGCATCAAAATTCAAAATAACTGGAAGCCGCAGACAGACTTTCTTTAGAATTAGGCCGGGCACAGTATAACTT
>JAFEGU010000109.1 GCA_018239725.1 Verrucomicrobiota bacterium | reverse complement strand
TGGATGATTGAGCCTGAAATGGCGTTTGCCGATCTTCAAGATGATATGGAATGTGCAGAGTCCTACTTGAAATTTGTCATCAACTACGTCCTAAAGCATTGCGCAGAAGACATGGCCTTCTTTGATGCTTTTATCGAAAAAGGGGTCATCGACCGTCTGAAGCACGTTGCTGAGTCGCCGTTCGCACGCCTGACCTACACGGAAGCCGTCGAGATCTTGCAGAAATCGGGCAAGACCTTCCAATTTCCCGTCGCATGGGGCAATGACCTCCAATCGGAACATGAACGCTACCTTGCTGAGGAGTATTGCAAAAAACCGGTGATCCTCACCGACTACCCTGCAAAGATCAAGGCCTTCTATATGCGTTCCAATCCCGATGGAAAAACGGTTGCCGCAATGGATGTCCTCGTCCCGAAAATCGGCGAGATCATCGGAGGAAGCCAGCGGGAAGAAAGACCTGATCTCCTTGAAAAGAAGATCGTCGACTTCGGACTAAATCCGGAAGACTACTGGTGGTACATGCAGCTGCGCAAGTACGGCAGCGTGCCCCATGCAGGCTTTGGAGCTGGGTTTGAAAGGCTCGTCCTTTTTGCAACAGGAATGGAGAACATCCGGGATATTATCCCGTTCCCGAGGTTCCCTGGCCACGCAGACTTCTGATCTATTGGATAAGATTTGTTAGCGCCAGCTCCCATTGAAATGGAAGCTGGCAGGCCTAAAGGTATCTTAGCTTACATAAATCCCGGGTTCTCAAAGAAGAAACTTGGCGGCATCGGAATTTGAGAAAAATTGGGCTGGTTGCGCGCCTCTTTTAAAACATGCGCATCTAAAAGCAGCAATCGGAGCTCTATCCGATCAGAAAGCTCTTCATTTCTTTTCACATCAGAACTCTGGATCGGCGTAGCGCCATCGCTTGGACAGACAAGCTTGCCTGTAAAAGTCTGTTGGTGATTTAGAATGTATTATCTTCTTTATATTCATTTGGAATCATTTTAGGATGCACTATCGCTAAAAAATCTTTCATATTTAATGCTGACCAGGTTTTGTAATCGATAGCAGGATATTGGATAGCTTTTTTTACAAGACTTTCAAGGCCTTGGTATCCCACGTACGAAAAAGCAGCTGTACTGACAGCACCAACTAGCTGCGGCATTGACTCCTGGAACTTGGTCAGGCGAGAGCCTGCGTCTTGTATTTTTTCCCCAAGCATCAGTCGAATAGGAAATGATATTTTGATCATTGTTCCATTCAGGAAGGTCAAGATACTCTGCAGCTTTTGGGAAATAATTTTGGACGATACCTGGAGATATAAAAAGGGCAGCGGAAGTAAAGATAGATGCAGCTGTTTTCCATTTTAGATAAGTTTGAGCATAGGTCAATTTGCTCATACCGATTTCCTGCTTTGCTTCAATATGGAAATTGATTCCAACAACAACAAATTGATGTTGTTCTAGAACGGCTTTCATCTCCTTTTCCCAATGAGGAGATTCTAAATCGATATGTTCAACAAGTTGCGCGACATCTTCTCTTGGGATAGGACCTAATATACTACGAGAAACGATTACCGTTCTTGCGCTAGAAGCTGCTTCAGGAATTTCATCATACTGTTTTAATTCATAAGATCCGTTGCTGTAGTTATAATAAGACTTATTTACAATACTTATAACACCCTTTTTTATACTTTTTACAAACAAATAAAATTAATACAATTTTACATTTACATTTAAAAACAAAATTCCAGCTAATCTAATAACAAAAGTCAATTATTTACAAATAATTGGTTACTATTTTGTAATTGATCGCAACACATTAAATTAAAGTTTTTAATTGATGAAATCATCATGACCAAAACACTCTCTAAAATTGCGAGCTTGAGACTAAGAGACATCTTAAGACCTGTTCTCAATCTACCGGCATATCATCTCTTCATATTACTTTTAAGCCGCTCATTATAAATAATTTACGAACTAGAGAGATCTCAAATTTAGCGGTCGAAAACACCTTCAAAAACCAATTTTTTCAGTTGTTTCGAAATAAATGCATTTGCACTTCTAACTTTATATGTTGCCAAACCATTCAGCGAAAGCAATATAATTAATCGCATAATACAGATTAATAAAATTACCTTCACAATAAATAAATATAATGTTAAAGTTATAAAAGTCAATATAAGGATTTTTATGTCAATTAAACCAATCTCGAACACAGGTTCGCATAACTATATTTCAAAAAAAAGAACCTTTGATAATTTAAATGATGAAAATTTAGCACCTAATAAAAATCAAATAAACAAATACAAAAAGCAAAAAACAAAAGAAGAATTCCACATCGATTTCTTCAGTCATTTGAAAAAACAAGCAACGAACACATCGATATCAAGTTCAACAAATATGAGTTCGGAGCCATTTTCTAAATTTGATAAAATTGTTATCGTTGAGATCTACTCTGAATTTGATGAAACGAACCTGCAATCTGATGAAGTAACAAATGAAATAATTGGAAATTTTGAATCAGGAACCAACATATCTAAAAAATACCATCCTAAGGATAGGTATATTTGGTCGTGTAACGAAGATCTTAGTAAACTAATAGATGACTATGCTATAAAACATAATTATCTCCATCGTGCAACAAACTTATGGGTAGATAGCAAAGACTTAAAACTAGGAAAGGATAGTAAACTCATCATCGTTGGTCAAGGAAACCTTGAAGAACATAAAATCGGCAGTTTTGTTGTTGATGACTTTATTGAACGTTTTCTTCAAGAAGATCTTGAAATTAGCCATCTATCAGAACTTGAATTGCATGTTTGCAAGCTTGGTCAAGACAAAGAATATATAAACAAAATCGACGAATATTTCAACAACCAAACTAACATCATTACTTACTCCACTCTTGTTACAACAAAACAATCTGGAGAGACAATCGCTTTCGATGACGACGGAATAGTCATTAATTTATCCGAATCAAAAGCCAGCAATGCCGTGGCTGCGGATACACGAGAAGGTCCGGTGGACCTTTGTAGTCAGGAGCAGTTGCTATGCTGAATTTTAGATAAGCCGGCCCTTAGCAAGAGGTTAGTTCCTCTTAAATAAGGGCGGTTCTCCAGCTTAAATTAGGGTTAATAGCAGTTAAACAAAACCCAGTAAGAAAGAGAACCACCATGAAAGACTATACAGGCAAGACAGTATATTTGGGAATTCATGTTCACAAAAACACCTGCGCTGTCGTCGCAATTTGCGAGAAAACTGTGATAAAAAAAGCAACCCTACCCGCTAGTCCCGAGGGGCTTGTGGCATTTTGTAAAAAATTCTTTCCAGGGGCTCCAGTGAAAAGTGCCTATGAAGCAGGATTCTCCGGATTCCAATTGCACCGAACTCTTGAAAAGAACGGCATAAAGAACCTCGTTGTTCATGCGGCGGGAATTGAAATTGCCGTTGGAGACAAAGTAAAAACGGACAAAAGGGACGCTTTAAAAATTGCATCCCAATTGGAGGCAAACCGACTTAAGGGAATCCACATTCCTAGCGAAGAGCGTGAGGAAAAAAGAGCCCTTACAAGATTGCGCGACACAATCGTTGAGCATAGGATGACAGTTGCGAACCAAATTAAGGCTCTCTTGCACCAGCACGGATTAATCCCTCTATGAGCAAAGAAAAGAATAAGCCAAGCATGGATTGAGAATTTGAAAAAATTGCCTATGAGAGATGGCATAAGATACGCACTGAACCACCTCGTAAATATGTGGCAAGAACTGACTACGAGGATCAAAGAAATTAACATTGAAATAGGAAAACAAGCAGCTGAAGACCACGCCATCGAAAGGGTTTACAGAAGCGCCCCTGGCATTGGGCCTATTGGAGCTCGAGTTTTGGCCAATGAGGTCGAGGACATGTCATATTTCCAAAATGAGCGACAGATATTCAGCTATACCGGGCTCACCCCCTCTGAACACTCTTCTGGAGGGCATGTGAGAAAAGGGCACATCAGTCGCCAGGGAAAGACAATTATCCGAAAGATCCTTGTACTGGCAGCTTGGAAAGCGATTCAAATAGATCCGCACTTAAAAGCAGTTCATGCCCGAATACCAATAAAAGCCGGTGGAAAAAAAGCGATTGTTGCAATAGCTAGACGCCTTATAGGGCATATTCGGCTGTGTTGAAAAATTCTCTTTCAACGCAACGAAATAAGGTGGTGGTCGCCCCTACTTCCTGCCTTTAGGCTGCTGCTCTCATCATTTTGTTCAGCATTAACCATTTCAGCCTACTTTCCACCTTCTGGCGATCCTTTGTTCTTGAGAAAAATCGATCTCCAAAGATCTTCTTGTATCCAGAGATGGTTGTCTCAACGAGAGCTCTTTGACTATAACCAGTGAGCT
>JAFEGU010000108.1 GCA_018239725.1 Verrucomicrobiota bacterium | reverse complement strand
ATGACTTGATTTGGATTTCAATGAGGTTGGGCAGATCGATAATTTCTTCTCTACCACGAAAACTCACCCGTTGAGGCGGCCTTTTTAGCATTGAAACAGCTCCTACACTTAAATCTTTATAAAAAAATAATTTTCAAAATCAAAGAGCAGAAGTCATTATTTCATGACTTCTGCTCCGTCGATAGTCGGTTTTCTAATTTCTTAGAGACCTTTCAGAGTTGCCTTGCCGCCTGCTGCGGTGATTTTTTTAGCAATCTCTTCAGCTTCAGCCTTAGGCGAAGTTTCTTTCAAAACTTTTGGTGCGCCGTCGACCATGTCTTTAGCTTCTTTTAGGCCGAGTCCTGTGATTTCACGCACGACTTTGATCACTCCAATTTTCTTGTCATCTGGAGTTGCTTCGAGCGTTACTTTAAACTCAGTTGATTCAGCTGCAGGAGCTGCTGCTGCTGCAGGAGCTGCCATCATCATTGGAGCTGCTGCTGCTGCTTTTACTCCCCATTTTTCTTCGAGAGCTGCTTTGAGTTTGGACATATCGAGAACGCTTAATTTGCTGAGTTCTTCGACTAATTGATCAATAGTTTGGGTAGCCACGGTTAAACCTCTTTGCTTATCTTGTTAAAAATTTATTCGTTACTTTGCTGGCATTTATTGTCGATGCAATAAATGACGCTTGTCATTAATGCTTCAAAAACGGCCAATGTTTGTGAAAGCGGAGCTTCCAGTGTACCGAGGAGCTGTGCACGCATTTCATCTTTGCTTGGCAGTTTAGAGATCAGTTCTACGTCTTGCGCAGTACAGATCGAGCCTTCGAACCGTCCACAGAGGACTTTCAAGACATCTTCATTCTCAGAGGAGAACTGATAAATTGTCTTAGTTGTCTGGACTGGATCCTGATCTGCAAAAAAGACAGCAATATGCCCTTCTAGCAGCTCTTTATCGAGGGTAACACCCGCGACTTGGGCTGCCTTGATGAGGATACGCTTGCGAACCACCTCAAGGGATCCGCCTGTCTTTGCAAGTTTAGAACGAAAACCTGCAGCAGCATTAGGCTCTAGCTTCTTGTAGGAAGCAAACACCAGTGCTTTTGCATTGACGATTTTTTCTTGGACTTCATCCAATAGGAATTGTTTTTCAGGTCTCATCGTTATTCTTTCGCCCCATGAATTTCAGTGATCGAAGATAGGTCGATCTTCAAGCCTGGGCCCATTGT
>JAFEGU010000107.1 GCA_018239725.1 Verrucomicrobiota bacterium | reverse complement strand
TCTTCCCAGGTGAGCTTTGCTATTGCTTCATCATCGCAACTTACGACTTTCTTGACCAATCCTTTTTTCTTCTTCTGCATTTCAGCAATCTTTTCTTCAATTGTATTCAACGTAATTAACTTATATGCAGAAACAGAATTCTTTTGACCAAGCCTGTGGACGCGGTCGGTTGCTTGGCTCTCCACTGCAGGGTTCCACCACATATCGTAGTGGATGACCGTATCGGCGCCAACTAAGTTCAGTCCTGTTCCGCCGGCCTTCAGAGAAACTAAGAAGACTGGGATCGAAGCATCTTCGTTAAATTGTTTGACCACTTCGAGCCGGTTCTTGCTCGAGCCATCCAGATAAACAAACCGGATCCCTTTGCTCTCAAAGTCCTCCCGCATGATCTGAAGCATCCGGGTGTATTGCGAGAAGATGACCGTTTTATGGCCACCTTCGATCAATGTCTGGAGAAGCTCCATCAGCAGCTCATACTTGGCTGAATCTCCGCTTTCCGCCTTCTCCTTGGCAAAGATAGCCGGGTGGCAGCAGATCTGTTTCAAACGGGTCAGCGTTGCAAGGACATGGATCTGGACACGGTCAAATCCGTCGCGCTCGACCAGCTTGACAAGTTCGTCGCGGGCAGATTCTGCGTAGGAACGGTACAGGTCCATCTGGACATCGGATAGCTGGCAGTGGTAGACGATTTCAGAAACAGGCGGCAGGTCGTCGAGCACATCGCTCTTCATGCGGCGCATGATAAACGGAGAGACCTTTTTGCGCAGGTATTCGAGGTTCTTCTGCTGCTCTTTGCCGGAAACGCGGACATACTTTTCCACAAACCGGTCATAAGTTCCCAAAAAGCTTGGCATGAGGAAGTCGAACAAGCTCCATAGCTCATCGAGGGAGTTTTCAATCGGCGTTCCCGATAGGATCAGCCGGTGTTCCGCCTGGACCATCTTGACCGATTTGGCGTTGCGGGTACCCCTGTTTTTAATATGCTGGGCCTCATCAAGGATCACATAAGAAAATTGGGTTGTTTTATAGGACTCGATATCTTTTTGCAAGAGGGTGTAGGAGGTGATTAGAATATCATATTGGGACATCTGGTCGATGATCCTTTTGCGGTTCGACGGGATCCCATCAACAACGGTCACTTTCATCTTCGGATTGAACTTGGCAAACTCCTCTTTCCAGTTATACAACAAGGATGTTGGACAAACAATCAGCGCATGGCTCCCCTTCTTCTTCATATGCTGGGACATCGCGCAGATCGCCTGCAACGTTTTTCCAAGGCCCATGTCGTCGGCCAAAATTCCATTCAGGAACATCATGCGCAGCCTCTCTAGCCACTTCACCCCTTCGACCTGGTAGGAGCGCAATGTCGCCTTGACTTCCGACGGCACAGCAGAGAAGGTCAACGTTTTTTCACCGAGCATCTGCTTGCGTATTTCGATCAACTTATCGGTCATGGAAAATTCGACCGGAAGCCCTTCGAACTGGGAAGCATCGATGTTGGCCAAGCTCCACAGCGGACGCTCGAGCTTATGCTCGTCCAGGACCTCGATCCCCATCTCATCGAACAATTGGACAACGCCTGAGATCCGGTCGAGATCGAGCACCAGAATTTTAGGAATTTTAGCGCCGTCCCCTTTCTTAGCCTTGGAACGGGGGGAGTCCAGCTCGATAAAGGCTTTTTTGGATCCCATGCACTCCCAAAGCTGATCAAGCCTGACCCCTTTCAACGCCCCGTCGACAACAAGGTCGATCTCATACATATCGATCCTGTCTGTGTGCCGCAGCCTTAAAATAAACTGAGTCTGGTCGTAGATAAACTGATCGAGAAGGTTCTGAGGGCAGTTGAACTTCACCCGCTGCTGGTTGCGCGGAATGATATCGGTCATGAACTCGACGATCTTCTTCTCCGATTTTGCGACATAGACGCAGGTGTCGGGATTGAAGATAAAGTCCTGGAACAGATCATCGATGATCTGCCGCTCTTCAACCAGGTTTCTGGCCAAGACCCCTTCTTCGGTAATGAACGATGCGACATCCTC
>JAFEGU010000106.1 GCA_018239725.1 Verrucomicrobiota bacterium | reverse complement strand
ATCACAGCTCAAGTTCGGAGATAAAAAAACATATCAAATGAACCCCGCAAACATCCGGGAAGCTCTTCTGGAAGCCACCCTTGACGAAGAAGAAGGCGCAGACATGCTGATGGTCAAGCCCGCCTTATTCTATTTGGATGTGATCTCTCAGATGCGCGCACATTCGAACCTGCCAATCTGCGCCTATCACGTCAGCGGCGAATATGCGATGGTGATGGCAGCCGATGAAAAAGGGTATTGCGATGCCAACAAAGTGTTCTACGAAGCTTTGCTCAGCATCAAACGCGCCGGCGCCGATTTTATTTTTTCCTATGCAGTGCCTAAAGTGCTCAAACTGATCCAATCTTAGTACTTGTTTTCCCATCTCCAATAGACAGCGGTGCATCCATCTGAAGGAATTTTATTGGGAAAATCAATCCTTTCAATTTGCGATTCGGTCGAATAATCAGAAAATGAGATCCTTGCATCTTGAATTGCTGCCTGTGCTAAACGAAAATCTTCATCAGAAATTTTCCCATCGTAATAAAAGTTAGAAATCAACTTCCTTTGATGAGGATCTATCCTTACTGTTACTAGTCGTAAAGAAGGCGTAACCTTACCCAAAAGGGCTTCTTGCATATCGAGAAAAAAAATATAAAGAGGCCAAATCCCCTCTTCGATAAAAAAGGATCTATTTTCCCTTTTAATCTCAGGTAGTATCGGCTCTTTTCTTAAATAAGCCAGCTTGCCTCGAACTGGTATCTTTTCTGGATAATCTAACCGATAAGCAATATCGCCTGTAACATAGTTGAAAGGATCCATATCAATTTCTGCAATTGCAACCGTTGCTAGCGAGCATAGGTCATCGGATATCTCTCCATCGTAGATGTAAGCAACAAATAGTTCCGTATTTTTGGAATCAACATCAACAAGAACAGCTCGCAATTGTGGAGCAACAGCATTCAATAAGGAACTTTGAATGCTTAAAAGAAGCTTATAAATGGGTGGTAATGGATCTGATATCATTAATGATTCCCCTTCCTAAGAGTTGGAACAATATGAAGTCCTTCCTTAGCATAATGAATTTTGCCCCATGTAGTGAGGGATTTTTCCCCTGTTTTTTCATTTACTGCATATCCAATAACCTCTTGAAAATTAACAAGTTCTACATAATCCGGCATTCCTGGAATATTGCCTTTGCTCCTTATTCCTGTACCGGCATATTGCCGTACCAACCTTTCAGGTTCAGAATGCTGGAAAACGCTCGGATGTCTGCCTAACTTTACAAGCTCCTCATAATTTCGATGCCCTTCAATATGTTTTCCCTGCCTGTCCGCGTGAAATTTCAAATTTGCATTCTTTAAAACCTCTTCGCGATGTGCAAAAAATTTGCCTGCTTCTTCACGAATTGCAGCTGAGCTTTTTGACGAAGCAAGCGACTCCAAAGTCATCATTTGGTTGGCTTTTTTCAATTCGCAAAAGGCTTTGATGGCCTGCATAGAATATTTGCATAGAAAGATATCTGTTCCATACTGACCGATAACCTGACCGATTAATTTCCCTTTTTCAAAATCGTTCAGGACATCGTAATTAGTACAAAGTTCCTTCAACTCAGGAACCAATTCTTGCGCTACTTCAAAGGAAGAATGACTTCTGATAAATTCAACGCACTGCTTGGCAGCATTTACAAAGGATTGTGATGCACCGATTGGATCGGAAGAAAAGGCCCAGAGACCATTGCCTAATCCTCTCATTGAACTCAATACTTCTGGAAGAAATTCAAGGGTAGCTGAAATCCCTTTCTCAACGATTCCTACCGCAATTCCCGAACTCATTTCAGATACCAAATCCCAAGAATCGACGCTTCTTTGATATCCCGATTCGAGATAGTCGGCGATAGCTTGATCAAAGTTGCCTAATTCAAAATAAGAAGCAGCCCTTTCAAAATAGGCATCCTTTAGAGCAGGATCTTTCCGAATCGCTTTCGTAAGAGCAACAATCGCTTCGCCATGCAGGGAAAATTCTGAATGCACTTGGCCCTGCAGAAGGTATAGTTTAGAGATCAGATCATCCCCTAGGTCTTTTTCCTCTGCAAGATCGATTAAAGACTGAACCTGTTTAAATGCTTCATCGAACTCCCTTGCAATAAAATGCTCCAAAGCAGATCGAAATTTTACTCCTTCATGTTGATGATGCTCGAGGCACCAGACAAAAATTTCTTTAAATAAAGCATCGATCTCTTCTATGGCTTTCTCCAGTATCGCTCTTTTGCCTTGATAGGTCGTTGCAAATTGAGATATCTGTTTCCTTGCAGTTGCTATGTCCGATTTTAATAACATGATCATAAGATCAATATCACACATGCCCCCCGTATAAGTGCCCCAATCAAGAAGATTTACCTCGCCCTTGTAGATCTTCACTCTTCCATATTTCGTCTGATCGATCTTTCTTAGCGTTGCAAATAGGTCTTTCAGTCGATTGTAATTTAATTGTGGAGCATTAAAATGATAGAACCGAAGGTCTTCTTGAAGAGCCTGAGCTGTTGTCTGAAAATCGGAATATGAGCGAATGCTATAGATGTTGAATTGGGGGGCCCCATCGCTTCTCCATCTGGCATCATCTGACCGCCAGTCCCAAGCAGCATAATAATAATTCCCTCTCCGCTCCCAAGGATCAAGAGTTGTGACATACAAAGAATCATCTAAAATACGGCATTTGCTAAAAACGGAATCGATAGCCTGTCTAAAAAGATAGGCTATTTCTTTCATATCAGGATCCCCTCGGGTTACATCGCCACACCCTTTCGAGCATTCGATTGTCATCCCTCCATAACAAATCGTTCTTAGACCATCGGAAACTTCAGACCAGACAATTAACGGTATGAGCAGAAATGATAGAAAAATATGCAGCATGAAGCCCTCTCTTCGAAAAATCATCCGGATTTGCTGCTAAAGGTTATAAATGAATAATTTTAAGAAGCGCAAGGAATAATCTCGACTTTGCAACTCTCTCTTAATAATTATACCGATCCTTCTCCAAAGTCCAATAGAGCTGCTTGCCTGTTGCCGACCGCGCGCCGACATCGCGCAGCCACGCCGACATTGCATAGCTTAAATAGGTGCGGCTGCTCTGCTTTAAGAACATATCAAGCGGCAGGCTGAAGATAAAGCCCTTGTCGTAATAAGTGTGGCCGTTGACGTGGTCGTGACCATTGGTGACCGTATACCAAAGGGCAAAGCGGAGCCCGCTCTTGAAATACCGCCCTACCTCAAATCTCGCCCCCTTGTCTTTGGCAAGGAACTTCCCTGCTGTGATCAGAAGGTCCATGTTCAACGGCTTGAAATCGTAGTACAAATCGAGAAAATACTGGATCCCGACAAAAGGAATGTTCCGAAGGTGCCCATCGCGATACTCGCGAACGGTCCGGGAGAATTTGATCCCGTGGTATTCCCTTTTCATTACTGCAGCGAACTCGAGGCCGACCGCCCAGTTTGAACCGACTGGGTAATAGAGGATTTCTGTAGCTGCGCCGCCGTACGCCGGTTCAAAATAGCCTGCAGCAAGACGATAATACCACCCCTTGTTAAAGCTCCAGCTGCGCTGCAAAAATGCCTGCTCCATAGAAAAGGAGTTTGCTTGATAATACTTCATCGAATCTGTCCGTACGTTCGGCAGTTTCGACGGGTTCAAGCGGTCGGGGCTGCCGAGCCCCGACATGCTCGAAGCCAGGGCATAGCTGATGGTGAACTTGTAATAGACCTGATTAAAAATGTAGCCTTCCGGATAGGCAACAGCGCTTAAGTTGTACTTAAACTTTCCTGAAGCCGCGCCGAAAAAGGTCAGCAGGCGGGGCAAGACCGTGAATGTCCAGATCGGCTTTTTCCTTTGAAAGAGAAGGGCGGCGTCATATTCGCTGGGAGTTGGCGGAGGATCTTTCATCGGGCCGACGGTCGCAAGCTCAAAATCGCTGATCTGTCCTAATCGCCACCTGCACAGGTCTTCTGTCCGGAAATAATAGGCCTGGCAGGGGACTGCGTCCGCTTCAATGACAACGATCACCGATTTGATATTGGAAGGGGTCAACGCTGCAAGCACATGTTCGACACGCAAACGGACAACCTTCTCTTCCCGGTACCGATTGTTGACCACCTTGAGCCACAAAGTCCTATTGCCTTCGGCATCAAACATCAAGAACGCCGTATAAAGGTCCAGCCCCTGATCGCTTAATGCATACGTGAGATCTTGGACAAATTCCTCTTCTAGCCGATGCGTCCCTAAAGGTTCTGTGTCCACGGGAGATTGATAGGTGCTCGGATCGTCCACTTTTGGAAAGATCCCCTGGGATGAGCCGATCGGATAGCGCAAAGACGCCGAGGCTGCGACATCTGTTCCTCTGATACTGCTGACCGAGAGCTGTAGCGTGTCCCATCCAACAAAGGAGATCCCTCCGTTGATCCTTGATTTGACCTTTCTGCCGCTGGGATGTTCATGGGGATGTTTTTTATAGTCCGTGGCATCGTATTCAGCAATAAAGGAAACATCTTTAAGAAGAGGGGTCTTTAAATTGCGGAAAGGAGACCAGGCTGCGCCTCCGAAAAAACCCTTGAGCCGTTTTTTTCCCCATCCGAGAGTGCATTCCAGGTTCCAGTCCAAAAACTGTTTTGTCATCACGACGTATTGGGAATTAAACCTCTTGGTCCCAATGAAATCATCGGCTCCCACTGCGATCGTCGGCAGCATCGGAAAGCCATCTTGAGGGGTCAAGATCCCGATCTTGATATTACCGATCCTCTCGGCATCATCTCCAAATCCTTCGTGGCCGAAGTTCGGCTCAGAGACCCCATTGTACACTCGGT
>JAFEGU010000105.1 GCA_018239725.1 Verrucomicrobiota bacterium | reverse complement strand
TTTGAGCCATTTGCATGTTGTTGTTTGCCCTAGTTAATTTAACTATGTGCTTCACAACAACATGCAAATGGCTCAAAAAATCCATCAAAAATCAAATTATTCTAATTCAGAGAACGTCTCTTAGGAATCGTCCAATTGCTACGCAATCAGCCCATTGCTGAGTTCTTATTTGAAATGAAAAAGCTCCCGGGAAATGGGGACCCTTCCTTCTTTAAGAGGGAGGAACAACGTTTGCACCAGCGATTGGGTCGGATCGACTGCATAATAGGAAAAATCCCTGATTCTCCCTTCCTACAATCACACCCATCTATTGAGGCAGTTGCAAAACTGCCTCAATTAAAAAGTTAGCTACTTGCTTTATCTATTCAGACATGTAGCTTTTTAAGCTTTGGATAATTGTTCCTTGAAAATCTTGCTGAGCTTCCCAATCCATGAAACCAGCAAAGTCTCCATGATCTTTAGAAAACGCTTTGATCATCTTTGCAAAGTCGGCAACAGAACTAACTGTCGACCCATTCGGAAATGCACTGATGATGATCCCCGTCGAAGATTGATAGTAGAAATAGTCATTGTAATTTCCATTGAGGACTGGAATGAGCGTCCAACCATTTGTTGGACTGTCCCAACTACCAATTTCTTTTAGGATGTCATCTGCAGAAACAATCGAGTCGCCATTGTTATCGAGATAAGATCCTGTAAGAGTGCCATTTTTAACGCCCTGCTCAATCGTTGCGCTGCTCAAGTTCCGATCAATGACAAATCCTCTCCCATAACAAGGAATGCCCACTAAAAATCGATTCATTTGCGAAGGATATTTTTGAGCATAGGCAGCTAATGCATTTTGGGTCACATCGATCGAAGCATTCGATGTCACGACAACAGGAGAAAGTCCCGCAGCATAATCATAGGTCATGAGCTGAAAATTGATATGGGTATTGGCCATTAGGTCATCAAGGTCCATATAGCCTTGATTTTCCATAAATCCAGGAATGGCCATCTGAACATTTACATGAGGAAGCTTTTCAACAATCGTTTTCATGACAAGATTGAACATATTTGGGTTTTGTACCCGTCCTGGAACTTTGGCATAATCTTCAAAGTCCATGATTAAACAGCTATAACCCAATCCTTTTGGCAGCAATTGAGGATACAACTGCGGATCTCCGCCGCTGGGATACGGAAGATCTCCATCCGACCAGCTCGCACCTTTTTGCAGGGTTGCCACATAAAGATTGTTGATCATGAGCCTTTGCGGACCTGTCAACCCAGTATTGGGATCGATGTAAGAATTCTGGTTATTGGTCAAAACGTTGTATAAGCCCATATTTTGAGCTCCCGTCGGATCAAGATTCGAATTGTTCCAGCCTCCAATGGCCAATGCATAACTTGCGGCTGGATTAGATCCTTGAGCCCAGCTTACAGTTGCTGGCGCGATGGGATAACGCACATCTAAATTTCCATCATCATTGATCACAGCAAAAGCGGTAGCTCCCAAAACACCTGTTGGAATAACAGGATACTGATTCGGATGTTCTGGGCTGTAAAAACTCCAGTTATCCGAGTAGGTAAAATAAGAAAAGTCGGCAAAAACTTGCGTACAAAGGATCAGCAGCGATAACGAAGATAATCTTAGCATTGTGAAACCTCTAAATTTTGGCTCTGCACTGAAAAAATAAGTTGATTAAAGCAACTCTATACCCCTTTTCTTTGATTGGCACAAGTGTAGCTTGATTGTTTGTACGAACGGACATGGCCGATGCAGGCAAATTCTTTTCTTGAGAGATCGATCCTCTTTTGCTATCTGTAAATTATGATAAAGTATTTTTTCCCCCTCTTCCTATTTGCCTCATGCCTGCTTTCTGCAACGCCTGTTGCGACCTATGGGCCTTGCAAGGAATCAGCCAACGATCCAATCCGGTTGAAAATCGTCGAAACGACGATCACGGTCAAAGGCAAACCTTCTTCTGTTTTCGAAGTCGTTGCGCAAAACGATTCCAAGATCCTCTATCGGCAAGAAGGAGAATGTTTCAATGTCGTCGTCGAAAATAAGACCTCCGTTCCCACTTCGTTGCACTGGCATGGATTGATCTTGCCGACTTTAGAAGATGGGGTGCCTTATCTCAGCCAAGCGCCCATCCTTCCAGGGATGACCTATCCTTACAATTTTAAAGTCGTCCAAACAGGATCCTATTATGCGCATAGCCATTTCGGTCTGCAGGAACAGAAGTTGATGAGCATCCCGATTATTCTTACACCAAAAGACAATAGCCTCTACAGGGATGTCGTGGTGTTCTTGGAAGATTTCACGTTCAAGCGAATAAAGGAAGTCTGGCAGGGACTGCGCAAGCAATATATGGCAATGTCAAAAGAAAAAGGGGCAAAATGGAAACCCGACCTGATGATGAAGATGTCCGGAGCTCCCGATCTCATCGATGTGGAATATGACGCTTTCCTTGCTAATCGGAAAACGTTGGATGCGCCTGATATCATGATCGTCTATCCAGGAGAAGATGTGCGTCTGCGCTTAATCAACGCCTCCTCTTCTACGGGATTTCATATTTCCCTCGGCGCCCTTTCCGGAAAAGTAATCGCCGTCGACGGCAATCCGATCGAACCCATTCCCTTTGATCATTTCCCTCTGGCGACAGCTCAACGGATGGACGTGATCGTAACGATCCCTCAAGAAGGAGGAGCCTTTCCCATCCTTGCGAAAGGCCAAGGTACTAACATGGCTGCAGGAGTTATTTTAAAGACAAATGGGGCAAAAGCCCCTTCTCTTTCAATGCAGCAGCAAATGACAGCAGGCCCCATCACAAATGCGATCGAAAAAAACTTGCGGCCCTTTGCTCCGCTTAAACCCAAACCAGTCGACAGAACGCTCGTCGTCGAACTGGAAGGGAACATGAAATTCTACACATGGGCGCTCAATCAAACAGTCTGGCCCGACATCCAGCCTCTTACTGTTAAAGAAGGCGAGCGTGTCGAAATGAGCTTTGTCAATAAGACGGGAATGGCACACCCGATGCACTTGCATGGACATGTCTTTCAAGTCGTTGAGATCGATGGGCAAAAGTTTTCAGGAGCTGTGCGCGACACAGTTCTCGTCATGCCCCAGCAAACGGTCAAAGTGCAGTTCGATGCCAATAACCCAGGGATCTGGGCATTGCATTGCCACATCGCCTACCACATGTGGGCTGGCATGTTCACAGTGCTTCAATATGAAGGGTTCACGCCTCCATATTTTACTCCTGAAATAATCCAGAAGTATTCCCAAATCTACGGCGGCTATTAGGACTGCAATCCCTCTGCAGGATATCCTGAAGCTCTTCATCGGTTTTCAAATTGCAGATTAAATTTAAAAAAAGTAGCATAGCTTTTTTTTGTTCGCAGCACAAGTGAACTTCGATCATTAAATATTGATTTTTGCAGGAAAAATGAAAAACCGATTTAACGTTACATTGATCTTTTTAAGCATGCTATTTTCATCTGTCCATAGCATCTTATTTTCTAGCCATCCTGATAGAAATGACAATCCTTCAACATCTATCCACGATGGGATAAAAATCATCAGCTCCCGATCTGATGAAATGCTCCAATATATCGAAGAGTTTCCCTATGATGCATACAGCATTAAACAGGTTCCATGCTACGGTTACGAAGGATATTTTTATATTGATTTAATCGATGATACGATTAAGAGCTTACTTGCAAAGGGAAAAGCTTGGGAAGATCATATCTCTAAGTTCATTGCCCGATATGCGCAACCAGGCAGCAAAGTTTTGGATATAGGAGCGCATATTGGCACTCATACGCTTACAATGGCTAAGTGCGTAGGCGAACAGGGAGAAGTGTATGCAATCGAGCCACAGCCAAAAATTTTTCGAGAGTTATTCTTAAATATGAAATTAAACCATGCCCATAATGTTTCATGTCTTTGGGGCGCGGCTGGAGCTGAAAATGGAACAATTGAAATTTCTGATTTTGCTCCATTTAATGAAGGCGGAACAAGTTTAGTTGAGACAAACATCTATTCAGGCGATTGGTCATACCGAGTTGTTGGCGGAAGCGGGTTATTTGTAGATTTATTCACGATTGATTCCTTAAACCTCGATAACGTTTCATTAATTAAGATGGATGTGGAAGCAATGGAAAATATAGTCTTAGATGGGGCAAGAAACACCATCTTAAACAATAGGCCTGTCATTTTGATAGAAATTATGGGCGGCTATATGCCAGAAACAGCCCCGCCTCAAATTATCGAACAAATCGAATTTACTAAACAAAAGTTAAGAGATTTAGGTTACGCAGTCTATCGTATTCATGAACACGATTATCTCGCTATTCCAAATAGATAACCTTTTTCTTCATTGCTCGGAGCCAATATGAAACAGTTTTTTTCCTCTTTGTCCCTTCTATTTTCAATGTTATTTATCGTAAGCTTCCAAAACCTTGAAGCATTTTCCAATCGGGAAGTTTTTGCGAAATACCCCAACGCATACTTCATAGAATCGGGAAGCTACCAAGGCGACGGCATCCAAAGAGCCTTAGATGCTGGATTTCCCTGTGTTTATTCAATTGAACTCTCCGCATCCCTTCACTGGCACTGCAAAAATCGGTTTGCATGGAACCCAGCGGTCCATCTTGTTCTTGGAGATTCATCAGCTGTTCTGAGCTTGGTCCTAGATGAAATAGACGCCCCAGCCACAATTTGGCTTGACGGACACTACTCTTCAGGCATAACCGCCAGAGGAGAGACGAATACGCCCATCTTAAAAGAATTAGAGGCCATTGCACAGCATCCTATCAAGAAGCACACGATACTGATCGATGATATCCGATGCTGCGGAACAGCAGATTTCGACTTCGTTACGCTTGATGAGATTATTTCTGCTATTTTAAAGATCAATCCCGCCTATCAGATCCATTATGAAGATAGCTACTGCCGCAATGACATCCTAGTTGCGTTGATTGAGCGTTAATACAATTCTACTTGATTTCCGATCTGATCATGTCGATGAAAGTCTGGATGAAGTGTTCTGGAGAATACCGTTTCGCCGCATCGCTTTCTAAAAACACTCGGATATTCTGCAAATATTGCTGATATTGCGACTCATCCATCGCTAGCAAATATTTGACCAGATCGCTATGCGTGGCGAAATCTTCCCTATTGATAAAGCAGTTTTTCGGTATGTAGAAGTCCACATTCGAAGCGCCCCAATAGATCGGAACAGTTCCTGCATGAAAGCAATCAAAGATCTTCTCAGTAATGTACCCGGGTATATCGCATATGTTTTCATAGGCAAATGAAAACTTGTAATTTTTAAGAACATCATACTTCGCTGCAACAGGTCCGCGGTAGTTCCGAAACCAATCGGGCCACCATTTTCCATAAAGATCGAAAAGCCCTTCTGCATTGCCTTCAAAATACTGGATCACTTTCATTCTTTCCGAATAGAGTTCAAAGGGATGGGAAGATGATTTGTTGCATGCGATCATCGAACTAAACTTCTTAAGGGCAAAATCAATGGAACCCTCCATCTGGCGCAAGACAGGATAATAGAACTTAAAGTAGCTCTGATTATCGACAAGGCTGTCGTCCCATGTGTAGATTTTGGAAAAATAACCGTGGTATTCCAAATTGTTATTGTGGGGAACTGTCGAAGGCGGCTCCCATAGAAACAGGATCCTCTTTTCTTTTGGAACCTTTGACAGCTGAGCAAAATGTTCAGGAAAGATATCGAATACAACTAAAAGGTCGCATTCCTCGATTTCGTTTAAGGAAAAGAGCTGTTCGATCCGGTATCCTTGCTTAGCCGCCTCCTGCCTTAAATCGTAATAGACCTGCAGGCAATTATCCCGATTATAAGATGGGTTTTCGATGGCAAACATCGGCCCCCAGCAACTGGTCAGAATGCAAATTCTTTTTGCAGAGGCAGCTGCCTCAGCAGGCCCTTCGCAACTCCCTTTAATGGGAAGGAGCATCACGTAAAGGATAAGGACTTGAAGAAAGCGGAGCATATTTTTCTCTTGTTCGAATTAGCCACCCTAAATTCTGCTGATGGGTAGGATCGACCTTGATGTCATTAAAGGGCGTTGCAATGTTATACACATAAAGCACGTCAGGGATAAATCGGCTATGGAAGCCTGCCATTTCAAGCATCGGGAACATGAACGCAAGGTCCCATGCCATCGGGAAGAATGCTCCATCCAGAAGCAGATCATCCTTTTTGATTTTGTGGAACAGCCCCGCATAAAATGTGCGGAGGTGGGTAGTGACCCAATTGTAATTTCTAAAACCATTTGAATCGATAACATGTGCTGGAAGCTCGGAAGCCCACCCCGGCGATCCGCAAGGGTAATGGACAAATTGCCCGTAGGTCATCCACACATCCAAATCGGAATAGACCTCATTGAGCTTGGCTAACACTTGGTCATCAAAAAACCAATCGTCGCCATCTAAAGTGACAATGATTTCCTCCGGAGCGCACAAATGGACAGCCTTATAAATGTTTGCTAAAGCACCGTTTCTTTTCTCATTTTGAATCAGCGTTGCACGTCCTTCCTGTCCCAATTGCTTGATGTAGCTTTTCACAAAAAGCCCTGTGCAGTCGGGCGAAGAGTCATCGATAAAAATCACTCGGTAATTGTCATATTTTTGCAAGAATACCGAGTCCAAGTTCCGTTGGTACCAGTTCTTATTGTTATAAGAAGGGATAACGACGACCATCGGCTTTTGTTCAAGCTCTGCATATACCGAACCGCAGCAGATAAGGCAAAATAGAACCAATTTGTACAAATCTTTTCCGATCATAGAGCGGTCCTATCCCATGTGAATAAAATATTGTCAGGATTTGTCGAAATCTGTTCTTCGCATACGCTTGGGTTCATCCCTGCTTCGTCGAGAAGCTCAAAAAATTCCCAAGGTGTTAACGAATCGATCCCAAAATAGGGCTTGGAGATCTGGTTATAAATGATATAACCGCGGTCTGCCTTCTTGATCACTCTTTCGAAATAATCAAGCTGCGTTTCCCTGGAACATTCCGAAAAGGCATAATTGCTGATCAATAGATCGACCCTCTCTTCCGGCAAAGTGCTGTCTGCTGCCAGGCAAACTGCACTGGAAACAGAAAGCTCGGCAAGCGATTTCTTGATCAGCTGATTGACTAAAGGAAGATCGTAGATGAAATAGCGGGAAAATCCTTGAAGAACGGATAGGATAAAGCACTGGCCGCCAAATCCTCCTCCTATTTCCACAATTTTTGCATCAGAAGGGAGATGAAACAACTGACGGATATGTTCCCCTACAACGATGTAGCGGAGCGTGGTAGCTGAAAACGGCCCAATCCCAGCATATCTGGTTATAGCTGGGCTGCCGATCATGTCTAATCTCCGAAATTCCCCTATCCGGGAAATGACCTCTATATCGCCATTTAAGATCTTCTCTGCAAAGGGATGTCCATTAAAAATCTCGACCGCATGGGAGTATTCAGGAGTGCCGCGAAAATGTTGAAAATAATAGGGATCGCTCGCAGCTTTTTCACACATGTCCAAGTAAGCTGAATCGGAACCTGTTATGCTCTCCATTGCCTGCAATTGAACGCCTGCGCACAAAACCAAAAAGGCGATCCAAACCCGCTTCATCGCAACCTCCATATTTTTAATGGAGTAAGAATTAGCAAAATTCGATTTCTTGGAAAGACAATTTTTGTATTGCGCTGAGCGCTTGCGCAATTTTTTCTTTTGCGCTTGGCTGAGGTTCGATCAAAGGCAAGCGCATCGCCGCCCTGCATTTACCCATTAAACTCAACGCATACTTAACGCACTGGGGATTCGTTTCGATGACCATGGCCTTAACAATCGGATAAAGCTGCCGATAAAGAGCTCGCCCTTGCGCAATCTTGCCTTGGAGCAAAAGATCTAGGCATTGCTTCCAGAGGCGAGGAATCACATTGGCGACAATCGAGATCACACCGCAACCGCCCCCTGCAATGATTGGAACGGCAAGAGAATCGTCGCTGGAAAGAAGAGGAAGGTTGGAAACTTGCATAAAGTCGAGAATGTAATCGAGGTCGCCGGAACCATCCTTGATGCAGACGACAGAGTCTAGTTCAGCAATCGCTGCAAGAGTTTTGACAGGAGGCTTGATCCCCGTTCTGCCTGGATGGTTGTAGGCAATGATCGGAAGCCCTACCTTGTTCAGTTCTTGAAAATGCAAGAAGCATCCTTCCGGCGTCGGTCGATTGTAATAAGGGAAAATCACCAAACACCCGTCTGCGCCAACTGCTTGCGCTTCTTCGGTCAGCTTGATCGTATGCCGCGTGTTATAGCTTCCCGTTCCCGCAATGATCGGGATCCTTCCTTTTGCGCAAGCAACTCCTAACTGGATGACTTTGATCTGCTCTTCATGGCTTAAGCATGGGGCTTCGCCTGTAGTTCCACACAGGACGATCCCATCCGTTCCCTCTTCAACATGCCAATCGATGAGCTTTGCAATCGCCTCCTCGTCTACATGATCATTTTCTGTAAAGGGGGTTGGCAAAGCTGCAATCGAACCTCTAAACATAAATCCTCGTTTTGTTATCGCATGATCCTACGGGCTGCAGTGAGCAGGATAAAGCCGCACACGACTGACGTCAAAGCTCCGACATATAGAGGGAGCGTCATTGTTTTCGCAGCCAAGACCCCTCCAAAAATACCCGTTAAAAATTCTGCAAGGACTTGAACTGATGTCAACGTCCCCAGCGCTTGCCCTTGAAACTCTTTGGACGCCTCATTCGAAATGACGAGAGATCCATTGGTAATTGTTACAGCTAAAAATAGGCCGATAGGAGGAATCGTGACAATCAAAGCATACGGGTTAGTGGGTAAAATACAAACGATAAAGGAAATGGCGAGCAAAAAAGAAAAAATTGCAAGGGACTTCACCGGCTTAAAACGACGCGCCAAGGGAGGAATGAGAAGGACAACGCCAACCCCGATCATCAAGGCGTCGTAGACCATGACGTATCCAAGCTGAGCTGCAGTGAAATTAAATGTCCTTTCTAGAAAAACAGGCAGGAACCGGAAAAAAGAAAAGTAGCCGATGGCCAGAAAAAAATTAGCAACGTAGTAGACCTTCAATTCCTTCCTCTTGAACCCAGCCCAGATCGATTTGAAAAAGCTCCACTCTTTCTTTGCTTGCACCACCAATGTTTCTTTCGAATACTTGTAGATTACCGCCATTCCGATGATGGTCATCAAAGCGGCAACCCAAAATGGCGTTGCAAAAGTGAACCAGCTGACGACATTGGGATCAGCAAGCTGGCCCCCCATCAACGGCCCGATAATAAATCCTGCTGAAATGAAGATATTGATCCATCCAAAATGAACCGCCTTCTCTTCGCGAAGCCCCTCCTCATGCGTCAAGTCTGCAATCACAGACTGGGCAATCGTCACATTCCCTTCGCAAAATCCGCAAAAGGCAAGACCTAAAAACATCCCTGTTACCGATTGGGCGGCAACCGATGCCGCTGTGATCAGATAACCAACCGTCGTTCCTGCAAGCGAGTAAAGGATCACCTTCTTTCTTCCATACCGATCGGAAAGGTGGCCCAAAAAAGGAGAGCCGAAAAATTGACCGAAAGGAAAGCTTGCCATCACCAATCCCAACAGCAGCATCTTGATCTTTAGGTCATAATGTGGCGGAAAGATCGATCTGTCAGGATCCAAAAACATTTCAGGAAGGATCGGCAAAGGCAGGGCAAATCCGATATAGGCGAACAGGATCACGATGGCATAAGGAAGAAGAACACGGCGAGTTTTTGAACGCATATGAGGTCTTTTTGTTTAACCCCATTCATAACATGCCGTGCGATTTTTAAGAAGACTGCGGATACACGAGAAGATTCAGTGAATCTTCGCAGTGCGGAGCAGGTGAAGCAGTCTTGACTGCGAACTAGTCTTGATTTCTTGACTGGGAACCAGTCAGCCATCAACTTTTATTGGAAATTTAATTTAGAAGAATTAAGAGGCTGCCGAATCAGCAGCCTCAAGAACCAAACTAGCTATAGTTGCAAGCACGTGTGTAGACGCGGTCATTTTCAGCAAAACACTCAAGCAT
>JAFEGU010000104.1 GCA_018239725.1 Verrucomicrobiota bacterium | reverse complement strand
GTTACTCAATGGCACAAGAAGAGTTTAAGGATTCCCAATTTGATAAGCTGACTATCAAGATCGCATCGGACGATGTGATCCGCAATGAATGGTCGCGTGGGGAAATCAAAAAGCCCGAGACGATTAACTACCGCACGTTCAAGCCTGAAAAGGGGGGCTTGTTTTGTGAAAAGATTTTCGGTCCAACTAGAGACTGGGAATGCGCATGCGGCAAGTACAAGAAGATCAAGCACAAAGGGATTGTTTGCGACCGTTGCGGCGTCGAAGTGACCTTGTCGAAAGTGCGCCGTGAACGGATGGCCCACATCGAGCTGGCAGTTCCTGTCGTCCACATCTGGTTCTTCAAAACGATGCCTTCGCGGATCGGCAACATCCTTGGGATGTCGGCTGCCGACCTCGAGCGGGTCATCTATTACGAAGAATATGTTGTCGTCGATCCAGGCCGCACAACGCTTGAAAGAAAGCAATTGCTCAATGATACAGAGTACCGTGAAGCCCAGGAGAAATGGGGTTCCGATGCCTTTGTTGCCCGGATGGGGGGAGAGGCGATCCGTGATATCT
This sequence comes from Verrucomicrobiota bacterium, assembly GCA_018239725.1. GTDB lineage: Bacteria > Chlamydiota > Chlamydiia > Chlamydiales > Rhabdochlamydiaceae > Acherontichlamydia. The sequence goes on along the minus strand of JAFEGU010000104.1, from coordinate 3,166 downwards.
TAGAAAAAGAAGATCTCAGTTCCCTTGTTGTGGATCTCAAAGACAAGCTCCGTAAGACAAAGTCGATGCAAGCCAGAATGAAGCTTGCAAAACGGCTTAAGATCGTTGAAAGCTTCACATCGTCGCCAAACCGCCCAGACTGGATGGTGATGTCATGTGTTCCTGTCATCCCGCCAGATTTGCGCCCATTGGTGCCTTTGGACGGCGGACGTTTTGCGACATCCGACTTGAACGACCTGTACCGACGCGTCATTAACCGTAACAACCGTTTGAAGTCGATCCTCAAGCTGAAAACGCCTGATGTGATCGTACGCAACGAGAAGAGGATGCTGCAAGAGGCTGTCGACGCTCTGTTTGACAACGGCCGCCATGGCCATCCTGTCATGGGAGCTGGAAACCGTCCGTTGAAGGCGCTTTCTGAGATGCTCAAAGGCAAGCAAGGCCGTTTCCGTCAAAACCTGCTTGGTAAGCGTGTCGACTACTCAGGCCGTTCTGTCATTATCGTCGGTCCAGAGCTCCGCTTTAACCAGTGCGGTCTTCCGAAGCAGATGGCCCTCGAGCTTTTCGAGCCTTTCATCGTCAAGCGTTTGAAAGACCTCGGATACGTTTACACTATCCGATCTGCGAAGAAGATGATCCAAAAGCAATCGCCTGAAGTATGGGACGTTCTCGAAGAGATCATCAAAGGACACCCGGTCCTGCTCAACCGTGCTCCGACGCTCCACCGTTTGGGTATCCAAGCGTTCGAGCCAGTGTTGATCGAAGGTAAAGCGATCAGGATCCATCCGCTCGTCTGTACTGCGTTTAACGCGGACTTCGACGGTGACCAGATGGCTGTTCACGTTCCTCTTTCGATCGAAGCGCAGCTTGAAGCTAAGCTCCTCATGATGGCCCCAGACAACATCTTCCTGCCATCATCTGGAAAGCCGGCTGCTGTACCTTCCCAGGACATGATCTTAGGGTTGTACTATTTGATGCACGATCCTCTCTTTATTCCTGAGGAACACGGTAAAAAGACCAAGATCTTCAACAATAAAGAAGAAGTGCTCATGGCGCTCAGCGCTGGTGGCAGCTACAATTGGGAAGATGAAAAAGGCAAAGAAGGACGGCGCGACGATCTCGGCCGCGGAGTCCGCTTGCACGAGAAGATCAAGCTCAAGCTAGATAGCGGCATCATTGAAACGACGCCAGGACGGGTCATGTTTAACATGATCGTACCTAAAGAGCTCGGGTTCCAGAACTACGCCCTCCGCAAGAAGAAGATGAGCGAGCTCGTCCTTGAGACCTACAAAAAAGTGGGCCTCGAAGCGACAGTACGTTTCCTCGACAACCTAAAGAACTTAGGCTTCAGCGAAGCGACCAAAGCAGCTCTTTCAATGGGTGTTTGCGACGTCCGCGTCCCTGAAAATAAAGTCAAGGTGATCGAGAACGCTTACAAGCGGATCGAAGTTGTCTTAAAGCAATATGAAGACGGTATCATCACGGATGGTGAGCGCCACTCTAAAGTCATCAGTATTTGGACTGAAGTGACCGATATGCTCTCAGAAGAGCTGTTTAAGCTCATCTCTGAGCACAAGACCGGCGAGCTCAATCCTCTCTACTTGATGATGGACTCTGGCGCCCGCGGTAACAAGTCTCAGGTCAAGCAGCTCGGAGCGCTCCGCGGCTTGATGGCGAAACCATCGGGAGAAATTCTCGAATCGCCTATCACTGCGAACTTCCGCGAAGGACTAAGCGTCTTGGAATACTTTATTTCATCGCACGGTGCTCGCAAAGGTCTTGCGGATACAGCGTTAAAAACAGCTGACTCTGGATACTTGACACGCCGACTTGTCGACGTTGCCCAAGATGTGATCATTACAGAAGAAGATTGCGGAACGCTCAATGGTATTGAAGTTTCAGCGATCAAACAAGGCCAAGAAGAGCTTCTGCCGATCAAGGACCGTATCTTCGGACGCACCTCGTGCGATGACGTGTTCCAACCCGGCGACAGCACTAAGGTCCTTGCCCGGGCAGGTGAGCTGCTGCTGCTTCCTCAAGCGGAAGCAATTGACGATGCGGGTATTGAAAGCATCCGCATCCGTTCGACGCTGACATGCGAATCGCGCCGAGGCGTTTGTGCGAAGTGCTACGGCATTAACCTCGCAAACGGCAGCCCAGTTGCAACCGGCGAAGCGGTCGGCGTCATTGCCGCCCAGTCGATCGGTGAACCTGGAACGCAGCTGACAATGCGTACGTTCCACACGGGCGGTATCGCTTCTGCATCGTTAAGCCCAGAGCTTATGTCGGAGCATGATGGAATCCTCGTCTATATGGATCTGCGCACTGTGCAGAACGAAGAGGGGATCTGGCTGGCTCTTAACAAAAACGGCTCCCTGCACATCGTCCGCGATGAAGGAAGAACGTTGGAAGAGTACAAGAAGCTCTTAAGCACTAAGTCGATCGAGCCGCTTCAAACGTTCACAATCGAATTGGGAACAAATATATTGCTTGCCGACGGATCGAAGGTCAAGAAAAAGACCAAGGTCGGCCATTGGGAGCAGCACAACGTTCCGATCATTTGCGAACGCCCAGGTTTCGTCAAGTACGAAGACCTCGTTGAAGGGATCTCGACACAGCGAGAAGTCAATAAGCAGACTGGCCAAGCTGAGCTGATCGTTAAGCAGCATCGCGGCGAACTGCATCCGCAGATCGTGATTTACGCTGATGCGGAATATAGTGAGCTGATCGGTACCTATGCGATCCCATCCGGAGCTTATATTTCGGTGCAGGAAGGGCAAAAGGTCTCTGCAGGTATGCTCCTTGCTCGTTTGCCTCGCGGCGCGATCAAGACAAAGGATATCGTCGGCGGTCTTCCTCGCGTTGCCGAGCTTTTTGAAGCAAGACGTCCAAAAGACGCAGCCGAGATCGCCAAGATCGACGGCGTCGTCGACTTCCGCGGCGTGCAGAAGAACAAGCGCATCGTCGTTGTCCGCGATGAAGAGTCGGGCATGGAAGAGGAACACCTCATCCCGCTGACAAAGCACTTGATCATCCAAAGAGGAGACTCTGTTGTGAAGGGACAACAGCTCACCGACGGACTTGTCGTTCCGCAAGAGATCCTCGAGATCTGCGGCGTCCGCGAACTGCAGAAGTACCTTGTGAACCAAGTTCAAGAGGTATACCG
>JAFEGU010000103.1 GCA_018239725.1 Verrucomicrobiota bacterium | reverse complement strand
GCAGATCCTCATGCACCATGGCAAAGAGGGAGCTGTGAAAATACCAATATGCTGATCCGAGATTTTTTCCCTCGAGGAACAGATTTTAGACAAGTATCTAGAGAGAAAATCAAACAAGTACAGGAATGGCTGAATGAAAGGCCTAGACAAACACTAGGATGGAAAACGCCAAAAGAAGTATTTTATAAACTCATTGGTGCAACTGAAGTGTGACATGGCCCAGTCTCTAAGTTAAGTTGGTTGCAAATCTTAATCTGAATGTCTAAAAGAAACACATCCAAATGAAAAGACTTATATAAAAAAACGAGAATTTTATGTCGTCAGTTCCACGAATAACTGGTAAAGCTGCAAATCCTACGAATCTGATAGACACAAATGATATTGTTAAATCCTGGCCTGAAGAAGTCATTTATGAGTGCAGCAAGCACATCAACAAGTTGAGCGATATCTGTACGCTGTCATTGCTAAGCAAGCATTTTTTTCTGGTTGTCATTAACGACAAATTTCCAAGATGGCAAACACTTTTAACATCCCACTTTCCAACCTCTTTTCAATTGGCGCCGTCTATTCCGCAGCCCTTTGCTTGTTATAAGCATTGGAAAGCAATCAACCATCAATTAAAAACAGGAACACATCAAACAAGAACTCTCTGTGCTCAGCAATCAGATATTCAATGCTTAAGCGTGCAAGGGGCAAGCCTCATTTCTGGTTCATGGGATTCATCATTTGCCATCTGGGACCTTAAAAGCGGCAACCTGCAACGCCATGTGCCTCTTCTTAATAAAGGAAAGAGCTATTGTATGAAAATAAAAGGGGAGAAGATCTTTTCCGGTTTGGGCGATGGAACGATAGAAGTCTGGGATGTGAAAAGTAGTGAAATGCTCCATAGCTTGAAAGATCATGTTGGCGCTATTAACGATATAAAGGAAAGTGATGGGAAGCTCATTTCTACCTCGACAGATGGGGTCATCAATATCTGGGATATTGCAAGCGGTCAGCTGCGCCATACTTTAGCGGATAATTGTGGATACTCTTTCAATTGCATTGAGGTGAAAGACGGGAAGCTCATTTCTGATTGTTATAGTTCTAGGATCAAAGTCTGGGATCTTGAAAGCGGTAAATTGCTCTATAGTGGAAATGCCCAACATGATGGCAATATCAAGGGGCTAGCGGTGCAGGATGATAAGGTCGTTTCTTGGTCCTACAGTGTTGATCAACCTCGCTATAGTACAATCAAAATCTGGGACCTTAAAACCGGTCAATTGCTCCACACCTTAAAAAAAGAGCAAGGTCCTATTAATTCCTTCCAGGTAAGCGATGGGATGATCATTTATGGTACATGGCAAAAAACAATCAAAGTTTGGGACCTTGAAAGCGGCAATGAGCTCCATACTTTGGTTGACCCTTATGCTCGGACTACCTGCCTAAAGGTAAATGACGGGATGCTTTTTTCTGCTTCAGGGGATCACATGATCAAAATTTGGGATCTTGCTACCGGGCAACTATTCCGCAGCTTGGAAGTTCCTGAAGACGATATCTATTGCATGGAGGTCAATGATGGGATGCTCATTGTTGGTTTAGGAAATGGAAAGATCAAGGTCTTCGATTTTACTCCTCAATCTGAAAGCCCTAAACGGTAAGCAGGCTGGCTTTAAAAGATTCTGCAAAACTTAAGTATGGGAGATCTTGACTTCTTCCGGCTTTTGACTCAGGACGCTTGGAATCAACTTGGGTGCACAAAACATCTCTTTTTAGTGGTTGAAGCATCTTCTCTTTACGCCTTTGGAAATCCCTGAAAGAAAAGAGGAGGGGCCTCGACTGCTTTAAAAAGAAACCACTCTTTCTGGCTGCTCCTTTGTGGTTTTAGAATCAGAAGTAAAATCCCAGATTTTGATCGTTTGATCCCATGAACCGGAAATAAGCATTCCATCCTTTACCGTTAGACAACGGACAGAGTCTCGATGACCTCTTAAGATGCGCAGTTGTTGATGTGTTCCTGCCCTCATACGATCATCTAAGACCTTTAATTTTCGATATAGAGGCAGTGTCAGTGGTTGTGGTGGATTCATTGGAAAAGAAGAAGGAAAATGAGAAGTTAATAAGGTTGACCATGCTGGAAAGGTGTTTTTAAAGATCGTTACAAAAAAATGCTTGCTGGCTAATGACAGGTCATGCAGGTCGCTTAACTTGTTGATGTGCTTGGGCTGTGTTGAAAAATTCTATAGAGAATCGTTGAGGAAAATCCCCTAAAATAAAGAAACTCCTTTGTCGTCCTAGCAAGACAAACGAAGGAGTTCTAGATGCGTGCACGCAACTGG
>JAFEGU010000102.1 GCA_018239725.1 Verrucomicrobiota bacterium | reverse complement strand
AACATCCCGACCATCATAGCAAGCGTCTATGGCATGAACGTGGAGCTCCCCTTTTCCAAAGACACGCATGCCTTCGTCATCGTGATGACAGGAATTATCCTCTTTTCCCTATTCGCCCTTCTCTTCTTCCGCAGGAAGCGCTGGCTATAAACTTCCATTGGGTTAGTATGCCTCGGCGGCTATTTTGTCCAGGTTCCAAAGATAATATTCATAATCAGATTCTATCCAGCCATACCATACTGGATGATAGACTTCCTTGCTGACTAAGCGTCCCAACGGATCATAGTTAAATATGATCTTCTGCTTTTCAGAGTGAATTTCTACCAATCGGTTTAATGGATCATAGGTTACTCCCACGCCTCTTTCTGAAGGATTGCTTTCAGGATAATCTAAATTTTTAACCTGTTGATAATCTTGACTTTCTAAAGAAGGAATTTCCCTAAAACGATCTAATGGAAAGTGGTTTTTACTTTCCCCAATCTTAGAAAAAACTGCATCTGATTGGCATACAAGAAGCTGTTTAGGCAATCTTCTTGATGAAAGATAAAAAAAAGGATCGTTTGGATATCTTTGTTCAGCCCCATTCGTCGTCAAGATGATCAAGTCTCCTAATGAATCACAAATAAAATCTTTGCCAAAATGGGAAGCCGTATATTGAGTTCTTCGATGGAATGCTTCGGCAAAAGCAGAAACACCGTGTTGAATATCAATGGAATGTTGAAGACAGGAGCCGCTGCTAGGATTGAGTTGATTATAGGAATGGAAGTAGAGAGTTTCTCCTTGATCAGAAACTCTCCTGACCTGCTTTAAGAAAAATGGATCATAAATGTAACGGACCTCTCCTTGCTTGGCTATTTTAATAGCCGTGAGGCGATCAAAAGCATCGTAAACTTTATTAATTTCCAAACTATTAGGAAAAATTTCTCGAATAACATTTCCAAATGGATCAAATTCCCGGACAATTTTCATGCCAGAATTCGCGTCAATTGCTGTCAGAAGGTTCCCTAAACGATCATAAGTAAAAGAGTATTGGATCTTATTATCGGAAGACTCCAAGCGGGATATGAGTCCAAGAGGGTTATACAAATATGTCAAAGAAATGCCATCTGGAAGAGACTTGGTAGCCGTTTTTGATGATGGGAAATAAGTATAAGAAGTTGTTTTCTCTTGACCTGCATTAATCTGAGTCAAATTCTTAATCTGGCGGTCCTCAGTGTAACAACATTTGATAATATAGGAATTTCGGAAATGGTCATCTTCACAAATATCCTCTTGCCAATGCAAAAGGTTGCCTTGAGGATCGTAAGTGAATTGTTTTCGAAAAACTGTTTTCCCATTAAAATTTGAGCTTTCCGCCTGCACTGTACGATTCAATGCGTCCATTGTTTCAATGATAGTTCCTTGGTAAGGATCATGAATTGTCTTTTGCAAAACTTTTTGACCGATTTGATTAGTATAATTCATGTTATAGGCAATCTTAGTGATATTTCCCTCTGAGTCCTGTTGCTGGACCAACCTTCCAAAAGGATCGAATTTGTAGGTATCCACTAACTTTTGCTCATTGACAGTACGAGTCATGGTTTCCCGATTTCCATCTTCATCATAGGAATAATTAGTTTGATAAAGAAGATGACCTGAAATATCTGATTTCTTTTCCTCTAGAACTTTTCCATATAAATCTCTTTTAATTTCGATAAAAAGCGTATTGCTGCCGTTCTGTTTACAGATCCAGGTAACAAATCCCATTGAGTCATAGCCAAAATCAGTAATGCGGCCGCAATAATCTTTACAGATTTTTCTCCCAGCTCCATCATAGGTATTTGTTTTAATATTTCCCTCTCTATCCGTTTCTGTAAGAAGGTTATAACCATTATACGTAAATGTCTCTTCTGCAAGCACTTCTTTATTCGGCGAAATATAAGTTTTTGATAGAACCCTTCCTAGTATATCATTTTCAAACTGGACTGTTAACTGATCGCTGTCTGTATAGCTTATCAGCTTTCCGCTCTTATCATACTTAAAGGACTCGATCCCTCCGTTCGGGTGCACGATTTTAACTGGCAATCCGTAAGCGTTATAACAATAAGATGTGACATGTCCATTCAGATCCGATTGAGTCAATTTTCGTCCATATGGATCATAGGTAGAATAATCAAAAACAGGCCTGCTTACTCCATCCAAATTGGCAATTGACGGAAACTCTGTTCTCGCGACTTGAGAAACAAGCGCATCATAATGATAATAAACCTGATTATCGAAAGGATTCGTTTTCTGGATGATCCTATCATGGAAATCATAATCAGCGGAAAATGTATGGACTTCCCCATTTTCTGCAGTTTCAGTCAATTCTTTCAATCGGCGGTTTGCATCATAGCGAAAGGTCCTTTGAACCCTATGCGAGAAGTTGGTCGAACTCTCAAGAAGGCCTTTGGGATTATAGGTATAAGTCGCATGCTGTCCTCGCTGATTGGTTTCAGTCAGAACAGATCCGCTTTCATTATAGGTTTTTTCAATTGAATAGAGATAATTTCCATTTGCGTCATATACTTCTTGCACCCTAACATTGCCATGCTGGTCATAGATTAAATGGGTTTTGTTTAGAAGCCTTTCATTCCTCTTTTCCAAATACGATTCTTCAATCCATTCTGGCATATGTAAAAAAGGCGAAGATTGTCGCAGGATATACTTTTTTATCTTCCTTTGAGTCACGCAAGCAAGGTCATTTTGATCTGAGCCATTGCCATTATCAGAAATCGTCTGGATCAGGTTATTGCAATCATCATAGACCAAAAATTCTCTAAGAATGATGCGGCCTCTTTCCTTGAGGAGTTTAGATGTAACAAGATTAGTATTAGGGTGATAAGAAAAGCTAATTTCCTTTCCGTCTTCAGATTCTTCATTTAACAGGAGATTTCTTCCATCATTAGAAAAAGACCGCCTAATGGAAAAGGTCTCCAATATTCCACTTCCAGTCAAATCTCCTTCTAGTGTTTCCAGTATCGGATTACCAAAGCGATCATATTCATAGAATTTTTTATAGAGGTGCTTATGCCCTCCATCCAGCACTTCTATAGACTTCAACCAATTTTGTTCATTCCACGAAAATCTCTTTTCCTTTTTCAAACAGCTGGTTTGATCAAAATATTGGATTGAAGTAAGCAGTAGATCCTTGCAAAAATGATAGATAATCGATGTGCCATCGATATCTTTAACAATTGTCGAACCGCCTTTTTTTCCTACAATGGGAGGGTCATAAGAAAATTCATAAACTGGAACAAGCTCATCATTAAGGCCTACAGGAAATAAAAGCTTTTGGATTCTAAAATCCGAATTTTCTGATCCAAAAACAGCATGCGCAACAAAAAATTCATATTTTTTTTGCGAAGCTGTAGAAAGCAGAAAATCATTGCTATATTCCATTCTTTCAGCACGGTAGAACGGGCTGCTAACAGAAGTAAGGATCGGTGGAGAAAGAGCCTTGACCTCCTCCGTAATGACATGTTTATTTTTATTATTTTTTTCATTGTCTGTCTTGATTTTCCAATTAATAGGCCTTCTCTGATAGTGGTAATCAACGGTTAATCCAGATCCTGAAGTAACGGAACATGTTCCATCTGATGGCTTTCCAGATATATGCAAAGAGGAATAGATATGACGTTCCTGAGGGTCCAGGCTTTCAACGCAGATCAATTGTCCATCTTTATTAACATGGTACCTAAGGATCTTT
>JAFEGU010000101.1 GCA_018239725.1 Verrucomicrobiota bacterium | reverse complement strand
TAAAATGGGAAATGCAGAAAGACCTCGAAATCAGTTCTCGCAGGATGAACCTCGACCTTAAGTCGGGAAAAACCTTGCTTCTCGAAGACCCCACGGTATTGCTTTCATTCAAGCACCCCGATACGGATGAAGTCATTATCGATACCTATATTCGCCTCTGCAAACAACAACTTGCTATTCTTACAGCGCCGATAGGACCTCCAACAAGCTCATCGGAAGCTCATAAAACCCACCCTAAACTATATGAACTGCGTGGCGCCCAATATCTAGAGGGGCAAACAACGTTCTGTGTCTACGCGCCCAATGCAAGAGAGGTGGCCGTTGTGTTGACCGCCTTCGGGAATGTGGAACAGAAGTTGCCTATGGAGAAAGGTCCTGACGGAGTTTGGAAAGCCGTTACAGATGCAGCTCCTCCAGGAAGAAGCTACCTTTACGAAGTAATCGATGTTAATGGCCATACGATGCTTCGTATGGACCCATTCAGTTTCACTTCCATGGAAATCCAAGAGGTCGGCCAGTTTCAATCTGTGGTCACTGATCCCAATTCCTTTTATTGGAATGATGCTGATTGGATTGCTGAAAGAAAATCAATCGATCCTAAAAAACGGCCTCTTTCGATTTACGAGCTGCAGCTCAAATCCTGGAAAAAAGATCATGCCAGCCCCTTCAACTTTAAACAACTTGCTTCCGATGTTATCGAACATTGCAAGCTATTGAACCATACTCATATTGAACTCTATGGGCTCATGGAGCACTACGCCCCTCAGGCGGGTGGGTATCAAGTTTCTAATTTCTTTGCGCCCTTTCATGGCAATGGCTCCTGCGATGATCTAAAGTACTTTATCGACAAGCTGCATGAAAATCGTATCGGAGTCATCTTGGACTGGATTCCCACTCACTTTCATCACTCCCATCAGTCAAGAGAGTATTCTGGATCCATCCATGAGTTTGATGGGACTGATTTGTTTGCCGGCGAACCATCCGATTGGGGAACTTTATATTTCGACTATAGCAAAGAAGAAACATGCCGCTTCATGGAAGCCAGCGCTCTGTATTTTCTCGATCATCTCCATTTCGATGGGCTGCGAGTTGATGCGGTTAGTCGGCTAGTTCGCCGCAAAGCTCAAAACATACCTCACGGCATTCAATTCCTCCAACAACTCAACAACACTGTGCATGATAACTATCCAGGAGTTCTCATGATCGCTGAAGAGACTGACGGTTTTCCTGGAGTGACACAAACTACAGGGAAAGGAGGGTTGGGATTCGATTTGAAATGGAACGTCGGATGGAGTTTCGATTCCCGGGAATTCCTCAAAACTTCCTATTCTAAACGTTCGACTGAATGGGACCATAAAATCCTACGGCTTCTGCATGAAGCTGCTTTCGGCGAGGAAATGATCTCCACCCATTCGCATGACGAAACTGATGCTGGAGATCACAATGACTCGAAAACCTTATGGAGTTGTGTTTCCCACTTATCCAGCGATAGTGAAAGGTTTGCGAATTTACGGAATTTCTTCGGCTGGCAAATACTTGGACCTGGTCGAGCCAAACTCATCCATATGGGAGATGAAAATGTGCAACCTGAGTCGGCTTATAGCCGATTTTCATCCCTCCGATCGGCTGTGGACTGGACGTTAATTGATCGTCGACCAGCTCATGCAGGCGTACAAAAATGCATCAGCGATTTGAACAAATTGTATCTTCAATTACCGCAATTATCGGAAAATGGAGAAGAAAACTTCCGTTTGATCTACCAATTCAAACAGAATCTCATCGTCGGTTATCAACGCAGATCGCCGGGTAGACCGGATATCACTGTCATTCATAATTTCTCTAATCAAAGTTTTGAAAAATATGACATTCACAACGTCCCCTTTACAGGTTCAAAGAGGATCCATGAAATTTTTAATTCGAACCAGCTAGAATATGGCGGATCTGGCAATTGTCTCAATCGAGACATCCAGCTCATACCAACAACAGGAAATCCCACAATGACGTTGGCAATACCTGCAAACTCCACAATCGTTCTTCAAGAAGATTAACCCCCGCACGCTTAGGGTATAATTGATGCAATCTTCTTTGGAAAAAAAGAGCGTTTAATTAACGGCTGAAACTGCGGGAACAGCTTCCGTATGGGTGATTGCTTTAAATTGCCTGCCAAGGGCAACGACGGAGAAGATCCAGGCAATTAGGACTGCAAATAGGATCACAGCGACATAAGGGGTTGAAAGGGCCACGCTTCCCAAAAGGATGATAAACCCTTGATAGGCAAGCGAAGATCCCGATTTTCCAATTCCAGCTCCAAGGCCATCGATCGCAGCCTTCCCTTTTAATTTGGACTCAGGGCTTAACGGCAAAAAGGCAAGCTCTTTTGTCGCGTCAAAGACGGAGTACTTGCAGGCTTTGCTCATGCAGTTTTGAATCGAACCGCAATAGACGGTCATGGCAAACGGGGTCATACCAAATAGGGTCGATGAAATCGCAAAAAGGGCATCTCCGGTAAACATAAAGGAGAAGAAACCAATCGCAAGCGTTGTCATGATCGCAGGGGTTAGGATTGCAGTGAACGTCCAGCCAAGGCGCGTGACCATAAGGGAAAACAGGACTCCGCCGATCGTAGCCAGGATTCCGATCCCGACCGTGATCTTGTTCATATGCTCAAGCATATCATTGGGGTCGGCAAAAAATCTTTTTAACTGCTCTTTCCAAAGCACATCGGTCAAATTGATCGAAATATTGTACCCTAAGACAATGATAGCCAACGGAACAAGGTATTTAGAACGAGCTATGTACTTGATGCTTTCTCGAAGGGAAAGACGCGTTTTTTCTTTAGGCTCCTCATCCTCATGATGCTCGATGTCAACTTTTTCCTCTAGAAGGACTTTCCGGCAGATCCAGTAGTACAGCCCCATTGCGCTGACTCCAAGAAAGCTCACTAGGAGGATCAATTGGCAAATGGTCTGGGACCAGTGGTCTCCCGAGGAAGAAAGGAACGGAAGAGAAATTCCTTGAGAAAAGGTGATGGCCAGCGTCCCTCCAAGAATCGGGGCGACGTTGGAGCCAATGTTCAAAAGACCATAGGTCCTCTTGGCCTCTCCCACCTTGGTCACATCGTTGGCAAATCCCCAATAGAGGACGGCAAGCACAAGAACAGCCCAAAGCTCAGAAATCACATAGAACGAAGTGAAGGACCAATTGCGGACAAGGGCGATCATGCCATTAAATCCTTTAGGGAGTACCGACGCTAACATGTCCCCTACGCTGTTCAAATGAAGCTTATCGCTATTGGGATACAAAACAAAGGCGAAAAGGAGGAAATATGCCAGAAAACACGAGATCAGTATGTAGAAGACCGTCTCTTTTTTGAACCAGCGCCTCAGCCTGGTATAAAACCAAGTGGAAATAAAAGCAGCTGGAAGCATCCCCCATACTTTGATAAATGGGATGACCTCGGCTCCAGAGTTCTTCGCGGTTAAGATAATGGTGTCTTTAAGATTGCGCAGCACGCTATAGCAGACGCAAAGCAAAAATAGGAGAACAAGCATCGAAACGACTTTTTTGACCTCTGATCGATGAACGGGCCAAAATAGGGACCTAAAAATACCGAATTGGTGCTTGTTATTCTGCGTCATATCCTTTTACACAAATGCCCTATTGTATACTGCAATCAAGGATTTATACCAAGCGCTTTTTTTATAGACTATTTCTTCCTATGGAAGCAGTCGATAACTGATAAATTAATTTTTTACTTTTCTCAAAAGCCGATCATCATCTTGGAGAACTTCATAGCCCAATCTAATTCCCTTTCTTTCCTATCAAAATAAAATTGAGAAAATAAGTAGAAAAAAAAGAAGCATATCTTCTATGTCATAACAAATAATGACCTAATGCAATTTAAACAGGTCATTCCAGAATCTTAGGAGAAGCCATGTCTTCACAAACTTCTAACCTGAAAAAAATCCAAAGATGGGTCCGCCATATCATCGTTCCCTTCTTGCTTATTACATGCTGCCCTCCAATCGTTATGCTGGTTTGGTACACAAACGTATACTTGGACGGCTCCATCCACAAGTTACTCGACTTGTTTTCTCAAGAAGGAGTCTTTCAAACAATCTATACGATTTGGGCTCCTCTCTTTTTTGGAACAAAGACTGCATGGAAAATCCTAGCTGTATTTGCAGGCGCCGAGCTTATTTTAATGAAATTCCTACCAGGAAGAGAATTCACCGGCCCAGTCACTCCAAAGGGAAATATCCCCGTCTATAAAGCAAACGGGGTTTCAGCGTTCATTTCAACGCTAGCCCTATTTTATATCTCTTCCTATCAACTCAAGCTCTTCTCTCCAACGATCATTTACGACAACTTCGGCGCGTTGCTTGGAGCCTTGAACTTCTTTAGTTTATTGTTCTGCCTCTTTTTATACGTCAAAGGGCGTTACAAGCCATCGTCAACAGACTCTGGAACCACAGGCCATGTCGTTTTCGACTACTTTTGGGGAATGGAACTCTACCCCCGCATTTTTGGCTGGGACGTCAAAATGTTCACAAACTGCCGATTTGGGATGATGGGATGGGGCTTGATCCTCATGTCATATGCAGCAAAGCAAACAGAGCTCTACGGACTGACAAATGCCATGGTCATTGCAGTTGCTCTGCAGCTCTTCTACATCGCTAAATTTTTCTGGTGGGAAACGGGATATTTGCGTTCGATGGACATCATGTACGACCGAGCTGGGTTCTGCATCTGCTGGGGATGCATGGTATGGCTGCCTTGCATTTACACCTCGCCAACGCTTTACCTTGTCAACCATCCGCACCACCTCAGCACACCGATCGCCCTTTTAATCTTTGTCGTTGGAGCTTCTTGCATCTTCATCAACTACTTGGCAGACAGGCAGCGTCAATATGTCCGGTTGAAAAATGGAGATTGCACAGTCTGGCGTAAGCAGCCAGAACTGATCTTTGCCAACTACAAGACTGAATGGGGTGAAGAAAAACAAAGCCTTCTTCTGGTTTCCGGCTGGTGGGGAATCTCCCGCCACTTCCATTATATTCCAGAAGTATTAGGTGCGTTCTGTTGGAGCGTTCCGGCTCTATTTAATAGCGCTCTTCCCTACTTTTATTTGGTCTTCTTAATCCTCTTGCTGATCGACCGTGCCTACCGTCAGGAAAGACGTTGTGCGAGCAAGTATGGCAAAGACTGGGAAAAATACTGCGAACGGGTTCCATTCCGTTTGATCCCATTTATCTACTAAGACGATTGTCCAGGGAGACGTATTAATACGTCTCCAGGGACTTGACTGCAGCTGATGTGACAATCGCAACCGATGCGCTTGTCCCTAGCCGGCTAGCTCCGCATGAGACCATGGCGCGAGCTGTTTTCCAATCTCGGATCCCGCCTGCCGCTTTGACGGCCACTTTCGGACCCACATTTTGCCTCATAAGGGAAACATCTTCTTCAGTTGCGCCGGAAGGTCCGAACCCTGTTGCTGTTTTGACAAAATGGGCCCCTGCATCTTCAGCTATTCGACATGCAGCGATCTTCTCTTCCATGGAAAGAAGTCCATTTTCAAAAATGACTTTCACGACACGCCGCTTGGCAGCTTCCATAACTTGCGCAATCTCCTCTTTAACCGCAAAATGGTCTCCTGCTTTAAGCTTAGAGATCTGAAGGACCATGTCGATCTCATCAGCGCCTTCCTCTAAGGCCATCTGAGTCTCTGCAACCTTTAGATGAGGAAGGTTCGCACCCAGAGGAAATCCGATGACCGTTGCGACAAGGGGACCTTGTCGATCGATCCTCTTTTTTGCATGGGCGATCCAAATCGGATGAACGCAAACAGATTTAAAGCCAAACTGCACAGCCTCGTCGCAGAGTTGATCGATCATGATTCCCTGGGCATCAGGTTTTAACAAGGTGTGGTCGATCATGGAGGCTAGTTCAATATCAAAAGACATTATTGTTCTCCTTTGGGAATCAGTCCAACTAAGCGGACAGGCGACTCTGCCCCGAATCGGATATTCAAAGGAAGGTTAATGGCGTAAGCGCCGACTGGAGGCATAAGGTTTAGGTTAGCGACATTCTCAAGAATGTATTTCCCTTTGCCGAGGATCAGGTGATGGACCGGAAATTGACTTCCCTGGGGATCAGGAGAAAGCGTGTCGATTCCAATTCCCGCCACTTCCCTTTCGAGAAAAAGCTCAGCGGCATCCTTCGACATGGTCGGAAAATGCATCTGGCCGCTCTCGTCCAGATTGCGATACTGATCAGGCTTTGACCAAAAAGCAGCCCAGCCCGTATAGGCAAAGAACAAGCTGCCCGGCGCAATCATTCCAAACATCTTTTCAAACTGAATGATCTCTTTAGCCGACACAATGAGATCTGCCGAGCGCTGGCTCGATAGATTGAGAACGCAGCAAGGAACGATCAAGGCCTCTAGAGGGATATCGCCGATATTTTTAGCGTCCCGAATGAAATGGGAAGGGGCGTCCATATGGGTCCCAACGCCGGCATGGCACTTATAGGCCAGAACGCGCAGTCCTTGATTGTAGTCCATTTTGATCTCGGAGCGGAAACCGCAGCTCCCGTTCCAGGTCGGAGCGTGCTCGTCCAAAGGGTGAGTTAAATCAACAAATCCAAATTGTGATCGAAGCTGGTCCAAAGCCATGCGCCTCCAAAATTAGAAAGCAAAGCTTACAAAAGAAACCTCTGAACGTCAATAAGATAACCACGATTAATCTTTTAGGATAAATCCGAAAGCACCCCATGACCTAATGAATTTTTTTTTAGATCTTTTCGCAGAAAAAGAAAATCTGCTAGGATGGCTTCCTTTTGGGTTCTTGGATTCCCATGAAAACTATATTCAACCATATCATCGCCGGTGCACTTATGGCAGGTTCTTTCCTTTCTCCGTCCGCTCATTCCGATGAAGCAAAGTCAGATTCTAAACCCGTTGTCTTCATTATGCTAGGCCCGCCAGGAGCCGGGAAAGGGACTCAGGCTGCAATGCTTCACGAGAAACTCCAAATCCCCCATATCTCAACAGGAGAACTCTTAAGAGACCACGTCCGCCGAGAAACTCCCCTTGGCAAGCAAGCAAAACTCTTTATGGACAAAGGGAATCTTGTCACCGACCAACTGATCCTCGACATGCTCTTTGAAAGAGTTGCGCAAGCTGACTGCGCAAAAGGCTATATTTTAGATGGGTTTCCACGCACGCTTCCTCAAGCTGAATCGCTCCAGGCCCGTTTGAAAGGACAGCCCCAGCCTATCGTCCTGAACTTGGATCTGGCCGATGCTAAAATTATTGAACGGCTAACAAAACGTGTGGTCTGCGAGTCCTGCGGAACCCCTTACCACCTCGTCTATTCCCCTCCTAAAACCGGTGGAGTTTGCGACAAGTGCTCAGGGAAGCTTATTCAGCGCTCCGACGATACCGAAGCTGTGATCTCGAAACGCCTTAAGGTCTACCATGACCAGACAGCGCCTCTTATCGCATATTACAACCAACTCAAGATCCTGCACACGATCGACTGCGATCAGTCGAAAGAAGAGATTTTCTCCGAGGTTGTGGCCCGCATTCCACAACCCCAGAAGTAGGAAATTGCTCAGAAATCCATACGAAGTGTCGTTGTCAGGCCGTGCAAGTTAAGGGCTTGGGTAGGCCGGGTATCAAGAAAACTGCTTGTCTTTATCTGGTCCCACCAATACTGCATTTCATAGCCTGCAGAAAGATTCATATAAAAGTGTCTTCCAAAACATCTTCCCCAGTCAAATCCTAAAAACACTTCCGCAATGGGGTTAAGCTCTTGCTGGTGAAAATGAATTTTCCCAATGGCCGGCGGCACTCCTTGGGCATCCAAATATTTGGTCGAAGAAGAAGGATGGAAGTCCTCCCAAATCAAACTGCCGGCAGCATTGGCAAGAAAAGCAAAGTTCGATTTACCTAAGACCCAGCTGCTATTAATTCCTAAACGGGGACCAATCCCCCATGTATTCTCTTTATATTTGCTATACATCGAGGTCTGAAGAGGAACATTATTGGGATTAATCGGATGCTCATAGTTCATCTTCAGCTTATTTTCAATTAAAGTCCCCTTTAGTCCAGCAAAAGGCCGGATGGAAATATACTTGCTAATATAGAAATTGCGTCCCAGTTCTAAATCCAAAACGTCGAAATCAAAATCCCAACGCGCTTTGAATTTGTTAGTAAAATTGACGGTTGTCTCAGATGGAACAATATTGCCGAGAAGCGTGCTCAATTTATGCGTATGGGTATGCTCTTTGTCAGTCAAATTGGACCGAAGCCAAGTCCAGTTGAGGAAAATATCCCAAACGTCTCTATGAAAATTGCACCCTATTCCCAGCTTGAAACCTGGATCATACTCCGTATCGAGGTTGATCTTTTTATGTTTGCTGGAAGGCGCTCCTGGATTTTGCACCCTAGAGGAAATTGTCATATCGGTATAGCCGCTCTTCCAGTAGATAATAGAGCCGGCCATATAAAAGGCGGTATCATTATTGCACCCTCTTGCGGATGGAGTGACATCAGAATAAGGATCGAACTGCTTATCGTTAAATTGTACCTGGGGAGCGTGGTAAGCAGCTTTTTTCATGGGAGCATCTACAGGCTTGATTTCTTCAGCGACCACGACAGCGACCAGCTCCGATTCCACCTTCGGCGCCTCCTGAACAGTTGGGGATCTCTTCGGACCGCAGCCAACAACACCAATTAATCCGACAATGACAAGCGCTGCAAGGGAAATATAGACTTTGTTTTCATTCATATCGCAACCCATTAAATTTATAAAACGACTTAATTTTCGTTCTACATCTCAATGGTTAATATGTAAACAAAACAATCAAAACAAAAACAGGATTCAAAAAGATTAATAAAAACCTAAATGAACTTAAATACGAGAATCTCTGAAAATTTATACCAATCCCAGAAAATAAATTCATAAATTCAGCTCGAATTTTACCGAGAACCAAAGCCTGGAGCGAGAAGGCTAGCTTAAATAAGCTTCTTCGATTGAAGGCTAATGCTCGCAGGTGAAAGACGAACTGAATTTATGAATTTATTTTCTGGGATTGGTATTAATCCAATATTAAATTAGAAATTCCAACTTTTTTGATAAGAGAGACAATCGGAACAAATAAGGGCTGAGGCAAAGCTTCCCATTTAAACCAGTCCCATCCAAGGCATTTGTTCGGCTCTTTAAGAGATACCTCCCCCTCAAACGCATCGACAAACGCAAACAATGTCACATAATGCTTTTCCATCGTGTCGTTGGTCCAAGGCCCAACGTACACGGATTTTGCATGCAGGCCCGTTTCTTCGAGCAGCTCTCGAGCTGCGCACTCCTCCACTTCTTCCCCATACTCTAAGTGACCGCCGGGAAAGCCCCAATGCCCGCTGCCAGTACTGCCATGCCTTTGCCCTAACAGGACCCGGCCATTCTGCCTTACGACAACGCCCACGCCGATCCGAGGTCTTTCTTTGACAATGATATCCATCCATTCTCCTTTCTGCTTACTTGATTGAACAACTGAGCAGTTTACAACTCAATTCTGAAGAGGGTATATTGAACCTTATGAACACTCCAACATTTCAAAGCCCTATGTCCCAACTTCTTTCCTACTTAAAGAAAAAACCTTTGATCTGGTTTCTTCTTTCCATTCCGCTTCTATGGATTTTGTCTGAGACACTGACCTATTCAGTCCACAATTATAAGTTCTGGAGCCGATCTCTTGCCATCTCCGGTTATACTGCGCTTGGATGTTTCGTGTTCTGCCTCTCCCTAACTCCCCTTAACAAGCTGTTTTCGACATCACAGCTTCTGAAGGTCCTTAACCGGCATCGCAGGGAATTTGGGCTAAGCTCCTTTTACTATGCTTGCATCCACTTTCTTTCCTATCTCATAAAAAAAGTATTAAAAACAGGGCAATTTCCTTGGAAATTCATCTCGCATCCGATCATTATAACGGGTCTTTCCGCTTTCTGTCTCCTCCTCGTCATTGCTGCCATCAGCAATGATTATTCTGTCCGCAAGCTCGGGTGGGAGAAATGGAAGAAAATCCAGAGCCTTGCCTACCTGGCCCAAGCAGCGATATTCCTCCACTTGGTGCTTCAGCATGAGACCCAGATCATCTGGGCCCTACTCCTCTTCATCCCTTTATTGACCCTCCAAATGCTCCGATTACGAAAAAAAGACCAATAAGCGACGGCATCATAAATAGTCTTCGGCTATTCGCCTTCGTCTAAAAAACGCTTTGCTTCTGTCAGCTTTGCCGTCCTACCTCTATGATCCCAAAAATGTCGAGCAGAGAGCGTTTTTTGAAATGACCAAGATTAGTCGTTAAAAATCCGAAACTCATATTCAATCCAGCGATAGACTCTTAGAGACAAAGAAAATCCTTATTATTAGTTATTTATACACCGATTTCATAATTAATTCGTTAATAAAAACAATAAATAATTAAATTGACTCAAATTAAAAAACATATTACAATTTTGCCCGAAAAAGGGGAGAATTTTCTACAGTAAATCTAATAAAATCGCTGATTTTAAGCAATTTGTGCAACAACATTGCATACATTTTGCTTTTTAGAAATTTCTCTCTTAATTGAATTGGAATAACAAAACTAAAAACAGAATATTACTAAATCCAATAAAAAGGGGAACCGCTTTCCTAACCATCAATATTCATTCCAATTTAATATCGATTCAAATCGCTGATAATCATAATGATACGATCACAATGCTTGACCCATGCAGCGCTGAAGCACGACCAGCTCGACTTCAATTTAAGCTCAAGCGAACCCGTAAAAGAACCAACTTCTCAAGCAGTTTAAACACAAACCATCATAGAGCAAATTACTGTTAGTATAAGCCAATAATTTAACGCTATTAATTAAAAACAGGGATAAATGAAATGTCGAAACCAGTTTCAAATGGAGCAATTCCAAATCCAAATAATGCCTCTCAAGGCCAAATGGGAGAAGAGCAAATTAATAGCAATGCAGGGATCGATTCTTTACCCGGTCTGGTCTTAGCACGGATTTTTGAGTTCGCCGCAGCAGATCAGGATGGTTTTGAGGCAACAGCCGCTATCCGGAGCACTTCACGAGAATTCAGACGTGTCAACGATGAGGTATTGCTTCCTGAGTTGTATTATAACATTATGACTGCTCTGAGAAATCACCCCTTTTTTCAAAGCATTCCCGCATTTCAACGGATCATAAACGCAAACTCAGATCAACTGAAGAGCTTCCAGCTTTTTAAAGATTTATCAAGAGTCATCGGCTCCCATTGCCTTCTTTTTCCTGAGCAATACCTAAGAGCCAATCAACAACTCGAAGACGAGTCGCTAGTAGCGGTATGGGAAAGGATTGCACGATCGATAAATTTTCAGAATGAGCCGATACCAAGAGACCCGCAAGCAATCCGAGAATGGATAAACAATCCAGATAACAACGAACGAATTCAAAATATTGTCGAATTAAATTTAAGCTCGATGAATTTGCAAGTCCTACCTCAAGAAATCGGGGCTTTTGTTAATTTGCAAGGACTGGATCTTCAGGGCAATTGTCTTGCAAGCCTTCCTGAGTCATTTGGAAACCTTCAGCAGCTGGAATGGCTTAACCTTGAGCGCAACCAGCTAGCAAGCCTTCCTGAGTCTCTTGGAAACCTTGGACAGCTCCGAGAGCTTAACCTTCAAAACAATCAGCTAGCAAGCATTCCGGAGTCTTTGGGAAAACTTGGACTGCTGAAACAGCTTCGACTTGAATACAACCAGCTAGCAAGCCTTCCTGAGTCTTTTGGAAATCTTAAGCAGCTAGAACATCTTTATCTTCAAAACAACAAGCTAGCAAGCCTTCCAGATACATTTGGAAATCTTAAGCAGCTGGTATCTCTTGACCTTCAAAACAACAAGCTAGCAAGCCTTTCTGAGTCTTTTGGAAACCTTGGACAGCTGCGAACACTTCACCTTAGCAACAACGATCTAGAAAGCTTGCCTGTGGCAATTGGAAATCTACAGCAGCTATCATCATTTTACATTCTGAACAACCGCCTAAAAAGCTTGCCGGAAACTTTTGGAAACCTTCAACTTTTGGGAACGCTTACCCTTGCTAATAACCGCCTAAAAGACTTGCCAAAGTCGTTTGGAAATCTGCGCAGCATGAGGATCCTTGACCTATCTAACAACCGCCTGCAAGGCTTGCCGGAAACTTTTAAAAATCTTCAGCATCAGCTGGAATGGCTTTCCTTTAATGGGAACCTCTGTTTGTTCATGCTTGATAATAAGTTTTCAGCATTTACTTCCGGGATGACTAAAAGAATACTGGAAAAATATGGAGCATGCCAAGAGTACACACCTAGGACTCCCTTAGCAAAGCTATG
>JAFEGU010000100.1 GCA_018239725.1 Verrucomicrobiota bacterium | reverse complement strand
AACCCGATCAAGGCATCAGGCTCTGCAATGATGATATCGCCAAGCGAGGCGAACGAAGCGGTGACTCCGCCCGTTGTCGGATTTGTCAAGATAGAGATATAAGGAAGTCCGGCTTCATGCAGCTTCGCAAGCGCAGCTGATGTCTTAGCCATTTGCATCAAAGACAAACAGGATTCCTGCATCCGCGCTCCCCCAGAAGAAGAGACGATGATCAAAGGGAGCCTATGGGTAATGGCATGTTCGATGATCGATGTCAGCCGCTCTCCGACAACAGACCCCATCGATCCCGCCATAAACGCAAAATCGAGGACGCCGATCGCCACTTCCTTTTTCAAGATCTCAGCTGTTCCCACCATGGCCCCTTCATCTCTTTCCGAGCTTTTTTGGGCTTTGACGATCCTGTCCTTATAAGCTTCCGAATCGACAAAATTCAAAGGATCGGTCGGCTTGAACGCAGTAAAGAGCTCTTGGAATGTGCCCTCATCAGCCAGCAGTTGGATCCTTTGGGTCGCATTGAGACGATAATGATAGTCGCATTTTGGGCAGCAATGCAGATTCTGCTGCAATTCGTTCGCATGGATCATGTCATGGCAATGGGTGCATTTGACCCAGCCGCTGTAGCCATCTTTTTTAGTAGACTGAACCTTTATCTTTGGTTTGCTGCGCGAAAAGAGACCCATAAAGAAATCCGTTTAATTTTTCTGTAAATGATAAAACATTAACAAAGTAAACATAAGAAAACAACAGTAATTAAAATTCCTGCGCTATTTAATTATTTACTTCTTTATTACTGCTTCGTAACGCTCTTGGACATTCTTCCAATTGACGATTTTCCAAATATTTTTTACATATTCAGCCCGTACATTTTTGTACTGCAAATAGTAGGCATGCTCCCATACGTCGATCCCTAGTAAAGGAACAAGTCCTTGCGTGCTTAAAGGATCCTGGTTTGCACAAGTTGCGATCGCTAAATGGTTTGTAGAGGGGTTAAGGCCAAGCCATCCCCAACCAGAGCCTTGGATTGCAACCGCTTGGGCACTCAATTTTTCAATAAATTGTTCGATCGAGCCGAAATCGCGCTGAATAGCTGCCGCAAGATCTCCTGCCGGAGCTTCTCCCCCGCCTTTTCCCATTGGAGCTAAATTTGTCCAAAAGATCGAATGGTTGACATGTCCGCCGCCATTGAACTTGAT
This sequence comes from Verrucomicrobiota bacterium, assembly GCA_018239725.1. Classification (GTDB taxonomy): domain Bacteria; phylum Chlamydiota; class Chlamydiia; order Chlamydiales; family Rhabdochlamydiaceae; genus Acherontichlamydia. The sequence goes on along the minus strand of JAFEGU010000100.1, from coordinate 7,223 downwards.
CGCCTGCTGGAGGCCGATCATCGATGCGATATCCCCTTTTGCTTCAGCTTCCCTGTATTTCTCTAAGGCAGCATTCAGGTTGGTGACATAGGCATTATGGTGCTTGGAATAGTGGAGCTGCATAATTTCTGAAGAGATGACGGGCTCTAAAGCACTAAAGTCATAGGGTAGATCTGGAAGGCGATAGGGTGTAGGATTTGTCATATGGAACACTCCTTGCGTGTTGTTTTGGCGCTATCATAAACTTCAAATGAGATTTGTACAATTCCTTCTAAATAAAATCAATTTTTTGCTAGGTTATACCGAAACAGCTTGAAAAATTGGGAATTTGACAACGAGGTGCCCTAAATTTGAACCAAGCTTAGCTGGTGCCGAAGCAGCTCAACTTGGATAAGTTGGGCGATGCAGGCGGGTTCAAATTTAGTGGCTGCGAATACAATAGAAGGTCCTGTGGACCTTCGCAGTGCAGAGCAGGTGAAGTGCCTTTATGGCACGAACCGGCTTGCCAAAAACCAATTTTTCAAGTTATTTCGGTACAGATTCTTCCTTTAACTTTTGGAGTCGACCATGCGCTCTTTTCATCTCCTTTTAGCCATCACGCCTATCTTAGCTTTCGCTGAATCGGAGGATGTCGCTGAACGTCTGCAACAAGAACTGCGGAATAAACATATCATCTCCAATCAATCGATCGAGCACCCGCAGCCGCGCAGGCAGCAACAGCAAAAGCCCCGCGTTGCACAAGCTGAACCGCAGACAACGCTCGTTAACACAGACCCCGCTATTAAGGAATTGCAGAACAAAGTCTCCCTTCTGCAACAACAAGTCAATAACATGCAAAACAAGCAAAACGGGCAAACTGTCCTTTCACCCGGAAGGCCCCAAGTTGCGCATGGATGGAATGTTTTCCTCACCGGTGATTTTCTTTATTGGAGAGCGAACGTTAATGAGATCCCTTATGCTTTAAAAGCCCCGATCCACGATCAAGCCTCTTTCTATCCCATAGGCGGCACGCTGAAAAATCCAGATTTTGAATGGAACTATGGCTTTCGCATCGGCGCAGGATGGAATACCTGCCACGATGATTGGGACATCTTTGCCCAATGGACCCGCATCCATTTGTCTGCTCATGGTCATGCCAAGTCCAGCGGGACTAAGTTCCTATTCCCAACTTACGCAGACTCCATTATGGGAGCTGCTGCTGTAAGCACCGCAAAAGAACATTGGAATCTTCATCTCAACATCATCGACTTGGAGCTAGGAAGAGAATGCTATCTTGGAAAAGCATTTACCCTCCGCCCTCATGCAGGCGTGAGAACGGCATGGATCGAGCAGCATTTTAATTTCGAATATAGAGGCCAACTTATCATCCAGCCTTCTTCATTTAACGACGTCAAGTACCATAATGACTATTGGGGCATGGGGCTTCGCGGAGGGGTCGACTCGCAATGGGAACTGGGATGGGGAATCAGCATCTTCGGAGATTTCGCGATCTCCCTTCTTTACGGCAACTTTTCTATCAATCGCGAGAACAACCTATCCGCATTGATCCTCGGGTCTCAGTTCGTCTTTGATAAAACGAACCATGACAGCTTCCAAATTGCTAGAGCAATTGCAGACCTGGCGATGGGACTGCGCTGGGACTACATGTTCTTAAAAGACCGGTATCACATTGGTCTGCAAGCCGGCTGGGAAGAGCACATTTTCTGGGGTCAAAACCAACTGTATAATTTCATGGATGCAATTGCCCTTTTTAATCATGGAAAGACAGCATTCAATAATGGAGACCTAACGACGCAAGGGCTTACCGTATCCGCACGCTTCGATTTTTAATGAATTAATTTGCGCTTAAAAAAAATGTTGTATTTTTTCATTAAATTACTTTAACTTGGGTTATACTGAAATGTACTGCAACCGTTTAGGTTTTGTGGATTTCGAATCGGCAAGACAAAGTAAAATCGAGGCTGCGGACACACGAGAAGGTCCGGTGGACCTTCGCAGCGAGGAACAGGTCAAGCAGCATTGGCTGCGAACTGGCTCCGACGAACGAAGCTCTGCCCCAAGCGGGCAGGGTGAGGATGAGGATCGATTTGACAAAGTCGCAGCAAGTCGAAATTCACAAAACCTAAACGGTTCCAGTATAACTTCAAGAATCGGGAATATGAAAATGAGCCACCATGAATTTTAGTCAGGCAATACCGATGCCGAAGCAGCTGAACTGAATAAGTTGGGCGATTAGGCGGATCTCAAATTCATTGCCAGACGACCGTGTCAATAACTGATTCTTGAAGTTGTTCCGGTATATTTTTATTTGTGTTTGGGCACGCGGATCAACTATGGACAAAGTCGAAAATTGTGCCAAACTTGAAAGACATCAATATAAATACAAAGAGCCATAAGATGATCAGTAAAATCAGACAGCGACAAGGCAATTTTGCATCATGGTTTGAATTGTGCAAAAGATCTTTTCAAATTTTTACAGTTATTTTTAGTCATTTTGTTCTGAATACAGCTCTAGAAAGTAATGGCTTAAGTTACGACCACTCAAGAGAAATGGATGATGCTCATGAGTTTTCAGAAAATAGTGATGAAAATGAATATCCGGATTTTTATATCAGCGCTGTTGAGGAGGATCTTGACAATGATTTTGATCCCTCTTTAAGTCATTTTGATAATCAACAAAGTGAAAATGAGTGCATTTCCCCATATCACATTATGCATGTCGGCATACGCCATACAGAAACAAGAGGAATTGGTTATCAAGATGGTTATACAACACTAGAAGGGTTTGGAATTTATAACCATAATCCTTATTTAATGCCTTTTCTTGACATACGTGGTCATATCTTCAATAACGGAAAGCTAGCTGGCAATTTAGGAATCGGAGGTCGTACGGTTCTCTCCTCAATTAGCCACTTATTGGGCCTGTTTTGTTATTATGATATTCGACAGGAAAATCACCATCTTAATATTGTCAATCAGATTAGTCCAGGGATAGAGCTATTAGGAAAGCGAATGGAATATCGAATGAATGGTTACTTTCCTGTCGGCAAAGATAAAGGGCGTGGCTATAGCTATAAATTTGATCGTTTTGATGGTCACCATATCTTGTTAAAGAACAAACAGAAATATGCTCTTACTGGATGGGATGCTGAAGCCGGGGTCCATATTACACAAAGCATAAAATATGATCTATTTTCCGGTGTTGGCCCTTATTATTTTACTTCACCACATGCTAGGTCGTGGGGAGGGAAAGCACGTCTTCTTGGAAGATATAGAGAGTACGTATCTGTCGAGGCAACATACTCATTTGACAGCCTTTTCAAAAGTGTATTTCAAGGGACGATCGGAATCAGTTATCCCTTCGGAAAAAAACTCAAGCGAAAAGGAAAAGGCTGCCCGCAGCACAATGATTTGATGCTTTCCCGAGCTGCCTTTGCACCATATCGATTGGAAATACCTGTTGTAAAAAAAATAAAGCGTCGAGAGAAAGCGATCAATCCAGCTACAGGCTCTCCTTGGCAGGTTTGGTTTGTTAACAATACAAGTAGTTCCGCAGGGACAGTTCAGAGTCCATTTCCAACCCTTTTGCAAGCCCAAAATGCCTCGGCTCCGAATGATATGATTTATGTTTTCCCAGGCGATGGCACTGTAACCGGAATGGATCAAGGTATTATTCTAAAAAATGGACAAAAGTTTTTTGGATCAGGCGTAGAGCATCTCTTAAGTACAACGAAGGGAAAAGTGATTATTCCTCAATTGTCAAGCAACTATCCATTGCTGATGAATGCTGGAGGTTCTGCAGTTGTTCTTGCGAACAGCAACGAAGTATCTGGATTGCATCTCATTCCTGGGGGAGCAGGTAACTTTCCATTGATACTGGGTGCTAGTGGAACCAATGGAGCAAGTATCAACAATAATTTGTTTTCAGGAGGCTTCGATTATCCAGGAATTATGATTCAGGGGCGTGGCGTCGTCTTAATTACAAATAATCAGATGACCGGGTTAGTTACCAATACCCAGCAGGCAATTCGGTTAACTGTTGATGAGTCACAGTCAATGAGTGGCTATGCTAGTAATAACCAAATTTCTGGATTCTGGGCTGGAATTGGTATGAACCTTTCTCTTAATTCAAGCTGTAACTATTTTATATCGAATAATAGTCTTGAAAATGCAGGGAATGGTAGTAATCCAATTTTTTATGGAATTAGTAGTGCTGCAGCAACAAATGTGCGAGTTCAAGGTGGTATTATTAATAACGTAATAAAAAATGGTACTGCCGATTTACTATATGTTGGTACAGGTACAGGATCAGGTTCAATATCAGGGGAATTAAATATTTCAGACAACACAATTGTTAATTCAGGAAATAATGGAATAAATATCAACATTTTTGGAAATGGAAATTTAACTTGTAGTTTGAACAATAATTACATTAGTCAGAGTGCTGCAGGTTTTTTTGGACTTTCTGCTAAAACAAATGCTCCTGGAACTCCGATACTTTTATTGAATCTATTAAACAACAAAAATGAAAGTGGTTATTCTTTAATAAATACCAGTGGAAATTTTTACTTGAAAAATCCTTCTGAAAACACAGGAACATTATCTACTATAACAGATGTTGTTTTATTGAAATAATAAACGCAACTTCGAATTTTCCGTGGATTTTTTCAAGTAGTTATACACATTATGATTCAAAAAATGGAATTTGACCAAGCTGACAAACTGAATTTGGGATCTGCTTTAGCAATTATAGAAGCAGGTCTTGTGAACACACATGGCTGATACAGAATGGCCCAAAACATGAACCTTTCAAATCACTGATATTGCTATATAAACTGTCGAAGGGCGTTTTCAGTAATAGGACCGATGGCAAGAAGCTTTTTGTCTTGAGGAAGCGCTCCATAAATTTCGATGAACCCTTTGACGGTCGATGGGCTTGTAAAGACAATCTCATCGATCACTTTCAATTCAGGAGCTGGAGCCGTCTTGAAGGTTTTTGTGTCGTAAAGGTCGCACGCTTGAAACCGGATTTCCCTTTTTATGAAATATTGGATAAGCACAGGCCGGGAAAGAGCAGATCTGGGAAGAAAAAAATAACTATCCTCTATATCGAGCTGATTAAGCAATTGGACCAGACCTTCTTGGGATTCCTGCTGAGCGATATGGGAAGCAGAGACTCCCTGCGCCTTCAGGTACGCTGCCGTAACAACTCCAATCGCAATCAGCGTTTTATCTGTCAGGATCGCATTGCTTAAATTTAATTCGCTGAGATGCCGGAAGAAAATCTGCACCGCGTTTTTGCTAGTGAAGATCAGATGGGTGTATTCCTTCAAATCATCGTACGCAAGCTTTAATTCAGGGGAAAAAGGACTTTTAGGAACAATTTGGATCACGGGATAATGGATCAGGTGCCCATCAAAATGCCCTTGGGCTGCAAACTGCGTCGGATCCGTTCCCAGATACAAGACTCTTTTCATAGCCACCTCGTGTGTCAATACAGGAGAAAAGCTGCGCCATCTCTTCATCGTTTGCACGTGCAATAACGGCAAGCTGCCCTTGCAAGGGTGCGCATTCTCCCGGCAAAGTAATCCTCTTCCGATCGGCGAGCCCAAGGCGGATGAGGGCAGCTTCCGCCATCACTATGCCATCGTAGTCCCCTGCATCGAGCTGCTCCAGCCGGCTGTCGATCGTGCCTCGGATGTCAGCGCATACTAAATCGGAACGGAGGTCTTTGATATTCTGCTCGCGCCGTACGCTCGACGTGCCGATCTTCGCGCCGAAAGGTAAATGATCTTTTCTTAACACAATCACATCGGATGAATCAACTCCTTTGGTGAGAGCGACGATCTGAAGTCCTGATGCTAGCGGTTCGGGAAGATCTTTTGCAGAGTGGATTGAAATGCGAAACTCCCCTTGCACCTGCTTTTGATCAATCTCTTTTGTGAAAAAATCGGTCTTTTCAAGATTGCGCAGCGATGTCGCTAGATCGCGGTCTCCAGTCGTTTCCAACCAGACAGGCTCAAACTCGACATGGGGATGAAAGGCTTGTATTTCAGAAAGGACCTCAAAGACTTGGGCGCGCGATAAACGGGACTGGCGTCCGCCGACGCGCAAAATGAGTTTACCGGATGAGCTCATGGATTGCTTCCTCCACCATTTCAACTCCAATGAGAGAAATTTTCTTGGTCAGCTCCGTACCGATCGCCTTGAGGTTGCGCTGAGGCAGGATGCATCGGGAAAAGCCCATGTGGATCGCTTCTCGGATCCTGTTCTCGATCCGAGGGACGCTGCGCACCTCGCCGCCAAGCCCCACTTCTCCGATCACGACAGTCTCTGAATCGATCGGTTTATTGCAAAATGAGGAGGCAATGGCCATCAAGAGTCCCAAGTCAATGGCCGGTTCGACGATCTTGAGTCCGCCGGCAACTGATACGAACACATCGCAATGGTGCAGCTGATACCCCATCCGTTTTTCCAATACGGCCAACAGCAATGAAAGACGGTTCTGGTCGAGGCCTGTCGATTTGCGCGAAGATGTGGAGAAAGCGGAAGCTGCAACGAGAGCTTGGACCTCGATCAGCAAGGCCCTGGTCCCTTCGATCGTCGGAATGATCACGGAACCTGCGACCTCTTTCATCCTCTCTTCGAGAAATAAGACGGACGGGTTGCTAACCTCGGCAAGACCTGTCGAGACCATTTGAAAAAGGGCGATATCATCGGTCGGCCCGAAACGGTTTTTAACCGATCGCAGCAACCGGTATCCATGCTGCCTATCCCCTTCGAAGTCTAGGACTGTGTCGACTAAGTGCTCTAGAACGCGGGGCCCTGCGATCTCTCCTGATTTTGTGACATGCCCGATCAGAAAGGTGGCGATGCCAAGCCCTTTGGCCAGATGCATGAACTCTGTCGCAAGCTCCCGCACTTGACTCACCGATCCTGGCGAAGAGGGAAGTTCGCTCTTATACAAAATCTGGATCGAATCAACAATCAAGACATCGGGCTTCAGCTGCTCGACGTGCATCTTGACGTTGGAAAAGAGGGTGTCGCTTAAAAGATAGAGGCGGTCGCTGTTCACATTTAAGCGGTTTGCACGCAGCGACGTCTGCTCCACAGACTCCTCTCCGCAAACGTAGAGGACTGTCAAATCCTGCTCGGCTAATTTTTGGGCAAGCTGCATCATCAGCGTGGATTTTCCGATCCCGGGATCTCCGCCGATCAGTGTT